>CAZYKR010000041.1:0-21257 GCA_964648005.1 uncultured Iamiaceae bacterium
GCCCGGCTGGTCGACGGGGGCTTCACGGTCGACGGACGGCGCGTCACGTTGGTGCCGCCGCGTCAGGCGCCCCGCCGACCCGAGCGCACGGCGTCGGGATCCGTCCCCGTGCCCGACGCGCCGGCGCGCATCGCCCGCGCCAGCCGCATCCTGGTGGAGGGGCGTCACGACGCCGAGTTGGTCGAGAAGGTGTGGGGCGACGACCTGCGCTACGAGGGCGTCGTCGTCGAACCCCTCGACGGTGCCGACAACCTGGGCGAGATCGTGCGCGCCTTCGGCCCCCGGCCGGGACGGCGCCTGGGCATCTTGTTGGATCACCTCGTCGACGGGTCCAAGGAATCGCGCATCGCCGCCGGCATCGACCATCCCGACGTCCTGGTGACCGGGCACCCGTTCGTCGACATCTGGTCGGCGATCGACCCGTCGGTCGTCGGCGTTCGGGCGTGGCCGGACGTGCCCAAGGGCGAGCCGTGGAAGGAGGGCATCTGCCGGCGCTTGGGCGTGGACGATCCTCCCCGGTTCTGGCAGCGCCTCTTGGGCGGCGTGTCGTCGTACGCTGACCTCGATCCGACGCTCGTCGGCGCCGTCGAGCGGCTCATCGACTTCGTCACGACACCTGCCGAGTAGCACCGGGAGCCCGATCATGTGCGACACGCTGTGTGCTCTCGGTCCGGCAGGCACGGTGTTCGCCAAGAGCTCCGACCGGCCGATCGGCGAGGCGCAGGTGGTGGAGGTGCACGATCGCCGCCCGGCGGGCGGCGCGTTGCACACGCAGTACCTCGCCCTCCCCGACGCGGGGGCGGCCCGGGTCCTGGGCAGCCGTCCCACCTGGCTGTGGGGCTTCGAGCACGGGGTCAACGAGCACCGCGTGGCGATCGGCAACGAACGGGTCTGGACGGACGACGACCCGACGCGCGCCCCCGACGGCCTCATCGGCATGGACCTGGTCCGTCTGGCGCTCGAACGTGGCCGCACCGCGACCGACGCCGTGGACGTCCTCACCGACCTGCTCGAGCACCACGGGCAAGGGGGCATCGCCGACGCCACGACCGGCGAGCCCTACTGGTCGTCGTTCCTCGTCGCCGACCCGACCGACGCCTGGGTGGTCGACACCTCCGGCACGGCATGGGCCGCCGAACCCGTGCCGCCGGGCGGCCACCGGTCGATCTCGAACCGGCTGTCGGTCGGTGGGGGCTGGACGCGAGCGGGCGGCGGCGTGGCACCCGGGACCTCGTTCACGGCAACCCACCTTCCCGCCGACGTGCCGACGGGCTTCGCCGACGTGCGCGCCGCGGTGACGGCGGCAGCGGCAGCCGAGCACCGGACCGGTGCCGCCCTGCGCGCCACGCTGCGCGATCACGGCGCATCCGGGACCACGGCCGACGGGCAGGACGCGGCGAGTGATCGCACGTCGGCGGCCGTCGCCCCGCTCCCCGACCGTCACGCCGACCTCGACGGCGCCGGGGTGACGGTGTGCATGCACGTGCGCGGCTTCCAGGCGACGGCGGCCTCGATGATCGTCGAGCTCGATCGCGACCCCGACGCGCCCGTGTTGGCGTCGTGCGCCCTGGGCGCACCGTGCGTCAGCGTGTTCGTCCCGATCTTCCTCGACGTCGGCGGTCCGACCGTGCTCGCCGATCCCGCCACGTGGGAGGCCGTCGACCAGCTGCGCCGCGCCGTCGAGCGGGCCACCGACGACGGCGGGGCCGCGATCGGCCACGAGCTGCAGCTCGCCGTACGGGCGGTGCTCGACCCCATCGAGGACGAGCTGGCCGACGCCGCGACGCCAGCCCACACGAGCGACGCCGCGGCACGACGGGCGGTGCAGCACCTCACCGACGTGCGGCTCCCCGCAGGTCTGGCGGCCGCAGCCACCCTCGTCAGCGCCTGGAGGTGACGCTCGCCGGCGCCGACGGCTGCGCGAGACTGCTCGATGTGGCCGCGACCGGCGCAGCCACCGACCGGTCCGGAGGTCATCGTGGGTCGCTTCCAAGCCAGCTGGCAGCTGCTCGGCTCGTCGTGGTCCGTACTCAAGGCGGACAAGGAGCTGACGGTGGTCCCGGTCGTCTCGACCGTCACCTCGCTCGTGATCGCCGGGGTGCTCGGCGCCGGGGCGTACTTCACGTTGCAGGAGACGGCGACGGTCGGCTCCACCAGCGGCTCGTACGAGCTGTCGGCCACACCGCTCACCTACGTGGTCGGGGTCGTCGGCTACCTGGTGCTCGCTGTCGTCGTCACGTTCTTCACCGGCGTGCTGTGCAGCGGCGCCTACCAACGGCTCTCGGGCGGCAACCCCAGCCTCGGCTCGGCGTTCGCCGGCGCCACGAGCCGCTTCCCCCAGCTGGCGTTGTGGGGCCTGCTCACCGGCACGGTCGGGCTGATCCTGCAGGCCATCCGCGAGCGGGCGGGCTTCCTCGGCGACATCGTCGCCAGCATCGTCGGCGCCGCCTGGGACATCGTCACCTGGCTCGCCATCCCGGTGGTGATCGTCGAGGGCACGGGCCCGATCGCCTCACTGAAGCGCTCGGCCTCGCTGTTCAAGCAGACCTGGGGGGAGAACCTGATCGCTCAGGCCGGCTTCGGGCTCGCCGGCTTCGTGATCATGCTCCCGGGCCTCGTGCTGTTCGGGGCGCTGTCGGTGGTCGTGCCGTTCGTCGGCATCCCCCTGCTCGTGGTGTGGCTCGTCGCCGTCGCCGTCGTCCTGTCGACGCTCGGTGGCATCTACCGCACGGCGCTGTACCTGTACGCCAGCACCGGACAGGCACCCCAGGGCTTCGACCAGAACCAGATGGCCTCGTCGTTCCGGTCCAAGGTCAAGGCCTGAGGCGACCGGGTCGACCCCGGCTCACGGCACGACGACCGGGGTGACCTCGATGGTCACCGTGGTCGTTGGCGCACCGTCGACGACCGGCACCGCGGTGCCGTGCTCGAACCACTGCGGGTCGCGCAGCACGTCGACGCCGTCGTAGATGACCGGCGGCACATAGGGACTGCCGCGGAACATCTGCGGGTCGAAGACCGCCACCTTGTAGTCCTCGGCTTGCAGGCCGCGCACGATGAAGTCGCCGTCGGCCCCGACCATGGCGGCACCGGCGATCCAGGGCAGGTCGTGCTGCGCCACGATCACGATCAGCCCGGCGGGCACCGGCGAGCCGTCGGTAGTCACGATGCGCCCGGCGAGCTCGTTCGACGGCCGCAGCGTCACATCGATGCCCGACGTCTCCCTGCGGGCGACGGCGGTGACGGTCGTGGCGGGTGGTCCGGCCGGGACGTCCCCGTGGTAGCGCAAGGCGCGGCGACCAGTGACGTCATGGGCGAAGACCCGGTAGCCGCCCGGGGCGAGGCGGGTGAACCGGTAGACGCCGTCGGCGCCGGCGCGCACCGAGGCGACAGGCAGGTTGGTGTCCACACGGGCCAGCACGACGGCCATGTCCGCCAACGGTGCGCCGTGCTCATCACGCACCGTCCCCGACACCGAGGCGCTCGAACCGACCGGCACCTGCTCCTGGTGCAACGTCGGGTCGAAGAGCTCGGAGAGGTTCAGCACGGTCGGATCGCCCGCCTTCGCCAGGCGAGGCAGCCCCCACGCGTCCTCCGCCGTGGCGAGGAACGAGTAGAGGCTGTACGGCGTCGTCGACCGGTAGCCGTTCGTCGCGCCCCACGGCGGCGAGATCACGACGGTGCCGATGCGCCCGCCGTTGGCACCGCCGCAACAGCTGCGCGTGTCCTGGTAAGGCCCTTCGTCGAAGGTGATCAGCAGCAACCCGCCCGCCCGGAACTCGGGGTTGGCGAGGATCTTCGGGACGTGCGTCGCCAGCCAGGCGTCGGCGACGGGCAGGTCGCAGTCGTGGCTCGAGTTGCACAGGTTCGGGGTGATCAAGGCGTAGTCGGGCAGGTCGCCCGTGGCGAGGTCGGCGTCGAGCTGTTCGAACGGCACGACGTGCTCGGCGCAACGGGTCGGGTTGCGCACGATCGAGCCGTAGTAGACCCACGGGTTGACCAGCGACGAGTACTCGTTGCCCGGCGGTGTCCAGTACAGGTACGGGTTCGGCTGCCCCTCGACGCCGTGCAGGCATGGGGTCGGCATGCCCTCGACGTAGCCCTTCCACGTCCGACCGATGCCTTCGACCTGGTCGGCGATGGTCACGGTCGTCGCCGGGTACACGCAGTTGTAGTTGAGGCAGTTCACGCGGGTCTTGGCGTTCGGCGGCTGCCCGCTGGTCATGCCGATGTAGTCGGTGAGGCTCTGGTGCCCGACGCCGTAGCTCTGGGTCAGCAGGGCCCAGTCGTCGGCCAGGCTGTTCAGGTACGGGGCGCGCGCCGGTCCGTCGCCCTCGAACACCTCCTCGAACGTGCGGTTCTCCAGCACGATCGTGATCACGTTGGTGAACGGCGGCACGGCTCCGGGCGTCCATGTGAACGGCGGCGTCGGCACCGACGACACCTCGTCCGCGGCTCGACCGCAGGCGACGCCGAGCACCGCCACGGCGAGGGCCACCACGACGACGCCCCGCCATCGAGGACGCGCTCGACCGCTTCGCCGCCGCACGATCGCCACCATGGCGACACTCCACCAGATCGGGGACGAAGCGGCATCGGCCGATCGGCCCAGAGGCGTCAGGAACGCGTCAGGAACGCGTCAGGAGCCGGCTGGTTGCCCCGCCTGCCCGGGCGCGGAGCCCGATGGACGAGGTACCGCCCGCTGCTCGGCGTGGGTCCGCGACGACGCGGTGGCCTAGCGTCGGCGGCCATGACCGACGCTGCGAACCCCGTGACCACCGCCGTCGACGGCGCCACCCTCGTGGTGACCATCGACGACGGCAAGGCCAACGCCATCTCCCACGCCATGATCGACGCGCTGCACGCCGCACTCGATCAGGCCGAGGGCGATGCCGCCATCGGCGCCGTCGCCATCATCGGGCGCGAGGGCAAGTTCTCGGCCGGCTTCGACCTCTCCGTCATGCAGAGCGGCATGGACGCGGCCCGTGACCTGCTGCGGGCCGGCGGCGAGCTGGCGTTGCGCGTCTACGAGTTCCCCAAGCCGATCGTGCTCGGCGCCACCGGCCATGCCCTGGCCATGGGCGCCATCGTCCTGATGGCCGCCGATGCTCGGATCGGTGCCGACATCCCGGCCAAGGTCGGGCTGAACGAGGTGGCCATCGGCATGCCGGTGCCGCGCTTCGCGGTCGAGCTCGCCCGCGACCGGTTGGCGTCGACGCACCTGCTCCCCGCCGTGCTGCACGCCCAGCTCTACACGCCGGCCGAGGCCGTCGCCGTCGGCTACCTCGACCGCGTCGTGCCGGCCGCCGACGTCGCCGCCGAGGCGGTCGCACATGCCCAGCACCTCGCCCAAACCGTCAAGCCGGCGGCGTTCGTCCTCACCCGCCGCTTCCTGCGTGCCGAGCTGGCGGAGCGCCTGCGGCGTGGCATGGACGAGGACATGGCCCTGTTCGACATCAACCCCTGACCGGCGGGCACGTCGCCGTCACCGCGCCCGGCAGCGTCCCGGGCACCGGCGCTGCGTTCAGGGCGCGGCGTTCTCGATCGTCTGCCAGTCGCGGGCGCGCAGGTACGGCTCGAACGTCGACGCGATGAGGCCGATGTCCTCGGGTCGCTTGGGATGGCGCACCTCGAACACCGTCGGGAAGCGGTCGTAGGCCACCACCAGATCCCACAGCGCCCGGGCGTCGTCGGGGTCGGGCGGCGCCGGCACCATCTGCAGGTACTGCGCCCGTCCGGATGGCAGGACCAACGTCGGGACGCCGAACGCGGCGTGCACGCCCACCGCTTCGTCGTGGTCGGCACGCACCTCGTCCGACGTCGTGGGATCGTCGAGCGCCTCGTCGAGCGTGTCGGCGCCCATGCCCAACTCGTCGAGCAGCGCCCGGTGCACGTCCGGGTCGTGTGTGCGTCGGCCCTCGAGGTGGAACGCCTGGCCGACGGCGGCGTACCAGCGGTCGAGGTCGTCCATGCTTCGGCGGCGCAGCACGGCGCCGATGCGCATCTGCGACCACCCGTAGGACCAGCGGCGCTCCCAGGGGTGCTTCTTGCCTTCGACCCGGTTGATCTCCTCCAGCGAGAAGAACCGCCACGTCAGCGACAGCCCGGTCTGGGCCCGCACGTCGCGCAGCCAGCGCGACGTCTGGTAGGCGTAGGGACACATCGGGTCGAAGAACACCTCGACCCGATCCACGCCGGTGGTCGATGGCGCGTCTGGCGTCGTCATGGCAGCTCCCCTCCGCAGCCGACACCGGTAGGGTAGCCGCCGACCGCGAAAGCGACACCAGGTCTGCCACATCTTCACGGCGGACCGACCGGGGGACGAAGGAGCGCACCATGACCGACGGCACGGACCAGCCGACCACCGGACCGGGCGGCACGGACGACCCGGTGATCGACCTGCTCGCCGACAGCTGGGCGTCGCTGTGTGCCCTGGCGGACGACCTGCCGGACGAGGCCTTCGCCCTGCCCAGTCCGCTGGCCGGCTGGACGGTGCAGGACTGCTTCAGCCACGTCATCGGCACCGAACGGTCGCTCTTGGGTGACCCGCCGCCCGATGTCGACATCGCAGACCGCACCCATGCCGTCACGCCGTTCCAGCAGATGATGGAGGTGTGGGTGGAGGCGCGGCGCGGCGCCACACCCGACGAGATCCGGAGCGAGCTCGCCGCCACGGTTGCCGCTCGGCTCACCGCCCTGCGCGCCATGACCGCCGACGAGCTGAACGTGCCCGGATGGTCGCCGATCGGCGAGGTCCCGTACCGCGAGTTCATGAAGGTGCGGGTGTTCGACTGCTGGATGCACGAGCAGGACATCCGGCGGTCGACCGGGCGAGCGGGCCACGAGTCCGGGCCGGTCGTCGACTCGGCGCTCGACAACATCACCCGGGCGCTCGGCTTCATCGTCGGCAAGCGCGCCGGCGCGCCCGACGGCGCGTCGGTGGTCTTCCGCACCACAGGGGGCAACCAGATCATCCGCTCGGTCGTGGTCGACGGTCGCGCCGCGGTGGTCCCCGACGTGCCACCGTCACCGACCGTCGAGCTCACGATGCCGTTCGTGACGTTCGTGGCGCTGGCGGGCGGGCGCATCGATGCCGCCCAGGGCGTCGCCGAAGGGGCGGCCGTCGACGGAGACGCGGATCTTGGCGCCCGGGTGCTGGCATCGATGGCGTTCACCCCCTGACCGTCGGGAACCGCAGCGGCTGCAACGTCGTCTGAATCGCCGGGCCCGGGGAGGGCCCGTCGATCACGACGATGGGGAGGAACCGGTGGACCACCACTCTGGACGCGCGCGCCACGGCGTCGCCGCAGTAGGCATCCTGGCCGCCCTGGCCTTGGCCACGGGGGCGTGCAGCGGCGGCACCGACGCCGCCAAGAGCTCGGCCTCGGGCAACGCCGTCGGCGGCGGCGCCGTCACCGCCGACGCCATGGCCGATGCCGGCGCACCGACCGCGGCCGAGCCTGCCTCGCTGAGCGAGCAACAGCTGCAGGCCACCGACGCTGCCCTCGACCGGGCCGTCATCCGGACGGCGACGGTGACGATCGACGTGGACGTGCTCGATCCGGCCGTCACCGCGGCGAAGTCGGCTGCCACGGACCTCGACGGCTTCGTGTTCGCCGAGGAGACGGCGCTCGGGGCGTCCGCCACGTCGACGTTGACGCTCAAGGTCGCGCCCGACGACTTCGACCCGCTGCTCGATCGGTTGCGCACGCTGGGCACCTTGGCGTCGCAGGACATCACGACCGACGACGTGACCGATCAGATCGTCGACGTCGACGCCCGGATCGCCGCAGCCGAGGAGAGCCTGGCCCGATCGGCGGGCTTGCTGGACAAGGCCGGCACCGTGGCCGATCTCACCATCGCCGACGCCGAGGTCACCCGGCGCCAGACCGAGCTCGAGCGGCTCCGGGCCCAGAAGGCGGCGCTCGAACGCCAGGTCGCCCTGTCGACGGTCGTCGTCACGCTGCGCAGCGAAGCGACGGTCGCCCCCGCGGTCGCCGAGCAGCAGGACGCGCCCCGACCGGGGTTCGGCGACGGCCTGGATCGGGGCGTCGGGGCCGTCGGCGCCATCGCCAGCGCCCTCGCCGTCCTCGCCGGCGTGGCGCTGCCGTTCCTGCCGCTGGCCGTGGCGTCCGTCGTCATCGTCGCGGTGCTGCGCCGCCGGCGACGCCCGGACGCTACCCAGCCCGCGTGAGCAGCACGGCGCGCGGCGACCGCTCGATGATCTTGCGTGCGGTCGAGCCGATGCTGCCCGCCTTGCCGGTCCGGCCGGTCGTGCACATCGCCACCACGGCGTCGGGGTGCTGGCGCAGGTAGCCGATGATGCCGTCCACCGGATCGGGGGCGCGCAGCAGTTCGAACTCCGCTGCCTTGAGGTCGCCGCGCACCGCATCGATCAGCGAGGCCAGGTAGCTCAGCTCACCGGAGTCGTCCTGCTTCGTGTCGGGCACGACCCCGATCAGCAGCAGCCGCAGCTTGAACTCCTTCGCCCAGGCCGCCGCCAGCGGAAGGGCTGCCTCGCTCTGGGACGACCCGTCGGTTGCCACCACGATCTCGGTCATCGGCAGCCCGCGGCTGGTGTCGGCGTTGGGGCCGACCAGCAGCACGGGCACCGGCGCGTCCCGCAGCACCTCCTCGGCCAGGGCCGGCAGGCTCCACCGCTTGGAGAAGAGTGACCCGGCACGCCCTTTGGTCGAGAGGCAGATGACCGGATCGGACCGGAACTGCGCGGCCGCCACCAACGCCTGCGGCAGCGAGTGCTCGGTGTCGACCCAGAAGTCGACGTCGGCGCCCGACAGCGACATGGCCCGGCTCTTGACCGCCTGTTTGGACTCGGCGCCGCTCGCCGGCGTGTTGTTGACGATCACCACCTTGGCGCCCGACCGCCATGCCAGGTCGCCGGCCACCGCCAGGCCGGCGCGGCCCTCGTTGGTCCCGTCGAACGGGACGATGACGTTGTCGTACACGGGCGCATTCTGCCGTGTCCGACGTCACGCGCGCCGCCTCTCGGCCCCGCGACCGCTCAACGTGGTGCTGAAAACGCAAATAGTTGTCCCCGCAGGCGACTCATCTGAGCGGCGTCGCTGCCGATGTCCACACGGTGGAAGTCGCCGTCGCCTTGCTGGCCCTGCTGTCGTTGGCCACCATCGGCCTGGCGCTCCTGAGCCGCCGCGCCGCCGGCCGCGCCGAGGACCACGTCGCCGACCTCCGCCGCCAGGACCTGCTCACGGGGCTCCCGGTGCGCGCCGCGCTGGTGGACGAGCTGTCGCGGCGTCTCGGCACCGCTCGCCCGGATCAGCCGGTCACGGTCGCCATCATCGAGCTCGCCCGCTTCGCCGCCGTGAACGAGACCTACGGGCACGAGGCCGGCGACACGCTCCTGGCCGCCGTGGCAGGCCGCCTGGACGGTGCGTTGCGCCCCGGTGAGGCGATCGGACGCCTCTCGGGTCCGCAGCTCGTCGTCGTGAGCGGCGGGCCGCGCACCCTGGATGAGGCCCGCGCCCGGGCCACAGCGCTCCTCGAGGCCGTCGCGGCACCGGTGCGGATCGGCCAGGACACCATCCGCGTGCGCGCCCGCGTCGGCGTGGCGCAGGCCGACCGGGCCGGCGACGCCGCCGACGACGTGCTCGCCGAAGCCGCCATCGCACTGCGCGCCGCCGACGAGGACAGCACCCAGCCGGTGGCCGTCTTCGGCCCGGACATGCACCGCGACCTCCCGCCGCTGCTGGCCGAGGACAAGCTCCAGGCGGCGTTCGACGCCGAGCAGTTCTGGGTGTTCTACCTCCCCGTGGTGGAGCTGGGCACCAACCGACTCGTCGGCACGGAGGCGCTGCTGCGGTGGGCCGACCCCGATCACGGGGTGACCGAGCCGGCGCGGTTCCTCGAGGCGCTCGAGTCGACCGGGCTCATCGTCCCCGTCGGTCGGTGGGCGATCCGCACGGCGTGCGCACAGGCGATGGAGTGGAAGCGACACCACCCGGCGAGCGACCTGACCATGACCGTGAACGTCTCGCCGCGCCAGCTGCTGCACCCGACCTTCTGCGCCGACCTCGCCTCGATCCTCGCCGACACCGGGATGCCGGCCGCCGATCTGTGCCTGGAGATCGCCGCCGGCAGCGCGGTGTACGACAGCGAGGGCGTCCGACTCGCCGTGCGTCAGGCCAAGACGATGGGGGTGCAGCTCGCCCTCGACGACTTCGGCATCGGGCTGGCGTCGCTCGACTACATGCGGCGCTTCCAGGTCGACGTGCTCAAGATCGAGCGGTCGTTCGTGCAGCGCCTGGCGGCCAGCCGTGAGGACCGTGCCATCGTCGAGCAGCTGATCGGCCTCGGCCAGGCGCTCGAGATCACGACCGTGGCCGAGGGCGTCGACAACGCGGACGAGGCAGCGGCGCTGCTGTCGATGAACTGCGACCTGGCCCAGGGCTACTGGTGGATGCGACCGCAACCGGCGGACGCGCTCGACGCCGTCATCCAGCGGGGGCGGATCCTGCCCGGCGCGGCCACCAAGGCGTCGGTCGACTGGACCGCCTCGGGCTGACGCTCAGCGCAGGCCGCCGGCCACACGGGCCGTGAACTCGTCGGCGGCCAGCGGCGGGGCGAACAGGTACCCCTGCGCCTTGTCGCAACCGAGGATCTGCAGCATCTCGAGCTGGTCCTCGCTCTCGACGCCGACGGCGGTGACGCTCAGGCCGAGGTTGTGTGCCAGCTCGATGGTGGCGCGCACGATGGCGGTGTCCTGCTCGTTCGTGCCCAGACCCGAGATCAGCGTCTTGTCGATCTTGACGAAGTCGAGCGGGAACCGCTTGAGGTAGCCGAGCGACGACTGCCCGGCACCGAAGTCGTCCAGGCCGATCCGCACGCCGAGCTCGCGCAACCAGGCGATCGTCTGGTCGACGATCGGCTGCGCCCCGATCAGGATGCTCTCGCCGATCTCGAGGCAGAGGCGCTCGGGCGCCACCCCGGCCTCGTTGAGGCGGTCGATGACCGTCGACGGGAGGTTCGGGTCGGCGAGCTGGCGGGGCGAGACGTTGACCGAGATCTCGTGCAGGCTCGACCGTCCAGCCGTCGACCAGGCGGCGAGCTGCTCGCACGTGATCTCGAGCACCTGAGCGCCGAGCCGGGCGATGAGCCCCGTCGACTCCGCCGCCTCGATGAACTCGGCCGGCGTGAGCACGGCACCGTCGGCGTGATCGACCCGCAGCAGCGCCTCGGCGCCGACGGTCTGCTCGCTGTCGACGTCGACCACCGGCTGGTAGTGCACGCCGATGCCGTCGCGGTCGAGCGCCTTGCGCAGCTCCTGCTCGACGGTGCGCCGGCGCGTGGCGGCCGCCGCCAGCTGGTCGGTGAACACCTCGACCCGGTCGCGACCCGTGCTCTTGGCCTGGGCCATGGCACGCCCGGCGTCGGTCAGCAGCTCATCGGGGTCGTCCCCCGGCTGGCCGGACGCCACGCCCACCGACGCCGTCACGGTCAGCTCGGCGGTGCCGGCGGTGAGGGGCTGCGCCGCCGCGGCGCGCAACCGTTCGCCGAGCGCCGCGCCCTCGGCCTTGTCGTCCCCGGACAGGACCACGACGAATTCGTCAGACCCCAGGCGCCCGAGCAGTGCGTCGTCGTCGATCTCGGCGGCCATCCGGCGCGCCAGCTCGCGCAGCACGTCGTCACCCACCTCGCGGCCGAAGGTCTCGTTGATGCCCTTGAGCCGGTCGAAGTCCACGAGCAGCACGGTGACCGACTGCTGGTGCTCCATCAGCTCGGACCCCAGACGGTCGAGGATGCGCATGCGGCTCGGCAACCCGGTCAAGGCGTCCGTGTAGGCCCGGGCCGCCACCTCGCTGGCGCCCGACCGACGGTCGGTCACGTCGCGCCCGTTGAGCACGAACGCGCCGATCGCCGGGTTCTCGGTGAGGTCGGAGACGATCACCTCGAGGTGGCGCGCCTCGCCGTCGACGCCGAGCACCCGCAACGTCGCCGGCTCGCCCACCCCGAGATCGTCGACGCGCACGAGGTCGGCGATGGCCGCCGGCCGATTGTCGGGGTCGGTGAGCTCGAGCAGGTTGGCGCCGGCGAGGTCGCCGTCGGGCCGACCGAAGGCGATCGCCGCCGCCGGGCTGGCGTAGGCGATGACCCCGTCGGGTCCGATCACGGCGATGATGTCGGTCGAGTTCTCCACCAGTGCGGCGAACTGCGACTCGGGACCGAGGTCGGCGGCGGTGGCGCCGATCTCGGTGAGCGGCCGGGCGACGAGCGACACGGCGGTGATCTCGCCGTCGGTGTCGCGGTGGGCGACGATGACCGCCGACACGGCCGTCGTCTCGTCGATGCCGGTGACCAGGGTCAGCCGGCCCCGCCACCGCCCGAACTTCACCAGGGCCGGGAGCACCTTGACCTCGTAGTGGCCCTTGGACCACTCGTCGAGGAGCTCGACCAGCCAGATCTTGTCCGCTTCGCGGATCGGGATCGCCGTGACGAAGGCGTCGTTGGCCCACAGCGCCTCGTGGCCGACCGACGCGAACACCGCCACCAGGTCCGGCGTCTCGACCATGGTGTCGGTGAGGATCTGCAGGATCTCCGAACCGTCACCGTCACCGGTCGAGGTGCCGCCGGTGGCATCGACCTTGCGCACCGTCGGGCCGCTCTCGGACGCCGCCACCTTGAACGCCTGCGCACCGCTCTTGGCCGTCGCCACCTCGACCGTGACGGCGAACGACGGGCGTTCGCGCGCCAGGGCGACCAGCGTCTTGAGCGTCGCCATGCCGTCGGCGTCGACCTCGGCAGCCGTCGCCTCGGCGAACAGGTCCGGCTTGGGCGCCGCCTTCTCGCCCACACCGCGATGCGCCGCGGCGTTGACCCGACGACTCCACGCAGTCACGGTTGCACCTCTGCGGCTCCTGGCGTTGTGTTGGTCCCGACTCCACGCCGGCGTGTGCGAGGCACCGGCACCCTTGGCGCGGCCACAGGCCGACCCGGAGTCCCTTGTTCTAGTCGATGCGGAGCAGGTGCTGCGTGGGCCGTGCGGCTCACCTTGGCATTGGATCCACCGACAGCACCGCCGCGCCGGACACCTCGCCGGCGGCGAGTCGACGCAGGGCGGTGCCGGCGTCCGCCAGCGGGTGCTCCTCGACGGTGGTGCGGATCGGCAGGGCGACCGCCAGCTCGAGCAGCTCACGCACGTCGGCCCGGGTGACGTTGGCGACCGACCGCAACGACCGCTCCCACCACAGCGCGTCGTAGGAGAAGGCCGGGATCCGGTCGAGGTGGATGGCGTTCACCGCCACGGTGCCGCCGCGATCGAGCAGCTCGAGGGCGCGCACCACGACCGAGCCCACCGGCGCGAACGTGACCGCCGCGTCGAGGAGGTCGGGCGGGTCGTCGTCGTAGGCGCCGGCCCATGCTGCGCCCAGTGCACGGGCCCGATCCTGCTCGGCGACGGAGCGCGTGAGCACGTGCACCTCCCACCCCCAGTGGCGGGCCACCTGGATGGCGCACGTCGCCGAGGCGCCGAACCCCAGCAGACCGACTCGGCCAGGCCGGTCCGGACCGACGCCGGCGACGCGCAGCGCCCGGTAGCCGATGGCACCGCCGCAGAGCAACGGCGCCACCGCCACCGGGTCGGCGCCGGTCGGCAGCGGGTGCACGAAGGCGGCATCGGCCACGACCGCCTCGGCGTAGCCGCCGTCGACGTCCCACCCGGTGAAGCGGGCGTCCACGCACAGGTTCTCCCGCTCGGTGGTGCAGAACCGGCACACGCCGCAGGCCCCGGCGATCCAGGCGATGCCGACGGCGTCGCCGATCGACACGTCGACGCCGGCACCGACGGCGTCGACGTGGCCGACGACCTGATGGCCGGGCACGATCGGCAGACGCCGCGCCGGAAGGTCGCCCTCGCAGAGCTGGAGGTCGGTGCGGCACACCCCGCACGCCGCCACGGCCACGCGGACCTGCCCCGGTCCGGGGGCGGGCACCGGACGCTCCTCGGCGCGCAGCGGCGCGTCGGCGGCGGGCGCCGGGGAGTGGAGGACCTGCGCGAGCACGCGCGCAGCGTACCGAGCGTGGTACGAACGGCCACGACCCGTCCCGGAGGCCCGCCATGCCGACCCGCTTCTTCCGCCCCTTCGCCCGCCCGGTCGAGGACCGTGTCCACACCATCGTGCGCGGGTCCGGTGCGGTCGTGTGGGACGCCGACGGCAACCGCTACGTCGACGCCCTCGCCGCACTGTGGTTCTGCCAGGCGGGGCACGGACGCGTCGACATCGCCGACGCCGTCGCCGACCAGCTGCGCACCCTCGACGCCTTCCACTGCTTCGAGCGCTTCACCAACCCCGTGGCCGAGGAGCTGTGCGAGCGCCTGGCCGACGGAGCCCCGGTCGACGACGCCCGGGTCCTGCTCACCTCGTCGGGCTCGGAGGCGGTCGACTCGGCGCTCAAGGTGGTGCGGCTGACCTTCGACCTGGCCGGCGACCCGGATCGGCACGTCGTCGTGTCGCGCGTCGGCGCCTATCACGGCGTCACCTTCGGTGGGATGTCGGTGCAGGGCCTGGCCGCCAACCAGGCCGGGTTCGGGCCGCTGCTGCCCGGCGTCGTGACGGTGCCCGACGACGAGCTCGACGCCACGCTCGATGCCCTCGGCGACCGGGTGGCCGCCGTGATCACCGAGCCGGTGCAGGGTGCCGGCGGCGTGCACCCTCCGGCCGAGGACTTCCTCGGCCACCTACGCCGCCGCTGCGACGAGCTCGGCGCGCTGCTGGTGCTCGACGAGGTGATCACCGGGTTCGGTCGCCTGGGCCGCCGTTGGGCGGCGGACCACTACGACGTGCGCCCGGACCTCGTCACCTTCGCCAAGGGCGTGACCAGCGGCTACCAACCGCTGGGTGGCGTCCTCGTCGGAGCGCGGGTGCGCGAGGTGCTCGAGGCCGACCCGACGTTCGTGTTCCGCCACGGGCACACCTACTCCGGCCATCCCGCGGCGGCGCGGGCGGCGCTCGCCAACCTCGACGCCATCGAGCGCGAGGGGCTCGAGGCGCGCGCCCTGCACATCGGGTCCCGCCTGGAACCCGAACTACGGGCGCTGGAGGCCGCCGGAACGCTCACCGAGGTGCGCGGCCTGGCCGGGATCTGGGGCGTGACGCTGCCCGACGGCGTCGACGCCGTCGCCGTGCGCGACGCCATGATGCGCGCCGGCGTGATCGTGCGGCCGCTCGGCCCGTCCGTCATCGGCATCTGCCCGCCGCTCGTGATCGACGATCACGACCTCGATCGCTGCGCCACGGCCCTCGGTGAGGCCGTCACCGCCGTGCGATCGGGCACCACCACCTCCTGACCATCGCGGTCCGGCGACCCGGGACCGGTTCCCGATCGGAGGTCAGCGCTTGCGGGCCTCGGCGAACGGGACGGCCTCCACACCGAGCGCCGTTGCCACCGTGGGGTGCACGACGGCGCCGTCCCAGGTGTTGCAGCCGGCGAGCAGCTCCGGGTGCCGCCCGATCGCACCCTCGACGCCGGCAGCGGCGAGGCGGACGAGGTGCGGGAGCGTGGCGTTGCACAGCGCGTGCGTGGAGGTGTGCGGCACCGCGGCCGGGATGTTGCCGACCCCGTAGTGCAGCACGCCGTGCACGACCCGCACCGGGTCGTGGTGGCTCGTCTCGACGGTGGTGGCGATGCACCCGCCCTGATCGACGGCCACGTCGACGATGACGCTGCCGGGGCGCATCGATGCCACGGTGGCCTCCTCGACCAGCACGGGAGCTCGGCCGCCCGCCACCAGCACGGCGCCGATGACCAGGTCGGCGTCGCGCACCGCCCGTTCGATGGACCCGCGGTTCGACGCCAACGTGGTGATGCGGCCACGGTGGATCTGGTCGACGTGCCGCAGGCGGTCGAGGTCGAGGTCGAGCAGGCGCACCTCGGCCTCCATGCCCGCCGCGATCCAGGCGGCGTTCCAGCCCACGTTGCCGGCGCCGAGCACCACCACCCGGGCCGGTGCCACGCCGGGTGCGCCGCCGAGGAGCACGCCACTGCCGCCGTTGGGCCGTTCGAGGAAGTGGGCCCCCACCTGCACGCTCAGCCGGCCCGCCACCTCGCTCATCGGCGCCAACAACGGCAGGGTGCCGTCGGTGAGCTGGACGGTCTCGTAGCCGATCGCCCGCACGCCGGCCTCGAGCAGGGCCGCTCCCACCTCCGGGTAGGCCGCCAGGTGCAGGTAGGTGAACAGCGCCTGGCCCGCCCGCAGGAGCGGCCACTCCTCGGGCTGCGGCTCCTTGACCTTGCAGATCAGGTCCGCCCGAGCCCACACCTCGTCGGCGGTGGGCACGACCACCGCACCCGCGGCGGCGTAGTCGGCGTCCGGGAACCCCGAGTCGGCGCCCGCCGCCGCCTCGACCACGACCGTCACGTCGTGGCGCGCCAGCTCACGCACACCGTCGGGGGTCACCGCCACGCGGTGCTCGTCGGGCTTCGTCTCTCGGGGCACGCCCACCACGGCCGGAGGAGCAGGACTCGTCATGACGACCATCGTGCCCGACGACGGCCGCTCCTCGTCGGGATCAGATAACAATGTTCACCGTGACGGACGTTGCTGCACCACCCGGCCGACGGGGACTGCGCCTCCCGGGCCCGACCGTCCCCCAGGAGCGGGTCGTCGTGGGCTGGCCGACGATGAAGCGGATCGACGCCTGGCGCGGGCACCTCGGGGCGGCGCGCGACGCGGTCGCCATCGTCGTGCGCACCATCGCCGAGCACGAGCCGGTGCTGGTCGTCGCCGAGGTCGGCGAGGGCCGCTCCGCGGCCGGTTGGATCGGTGACGGGGTCGAGGTCGTCGAGCTGCCGATGGACGACGCCTGGCTGCGTGACACCGGCCCCGTCGTGCTCACCGACGCCGACGGGGGGCGCGCCGCCGTGCACTTCGGGTTCGACGCCTGGGGCGGCCGCCACGACGATTACGCCCTCGACGCCGCGCTCGGGGGCGCGCTCGCTGATCACCTGGGGCTGGAGCCGGAGCGTGCGCCGTTCGTCCTCGAAGCCGGTGCCGTCACCGCCACCGCCGACGGCACCGTCATCACGACCGCATCGTGCCTGCTGGACCCGGCGCGCAACGGCGCCGTCGACCCCGCCACGGTCGAGGCGTGGTTCGCCGACTGGCTGGGTGCCCGGCGTGTGGTGTGGCTCCCCTCGGGCCTGGCCGACGACCGCGCCGGCGGGCACGTGACGAACCTGGTGGCGGTCGGCGGCGACGGTCGCGTCCTGCTCCAGACCACGACCGACGCCTCCGACGCCGATCACCACGCCGCGTCGGCGGCGCGGACGGCACTGGCCGACGCCGGTCTCGAGGTCGTCGAGTTGGACGTGCTCCCCCACGTCGCCTGCTTCGACGCCACCGTCGAGGTCCCGTACGTGAACCTGCACGTGGGCAACGCCGGCGTGTTCGTGCCGCTGGGCGGCGCCGCGGCCGACGGCGAGATGCTGGACCGCATCGCCGACTGCTTTCCCGGACGGCGGGTGGTCGGCGTCCCCGGCACCGTCCTCGCCTACGGCGGCGGAGGTGTGCGCACCCTCACCTGCCCCATCCCGGCGGGCTCGGCAGGCTGAGTAGAGTGCCAGCTATGACCGGGGGACGGACGCGACCGCTGACGGCCATCGTGTGCGACTCCGATCCGCTGCGTCGGGTGGCGTTGGCGGATCGGGCGACCAGCGCCGGCTTCGAGGTGCAGCACCTCGTCGACAACGGCCCGCACGCGCTCGACATGGTGCCGTTCGCCCAGCCCAGCCTGCTGCTGATGGTGCAAGAGCTCATCGGCATGTCCGGTCTCGAAGTGGTGCCGATCGCCCGACGGATGGACGGGGCACCCGACGTGATCCTGATCGCCAACGACGAATCGATCGCCGAGCAGGCGCGCGACCAGGGGGCCATCGCCGTGGTGCGCCACGGAGACGACGATCGGCTCGACGTCGTGCTCGCTGACCTCGCCGAGCAGTTCCGCACCGGCGAACGTCGAGGCATCGATCGTCGTGAGCGCCCGGACCGCCGGGTCAAGCAGGAGTGGAACAAGGTGACGATGGAGCGGCGCTCCGGCGTCGACCGACGCGCCGGCGATCCCCGCGGCGACGACGCCAGCTGAGCCCGGTCCTCCACGCCATCGGACCCAAGGCCGAGCGGGACCAACCGTTCTGGTAGCGAAACCGGTCGGTTTCGCTACCAGGTACCACACCAGAACGACGAGGTTGCCGTGCGGACGTGCGCCAGGTCGGTGTCAGCGGCGGCGGGCCCGGCGCCGGCGACGGAGCCGTAGCGCCACGAGCGCTGCCACCGCGGCGGCCACGACCACCGCTACCACCACCTGCAGGCCGCCCCCCGACGACGCCACGGGCGCCGGCACGACCGAGGGCGTGCTGGGCCCGGTGTCGTCACCGTCCGCGAGTGCGGGTGCCGGTGCCGGCTCCGGCTCGGGTGCCGGCGCCGGTGCTGGCTCGGGTGCCGGCGCCGGTGCTGGCTCGGGTGCCTCGACCGGTGCGTCGGTCGCAGGAAGGTCCGAGACCGCCGTCGACGCCGCCTCGTTCTCGGCGTTCTCGGCCCCGGCATCCGTCGCCGCCTTCTTGGCCGGCGCCTTCTCGGCCCCGGCATCCTTCGCCGCCTTCTTGGCCGGCGCCTTCTTGGCCGCCTTCTTCGCGGCCTTCTTGGCCGGCGCCTTCTTGGCGGCCTTCTTGGCAGGCGTCTCGGCCGATGACGGCTCGGGTGGCGCGTCGTCGCCGAGCAGGCCGTCGATCGCTGCCGGCGCCTCTTCGCCGAGGACCGGACGTTCGCTGCCTCGTTGCGGGTCGTAGCTCGCCATCAGCCCACGGTCTCCTCGTGTGTCGGTTCGATCGTCGGTTCGTGTATCGGTTCGTGTATCGGTTCGGCAGCCGCATCGGGCGCGGACTCGACCAGGTCGGGGTACAGCGCCTCGAGCACGGCGTCGAACTCCGCCGCCGCCTCGGCTGCACCCGATCGGGCGCCGAGGCCGTGGATGGGCAGCGACTGGGCACCGGCCTCGGGGATGGCGGCGCGTTGGTGCACGGGTTCGAGCACCAGCTCCGGATAGTGCTCGACGAGGGTGTCGTACCAGTACCGGGCGTCGCGTGTGCGGCCGAGCCGGTTGACGACGATGCCGGCGACCGGCAGCCCGGAGGGCCGGCGGGCGCCGACGCGCTGCACCGTGCGCAGGATCTGCGCCACGCCGTCCGACGCCCACGCGCTCGGCTCGGACACCACCAGCGCCCGGTCCGCCGCGAACAGACCGTTGACGGTCAGCAGGCCGAGCGACGGCGGGCAGTCGATGATGACCACGTCGTGCTCGACGCCCGACATCGCCACCGCCAACCGGTCCTGCGCGCCGACCGGATCGTTCGCCAGCTGCGGCTCACGCTGGGCCAGCTGCGGCGACGACGGCGCCACGTCGGGCACGATGCCGCCCTCGGGCTCCCACGCCGACGCGGTCAGCACCGCCGTGATCGCGCCGGGCTCGTCGGCGGCCAGCGCGTGGTCCACGGTCCGTTCGGCGCCCCATACGCCCAGCCCCGTCGTGGCGTTGGCCTGCGGGTCGAGGTCGACGACCAGCACCCGCAACCCGGCGTGCGCTGCAGCCGACGCGATGCCGAGCGCGACGGTGGTCTTGCCGACGCCACCCTTCTGGTTGACGACGGCGATGGTGCGGCCGGCGGGAGGTGCCATGGCGAGCAACGCTAGTGCAGCCTCGGCGGTGCCCGACCCGGCGGGGGCGGGCAGGTCGCGGCTGCTCAGTCGCCGGGGGCGTTGCCCGTGACGGTCTCGACCGGGGTGTCGTCGCCCTGCGCCGGCGGGAGGTCGGGCTCCTTGTCCTTGCGCTCCTTCACGCCACCACCGCACTGCAACACGTCGAGGCAGGCGCTCGTGGCCAGCGGGGCGTAGTACATCTCGCCCGTCGACGGCATCAGCGTCGGCCGGTAGTCGAGCGAGGCCAGGCCGATGACCTTGCCCTCGGACGTGATGATCGGCGCCCCGCGGAAGTCGAGGTCGAGCTTGGCCGTGTGGCGCAGACCGACCGCGCTCACGTCGATGACCATCCCGGGGCTGACGGCAGCGCCGGGCCCACCCTGGGAGCTGACGGCGAACACGCTGGTGCCCAACGCCGTCGCCTGCTGATCGTCCGGTGCCCACTCGAGCACGGGGATGTTGCCGCGGTTGACCTTCAGCAGCGCCAGGTCGTTGGCGGGGTCCACCGCCCACAACTCCGCCACGACCTCCTCGGACTGCTTGCGGATCGAGATGCCCGGGCCCGGGGACACGGCGGCGGCCTGCACCAGGCTGTAGGAGGTCAACATCACGGTCTCGTCGTCGTTGGAGATGACGGCGAAGGCGGTGCCGAGCGTCGGCTGCCCGGCACCGTCCTTGGTGGTGACGGTCCACACCGACGGGGCGAAGCGGTCGGCGAGCTTGACCATGTTGGCCTGGTTCAGCACGTTGGCGACCGGCTTCACGGACTCCTGGATCTGCCGCAGCGCCTCGTTGCGCTGGGCGTCGATCGAGCTCAGCGCGTTCTGCGCCCGTTGCTCGAAGTCGCGGGTCTCGTCGCGCAGCTCGTTGACCTGTGTGTTGAAGTGCGCCCACCAGAAGGCGCCGCTGACGCCGAAAGCCACGCCGAAGAGGGCGAACAGCATCACCCACAGCAGGATCGAACGGGTGAAGATCGGGAACCGCACCGAACGACGTGCTGCGTACCGGCGGGCCCGCTCGGTGGTCGCCCACTCCTTGCGAAGGGCGCTGCGGGTCTTGAGCCGCCCCGGCGCCGACGCCGCATCGGCGCCGTCGAGATCCTCGGGGCCGACCGGGTCCGTCGACGTTGTGGCGTCGTCGGGGTCGGCCACCTCGTCGACGACCTCGGTCCCGGCACCGCCGTACTCGGCGTCGGCGAAGTCGCCCGCCGCCGCGGCCAGCGCGTCGGCGGCGTCGAACTCGTCGACGTCGCCGTCGGCTGAGGTGTCGTCGGCTGAGGTGTCGTCGTGGATCTGGGTCATGGCAGCAGCACCGTCAGGCCCGCCCGGACGCGGGCATGCGGATCCGCTCCACCATAGGGCCGGGTCGGCCCGTCGCCGAGGCGCGTCATCAGTCGCCCGGACCTGCGCCCGGCGCCGGGCGCGGCGCCGTCGTCGTCGTCTCCTCCGGCACCTCGGGCGCCGGCTCCCCCTCCCCCTCGGGCGGCTCGGTCGTCGGGGTCGTCAGCTCGGGCACGTCGACGCAGGCGCCGCCA
>CAZYKR010000042.1:0-21250 GCA_964648005.1 uncultured Iamiaceae bacterium
CGTCCTTGGCGGTGAACTCGGGCATGGGTCAGGACTCCTCGGTGGTCTCGGGTGCGGTCTCGGGTGCGGCCTCAGCGGCGTGCTCGGCCGCAATCTCGGCCTGGGTCACCTCGGAGGCGTCGTCGAGGATGTTCTCGACGTTCTCGACGCTCAGCTCGGCGTGCGGCACGGCCTCGGCCTCGACGGCGCGCCCGCCCTCGGTGGTGGACTGGATGTTGGCGGCGACGCGCGCCTCGCGGGCGGCCGCGGCAGCGGCGGCCTGCCGGCGTGCGTCGGCCTGGGCCTGCGCCACCGCCGCCTGCTGCTCGGGCGTGCGGGCCGGCGGAGCGGCGGTGCCGCGCTTGGACCCGATGAGCCGGCCTTCCTCGACGGCGTCGGCGATGATCCGACACATCAGGTTGCCCGAGCGGATGGCGTCGTCGTTGCCGGGGATCACGAAGTCGATGACGTCGGGATCGCAGTTGGTGTCGACGACGGCGAGCACCGGGATGCCCAGCTTGTTGGCCTCCGTGACGGCGATCTCTTCCTTCTTCGTGTCGAGCACGAACACGGCGTCGGGCAGCTTGCCCATGTCGGCGATGCCGGCGAGGTAGCGCTCGAGCTTGGCCAGCTCACGCCCCTTGAGCAGCGCTTCCTTCTTGGGCATGGCCTCGAACTCGCCCGAGTCGCGCTGGCGCCGGTACTCCTGCATCTTGGCGACGCGCTTGGACATCGTCTCGAAGTTGGTGAGCATGCCGCCGAGCCAACGCTGGTTGATGTAGGGCATGCCGCACTTCATGGCGTACGACTCGATGGCACCCTGGGCCTGCTTCTTGGTGCCGATGAACAGCACGGTCCCGCCACGAGCGACGAGGTCGCGCACATAGGTGTACGAGGTCTCGATGCTCGAGAGCGTCTGCTCGAGGTCGATGATGTAGATGCCGTTGCGCTCCGCATGGATGAAGCGCTTCATCTTGGGGTTCCAGCGCCGGGTCTGGTGTCCGAAGTGGACACCGGCCTCGAGCAGCTGTCGCATGGTGACGACCGTGTCGGACATCTGGGTGCTCCTTCCCATCGGTTCTGCTCGCCCGGGCTGCGACACCGACGCGAGGTCGGCGACCGTGGGTGCACCCGGGTGGTGATGTGTGTAGGTGGGTCGGACCGACGCGCAAGGCGCACGGGCCGACGGGCGAGTCTACGGGTCCGCACCGCGCCGGGCCAACGCAGCGCTGGCGGCGAGGCGCACGACCGCGGCAGCGACGGCGGCGCCGGGGTCGGCGCTGCTGGCGCCATCGTCGCCACCCGGCACGAGTCGAGCACCTCGGGGCGCGAACACCGTCATCGGATCGAGGTAGGCACCCGAGGCGTCGCGCACCCCCACATGCGTCACGGCACCCGCGGCACCGAGACGCTGGCCACGCGTGACGAGGTCGCCTCGGCGCACCACCACCTCGGCCAGGAAGGTGACGCTGAACCGGCGGCCCGTGGTGGCGTCGAGCACCGTCACGGCCCGAGTCCCGGCGACCCGACCGGCGAAGCTGACGCGCCCCGAGACCGGGGCGACCACGGGCGCTCCCGGCCGTGTGGCGAGCTCGACGCCGCGGTTGCCGGGACCGTAGGGGTGCGGTGGCGGCCGGAACGGATCGACGATCGTCCCCGCCACCGGGACCAACGGCTCCGTCGATGCCCCAGCGCGCGACGAGAGCGCCGTCGCCAGGCAGAGGCCGACGACGGCGACGGCGACGCCGCTGGCCGTGACCGGGCGGGACCGGGCGGCAGGGCGGCACCGGGGGCAGGGGCGGATCAGCCGACGGCGAACGCCGTGGCCTGGCGGCGGGTGGTCCATGACGCACCTCGGAGCTCGTGGAGGGACCGGGGGCAGCATCGATGCTGCGATGGTCCGCACGCGCCGTGCAGCGCGCCGGACGAGCTCAGCGCGGGGCGGGCTCGCGCTCGGTGGCGAGGATGCGCGACCGCAGCTGGAGGATCGACTTGGTGTGGATCTGGCACACCCGGCTCTCCGTGACGCCGAGGACCTGGCCGATCTCGGCGAGGGTCAGCCCCTCGTAGTAGTAGAGCGTCAGCACGACCTTCTCCCGCTCCGGCATGCGGTTGATCGCCTCGGCGAGGATGTGGCGCATCTCCTCCACCTCGTAGGCCGCCACAGGACCCTCGCCCGGGTCGGCGATCGTGTCGCCGAGCGTGATCGACTCGCCCCGATCGCCACCGACCGAGAGCATCTCGTCGAGGGCGACCAGACCGACGAAGCTGATCTGGGTGAGCGTGGTCTGGAGCTGGTCGTCGCTGATGCCCAGCTCCGACGCCAGCTCGGCATCGGTCGGGCTGCGGTGCAGCTGGGACTCGAGGGTGGCGAACGCCTTCTCGAGGGCGCGGGCCTTGGCCCGCACCGAACGCGGCACCCAGTCGATGGAGCGCAGCTCGTCGAGGATGGCGCCCTTGATGCGAGCGATGGCGTAGGTCTCGAACTTGTAGCCGCGCGCCAGGTCGAACTTCTCGATGGCGTCGATGAGCCCGAAGATGCCATAGCTGACCAGGTCCGACTGCTCGACGTTCTGGGGCAGGCCCACGGCCACGCGACCGGCGACGTACTTGACGAGCGGTGAGTAGGTCAGGATCAGCCGGTCGCGCAGCGCGGGGTCGCCCGTGGCCTTGTAGTCGGCCCACAATTCGTCGATCTCGACCTGCGTCTCGTCGAGCACCAGCGTCCCCTACGCTCGCGGATGGGTCTGCGTGTGGATCGCACGCAGACGTTCCCGGCTGACGTGAGTGTACAACTGCGTCGTCGCAAGGTCGCTGTGGCCGAGCAGCTCCTGCACCGCGCGGAGGTCGGCGCCCCCGTCGAGCAGGTGCGTGGCGTAGGTGTGGCGCAGCGCGTGCGGGCTCGTCGGTGCAAGGGCCCGACGGTCGAGGAGGCGCCGCACGTCGCGGGGCGTCAACGGGCGACCGCGACGGTTCACGAACAGCGCGTCCCCGGCGTCGACGGTGGCCAGCTCGTCGCGACCGGCATGCAACCAGGCGTCGACGGCCTGGTTGGCCGGGTCGCTGATCGGGACGATCCGCTCCTTGGCGCCTTTGCCCAGCACCCGGACCGTGCCGGCGCGCAGATCGACGCTGTGCGTGGTCAAGCCGCACAGCTCCCCTACCCGGAGCCCGCTGCCATAGAGCAGCTCGAGCACGGCATCGTCGCGGCGACGCACGGCGGGCGGATCGTCGGCGATGGTGGCCGGCACCTCGTCGAGCAGCGACGCCAGTTCGTCGTCGCGCAGCACCCGGGGCAGCCGACCATCTCCGCTCGGCGCCTTCAAGCCGACCGTCGGGTCGGTCGCCACCGCCGCGCGCCGGTGCAACCACCCGAAGTAGCGGCGCAGCGCCGACGCCTTGCGGGCGATGCTGCGCCGGGCGTAGCTGCGCGTGGCCAGGTACGCCACGTACCGACGCAACAGGACCCGATCGACCCGGGCCGGTGTGACGACCCCACCGCGCTCGGCCCATTCGGCGAAGCCGCGCAGGTCGGCGAGATAGGCGGCGGTGGTGCGGTCCCCCACCGAGGTCAGCGACCGGGCGAACGCCTCGAGTTGCCACGGGTCGGGGTCGGTGCCGTCGGTCACGACCCGCCACGGTACCGATCGCCACCGCCTGCCCGGTGGTCCGTCGACCTGCTGCGCCGGGCGAGAACGCGTTCTCGGACGCCGGCAGGTGCGCCCGTCTAGGGTGCGCGCCATGCCGCTTCGCACCCCAGCTCAGTACTTCGACGCGCTCGCCGACGGGCGCACCCTCTACTACCAGGGCCGCCGGATCGAGGACCTGATGGCCGAGCCCGAGCTGCGGGTCGCCGTCGAGCACGCCGCCATCGATTACGAGGTGGCCGAGGACCCGCAGTACCGCGACCTGGCCGTGTACGTCGACGAGGCGTCGGGCGAGGAGTCGAGCGCGTACTACAAGATCCCCCGCTCGTCGCAGGACCTGCTCGACCGCTGCAAGCTGATCGAGACGTGCACCGGCCTCGGCGGCACGATGGTGACGCTGATCAAGGAGATCGGCTCGGACGGCCTCTTCGCCCTGCTGCGCACGCTCGAGGGCGAGTCGCTCGAGCGGGCCACGGCGTTCTACGAGACCTGCCGGTCGGGTGACCTGGCCGTCGCTGTCGCCCAGACCGACGTCAAGGGCAACCGCGCCGTCGGGCCGCACCAGCAGAGCGACCCCGATCTGTACGTGCGGGTCGTCGACACCACCGACGACGGCATCATCGTGCGCGGCGCCAAGACCCACACGTCGATCGCCACCAACGCCGACTACGTGATCGTCTTGCCGACACGGATGATGGGTCCCGACGATGCCGACTACGCCGTGAGCTTCGCCTGTCCGATGAACGCCCCCGGCCTCAGCCTGTACATCTCGTCGTACGGCTCCGGTGAGAAGGACCCCTTCGAGTTCCCGCTGTCGTCCAAGCACAAGATGCTCGAGACGCTCACGGTCTTCGACGACGTGCTCATCCCGTGGGAGCTCGTCTTCATGTGCCGCGAGTACGACAAGGCCGGACCGCTGGCGCTGACGTTCGTCGAGTACCACCGGTTCACGGCCGTGTCCTACAAGCTGCCGCTCGTCGACCTGATGGTCGGCGCCGCCGCCGTGATCGCGGAGCAGAACGGCGTGATCCGCGCCGGGCACATCCGCGACAAGCTCACGATGCTCATCATGTACGCCGAGACCGTGCGGGCGCTGACCGAGATGGCCGCCATCCGGGCGCGCGTCGACGAGCGCACCGGCATCGCCTACCCCGACCCGATGACGACCAACATGGCGAAGTACACCTTCGCCACCCGGTACCACCAGGCGATCGAGCTGGTGCAGGACTGCGCCGGCGGGCTGCTGGTGACCGGGCCAGGAGGCGCCGACTGGGCCAGCGACGAGGTGCGGCCCGTGCTCGAGAAGTACTACCAGGCGGCGGTGCCGGCCGAGGAGCGGCTGCGGATGATGCACCTCATCTCGGACCTGACGGCGCGCGACTTCGGCGGCTACCACGCCGTGCTGGCCGTGCACGCCGAGGGGTCGGTCGAGGCGGAGAAGCTCCAGACCTTCCGTGCCTACGACCCGGGCAAGGCCGTCGCCTACGCCAAGCGCCTCGCCGGCATCGACTGAGCTGCGGGTCGCCGTCATTCCGGCTTCGCTCGACGCTCGTACCAGCCGCCGCTGCGGCTGACCCACCCGTCCCGCTCGAGGTCGTCGAGCGCAACAGCCACCGTGGCCACGGTCCGTCCCGTGCGCCGCACCAGGTCGTCGGCGGCCGCCGGTTCCCATCCGATGGCGGCCAACACGGCAGCCGCGTCGGGCGACGGCGTCGGGCGACGCTCGATGGCCGATCGTGTCGCCGCTGGCGACATCCCCAGCAGGAGCAGGACGTCGGTGGCATCGGTGATCACGTGGGCGCGCTCGCGCAGGAGCCCGTTGGTGCCGGCCGACGCCCGGCTGCGCACGGGACCCGGCACTGCCATCACCACACGCTGGCGCGCCTCGGCTTCGTCGACGGTGTGCATCGAGCCGCCCGACCGGTCGGACTCGACGACGACCACGATGTCCGCGAGCGCGGCGAGTAGCCGGTTACGGCTCGGGAAGTGCCACGCTCGCGGCGGCGTGCCGAGCAGGTGCTCGCTCAGCAGTACCCCCGCCTCGGCGACCTGCTGCCACAGCCCCGCGTGTTGAGGTGGGTAGACCACGTCGAGTCCCGTGCCCACGACACCGATCGGTGGTGCCGCGCCGGCCTCGAGCGCACCCCGGTGGGCGGCGGCGTCGATGCCGGCGGCCAGGCCCGACACCACCGCGATGCCGGCTGCCGCCAGGTCGTGCCCCAGTTCGGTCGCCACCTCCCGGCCATAGCGAGTACACCGACGCGTGCCGACGATGGCGACGCGCGGGCCGACGACGACATCGGGGTCGCCGCGCAGGCACAGCAGCGAAGGTGGCTCGATGTCCGACGCCAGGATGCCCGGCATGGCCGACGTGCCGAGGACGGCCAGGCCGACGCCCGCCGCTCGATGGCGCGCCACCTCGGCGGGCAGGTCGCACCCGCGTGCCGCCGCGGCCCAGCGCCCGTCCAGTACGTCGGCACGTCGGCCCATGGCGACCGCCACACCCGGCAATGCCGAGGCGCGGCCGGCGCAGACGGCCGACCACACCTCGGACGGCTCACCGGCGCGGTGCAGCGCGAGCCGCCGCGCCGGACCGGCCTCGGGAAGGCTTGCGAGACCGACGGCCACCTCGAGACCGGCCGCCAGGCGATCGGCCGCGCTCATCCCGCGAGCCGATCCACGGCGGCGATCGGGTCACAGCGCAGGACCATCGCCTCCTGGACATGACGTCGTTCGAGAGGGCCGTCATGGTCGGCCAGGTCGGCGATCGTCCTGGCCACGGCGCGCACCCGCTCGAGGCCGCGCGCCGTCAGCCGGCCAGCGCGCAACGCATCGGCCAGCACCGTGCGCGCCTCGGTGGACAGCGGCGCCGCGGCATCGAGCGCCGCCCCACGCAACAGGTGGTTCATCGGGATGCCCCGCGCCGCGGCCAACGCCCGGGCGCGACGCACGCGCGGCGCCACGACGGCACTCGGCTCGCCGGCGCCGGGCGGACCCATGAGCTCATCGACGTCCGGACGAGTGACCTGGATGCGCAGGTCGAACCGGTCGACGAGCGGCCCGGAGAGGCGACGCGCATAGCGCGCCAACGCACCCGGGCCGCACCGGCACGCCCCGGGCTCGCCCGCGCCGCCACAAGGGCACGGGTTCATCGCCGCCACGAGCAGGAATCGAGCGGGGATCGTCGCTCGGTGCCCGGCCCGAGCGATGCGCACGACGCCTTCCTCGAGCGGCTGGCGCAGCGACTCGAGCACCGCCACCGGGAACTCACCCAGTTCGTCCAGGAACAGGCACCCACCATGGGCGAGGCTGATCGTTCCAGGGCGGATCGCCCCGGAACCGCCGCCGATCATCGCCACCGCCGACATGCCGTGATGCGGCGCCCGGAAGGGCGGCTGGCGCACGAGGCCCCCGACCGGCAGCCGCTCACCCGCCGCGCTGTGGATGCGGGTGGCGTCGAGCGCCACCTCCGGGTCGAGGGGTGGCAGCAGGCCGGGAAGGCGGCGCGCCAGCATCGTCTTGCCGGCGCCGGGCGGCCCGACCATCAACAGGTGATGGCCGCCTGCCGCCGCCAGCTCCAGCGCGCGCCGCGCCAGCGCCTGGCCCGCCACGTCGGCGAGGTCGGGCGGCGGCGGCGAGGCCGGCGCTCCCGGATCGGGCGGCGGATCGGGCCACGGCGCCTCACCGACCAGCGCCGCCAGGAGCTCGGCCAGGTTGGGGGCGGTGCGGACCTGATGCCGACCCACCAGGCGTGCCTCGGCCACGGTGCTCGGGGGCACGACGACCACGTCGTCGCCCATGGCGTCGACCATCGACAGCACGCCCGGCACGGCACGGATCGTGCCGTCGAGACCGAGCTCGCCGAGGAAGCCGATGCCGGCGACGGACTCCGCCGGCAAGGCACCGTCGGCGACGAGCAGCCCGACGGCCACGGCCAGGTCCAGCGAGGCTCCCGCCTTGCGCAGCCCGGTCGGTGCCAGGTTCACCGTCACCCGCTGGCGCGGCATGGCCTGCCGGCTCGACAGCAGCGCGGCGCGCACCCGGTCCTTCGCCTCGCGACAGGTCGCATCGGGGAGGCCGACGATGCCGAACCCCGGCAGGCCGCTGCCGACGTGGACCTCGACCGTGACGGCGAAGCCGTCGACGCCGAGGAGCGACGCGGAGGAGATCGTTGCGAGCATGAGCACTCCCGTGAGTCGGGGAACGACACAGGCTCGACACCGAGCGATCTGGCGACGTGGGCGCCCTCCGGCGCAGCGCCGCCGCAACGTCGAAGGACGCTAGGCCGGCGGGTGCGTCAGGCGGAAGCGATTTCGTCGGCGGGCACGGGCCGCGCCACGGGAACCGCCGACGACGAGCGCGCCGAGGTGCGCGCCGAGGTCGACGCACGCGGCCGCCGGCGATCGGCAACCACGCGGTACGTGGTGACGAAGACGGCCAGACCGACCACGGCGATCGTCAGCAGCAGCACGGCGGGGTGGGTGGCATCGGTGCCCGCGGTCAGCTCGTGGACCGTGGCACTGACGGCGGCGACGTAGCTGGAGAGGTGGATCAACCGCCAGGTCCGCCGCGGCAGCTTGCGCATCCACAGGCTCGAGACCTCGACGGCGACCAGCAACCACATGGCGAGCACGCCGAACGCCACCGCCGTGGTCCGCCAGTCGGCGACGCCGGGCACGAGGAGGTCGGCGAGATCGAAGGTGACGTAGCTGTCGGCCCACAGCGCCACGAGGTGGACGGCCACGAACAGCAAGCTGAGCGCCCCGGCGAACCGGTGCAGGTCGAGCAGCCACTTCGGTGCCCCGCGCGTCGTGCTCAGCCGTCCCGACAGCGTGACACCGAGGATGATCGCCAGCCATGCCAGCGCCAGGCTGACGAGTCCCGAGGCGCGCGACAGCTCCCACCACATCGTCAGCTCGCCTTGGTCCGCGTCGACGGCGCCGGTGCGGGCGCCGGAGCCGGGGCGGGTGCCGGAGCCGGGGCAGGCGCCGGAGCGGGCGCGGGCGCCGCGGCGACGCCGGCGTTCGATGGTGACGCCGGTGCCCCGACGGCAGGAGATGCGCCCGACGATCGACCCGACTGCCCCGTACCGCCGCTTGCGCCCGACGACGATGCCGGAGCGCCGCCGCCGGTGACGATGCGGCGCTGCACCACCACGATGGTCTGCGGCGGAGTCGGCGCCGACGTGGTCGTGGTCGAGGGCGCCACCACCGGCGGCGGCGGCTGTGCGGCCGCCGCCGCGGCCTCGGCAGCCTCGGCTTCGAGGCGCTCGGAGGCCATGGCCGTGGTGAGCTGGATGGTGCCGGCCACCGCCATCCCGGCCACCAGGACACGACCGCCGGCGGCGGCGTGGCCCGAACGACGCTTCGTCCGGTCAGCACCTCGACCGGGCGCGGCACCCCCTCGGGCCGACTCGTTCGCCGCAGCGTCCTCAGTCATCGTCCTCGTCCTCGTGCTCGTCCTCGTCCTCGTGCTCGTACTCGTCCTCGTGCTCGTCGTCGTCATCATCGTGGTAGCTCACCGTCGGCGCCGGCGACGGGGCGACGGTCGGGGCGGGCGCGGGAGCCGGGGCGGGCGCGGGGGCCGGGGCGGGCACGGGAGCCGGCGCTGGCGTGGCGCTCGGCGCCGCACCACCGGAGGCGGACGATCCAGAGGCACCCGTCGATGGCTGCCCGGCGGCGGGTGCCGGCGAGGCACCGCCCGGCACGACGACGTCCTCGTACACCACGACGACCTCGGGCGCAGTCGTCGTCGACGCCACGGTCGAGGACGTCGTGTCGGCCGCCACGGCGCCGAGCGAGACGATGGGCTCGGTCGATGCCGGTTCGCTGGCACTGGCCAGCAGGCCGATGTTGACGGCGCCGACCACCGACGCCACCACCAAGGTGCCGGAGACGGCTGCAGCGAGAGAGAGCGCACGCTTGCGTTCCATGAGGGGTCCTCCAGGGTTGAGCTCCAGCGATCGGGTCGCTGGTCGGGAGCAAGGTACGAAAGGCGTCGTCACGAACGGCCGAGCACACGACCAGCCCGCAGCCAACGTTGTGTCAGCGTTCGGTAAAGGTCCTGGGACCCTGGACCTGGGTGATGCACGGCGTGCGATCATGACCGCCGTGCAGGTCCTGCTCGTCGAGGACGACGACACCATCGCCAGCGCGCTGGCCGAGGCGCTCGCCCGAGAGCGCTTCGCGGTCGTCCGCGCCGGGTCGGGCGGTGAGGCGCTCGCCGCTGCGCCCGCCGACGTCGTGCTGCTCGACCTGGGTCTGCCCGACATGGACGGCCTCGACGTGTGCCGCCGCCTGCGCGAGCGGTCGGCCGCCACGGCAATCATCGTCATCACGGCGCGGGGCGAAGAGGCCGACCGCGTGATCGGCCTCGAGCTCGGCGCCGACGACTACCTCGTCAAGCCGTTCGGCTTTCGCGAGCTGTTGGCACGGATCCGCGCCGTCACCCGGCGAGCCCTCCCCGGCGGGCCCGAAGCCGCCGACGGTGGCACCGAGCCCACCACCGGGCCCATCATGGCCGGCTGCCTGCTCGTGGACCCACGCACGCACACCGTCGACATGTGCGGCACGGTCGTCGAACTGACGCCGCGCGAATTCGAGCTCCTCGCCTACCTGGCTCGGGAGCCGTTCACGGTGCACCGGCGCAACCGGATCATCGAGGACGTGTGGGACCCGAACTGGTACGGACCGACCCGCACGCTCGACGTGCACGTGGCGGCGCTGCGCAAGAAGCTCGGTGATCCCAACGTCATCGAGACGGTGCGGGGCGTGGGATTCCGCCTCGTCCCGCCCGAGGCCCCCGGCCGGACCGAAGGGTGACCGCCCGGTTCGCGCTCGCGTTCACGCTCCTCAGCGTCGTCATCCTGGCGGCACTCGAGGTGCCCCTCGGGGTCAACTACGCCGACCAGCGGCGCACGGACCTGATCACGCAGCTCCAGCGCGATGCGCTGTCCATCGGTGACGTGGTCGAGGACGTGCTCGAGGCGCAGGCGTCGAACGGCGCGACGGCCACCGCCGCGGCGGAGGCGTATGCCGGCCGCACCGGCGCGCGCGTGGTCATCGTCGACCAGGAGGGTTCCGTGCTCGCCGACTCGACGCCACCCGACGCCGTCGGCGACGGCGAGGGGCGCGACTTCACCTCGCGGCCCGAGATCGCCGACGCCCTCGCCGGTCGGTCCAGCTCCGGCGAGCGCTTCTCGGCGACGCTCGACGAGGACCTGCTCTACGTCGCCGAGCCGGTGCGCAGCGGCGAGCGCGTGCTGGGGGCCGTCCGGATCACCCGCACCGCCGCCGACCTCGATGCAGACGTCGCCGACTACTGGCGCACGCTCGGTGTGATCGCCGCCATCACGCTGGTGACCGCGGCCGTCATCGGTTGGCTGCTCGGCCGCTGGGTGAACCAACCGCTGGCCGACGTGATCGCCACGGCGCGCGATGTCGGTGGCGGCGACCTCGACGCCCGGGCGCGCACCGACCACGGACCGCCCGAGATCCGCGACCTGGCGGCGCAGGTCAACACGACCACCGAACGCCTCGGCGCCGCGCTGCAGTCCAGCCAGGAGCTCGCCGCCGACGCGGCGCACCAGCTCCGGACCCCACTCACGGCCCTACGCCTGCGCATCGACAACCTCACGGCACGCAGCGAGCCCGTGACGGACGACGACCTGGCACCCCTGTTCGACGAGCTCGAGCGGCTGGACCACACCATCGACGTCCTGCTGGCGCTGTCGCGACTCGATCGCGTACCACCGTCGGACGCGACCGCCGACGCGGCGGCGATCGGTCGCGACCGCATCGAACTGTGGCGCTACGCGGCCGACGACGCGGGGGTCGCCATCGTCGACGACCTCGGCTCGGCACTGCCGGTGCGCTGTGACCCGAACCACCTCGAGCAGGTCCTCGACAACCTGCTCGCCAACGCCGTCGCCGCATCGCCACCGGCGCGCACCGTCGAGGTGGGTCTGCACAGGGGCGACGGCGAACCGGCCACGGTCGAGCTGCACGTCACCGACCACGGCCCCGGCATGAGCGCGGCGGCGCGAGCGAGAGCGACCGAGCGGCACTGGCACCGCAGCGAGTCGGGCCACGGCCTCGGCCTCGCCATCGTCACCCGGCTGTGCGAGCACAACAAGGCCACACTCCGCCTGGACGAGACGCCGGGTGGCGGCCTCGATGCGGTCGTCGTGCTGCGCGCCGCCCCGTCCGGCGGGGCCACCTGACGGCACACGGAAGGTCAGTTGCGGACGCCGATGACCTCGCGCTCGTACCGGGCAACGGCTTCGATGTCGTCCTCGCTGAGCGAGTCGGCGAAGGCCGGCATGCGGGTGCCGTCGCGGCCTTGGGCGATCACCGCCTCGTGCTGCTCGAGGGTCATCCGCTCGGCGATCCCGTAGAACGCCGGGGCCGTGACACCCTCACCGCTCGGGCCGTGACAGGCCTGGCAGCGGTTGTTGTAGATCTGCTGGCCCTTGGCCAGGACCGGGTCGGTCGGCGTCGGCGGGCCGGACGTGCAGGCGGCGACGCCGACCGCTGCCAGCCCGAGGACGCCGATGGCGGCTGCGCGGCGGGCTCGATGCATCACGTCGCGGGACCTTAGGCGATACTGAGCCGCATGGGCTTCAACCCCCACCGGCAGCACAAGCGCTCGGCGCTGGACTACGCCCTGGTGGTGGCGGCGTTGGCCATCTGTGCCGGTCTGGTCGCCTGGGCCGCCTTCGGGTGAGCCCGCCACGAGGGTCGGGCGGACCGACCGACGACGACCTCGAGGTGCGCCGCGTCCAGCCGTACGAGGCGACCAAGACCTACCTGTGCCCGGGCTGCAACCGCGACATCCCGCCAGGGACGGGCCACATCGTCGCCGTGCCCCGGCTGGCGCCCGACCTGCGCCGGCATTGGCACAAGGGCTGCTGGGACCGGCGTGCCACGCGCCGACCCCGTTGAGCCGGCCGTAGCCTGATCGGTCATGGAGCTGATCTTCGTGCGGCACGGTCAGCCGGGCTGGGACCGGGACGGCCGTGCCGTCGCCGACCCCGACCTCACCGATCTGGGCCGCGCCCAGGCGGACCACGTGGCGCGCCTGCTCGCCGACACCCGCATCGACGAGCTGCTGGTGTCGCCGCTGCGCCGCGCCCAGCAGACGGCGGCGCCGCTGGTCGAGGCCGCCGGGCTCACGCCCGTCACGCTCGACTGGCTGGCGGAGATCTCCGCGCCGGACTGGGACGGCACGCCGACAGAAGAGGTCGAGCGGATCTTCCGCGAGAACCGGGACCGCTCCGTCGACGAGCTGTGGGACGGGCTGCCCGGCGGCGAGTCGTTCCGCGACTTCCACGTGCGCATCACGACGGGCCTCGAGGCCCTGCTGCGCGAGCGAGGTGCGGCGACGGCGCGGGCGACGCCTCCGCAGTGGCACCTTCCGACGGACGAGCGCCGCGTCGTCATCGTCGCCCACGCCGGCACGAACGCCACGGCGATCGGTCATCTGCTCGGCGTGGCGCCGGTGCCGTGGGAGTGGGAGCGCTTCGCGCTGCGCCACGCCTCGATCAGCACCCTGGTGCCGCTGCCGATCTGTGGCGCGCACGCCTACCGGCTCGAAGGCCTCTCCGACGTGGGGCACCTGCCGGCGACCCTGCACACGTACTGACCTCGCGGAGCGAGCCTGACCTCGCCGAGCGAGCCCGACCTCGCTCAGAAGGCGTCCTCGAACACGACGACGTCACGCCCGGTGATGGCGACGACGTCGAAGCGCAGCTCACCGGCGCGCCGGTCGTGCGCATCGAGCCAGCGCAGCGCCAGCCGTCGGATGCGCTGCGCCTTGCGCGCCGTCACGGCGTCTTCGGGGTTCCCGAAGGCGTTCGACGAGCGCGTCTTGACCTCGCAGAACACGACGGTGCGGCCACGACACAGCACCAGGTCGAGCTCACCGTCGCCACAACGCCAGTTGCGATCCGCGACGTCGTAGCCGCGCTCGAGGTACCACGCCGCGGCGCGGTCCTCCCCTCGGGCCCCGAGGGCCTGGTTGTGCGCCACCGGTCAGGGAGCGGTGGGATCGTCGAGCTCGCTGGGCGGCAGCTCTTCGATGTTGACGTCCTTGAACGTCAGCACGCGCACCGAGGGGACGAACCGGTTCTGGCGGTAGACGTCCCACACCCAGGCGTCGGTCAGCTCCAGCGCCACCATGGGGCGGCCGGCCTGCTCGGTCACCGTCTGGGACACGGCGTTGCACAGGTAGAACCGGCGCTCGGTCTCGACGACGTAGCGGAACATCCGACACACGTCGCGGTACTCCCGCTCCAGCGTGAGCTCGAGCTCTGCCTCGTAGCTCTCCAGGTCCTCGATGCTCACGCACCACCTCCGGACTCGTTGCCGACGAGGGGCGCGTCCGCCCGATCTGCGCGCCTGCTGGCGCGGCCGGGATCGTCCCGGCGATGCGGGTTCAGTCCCGCTTCTCCTTGACCTTCGCGGCCTTCCCGACGCGGTCGCGCAGGTAGTACAGCTTGGCGCGGCGCACGTCGCCACGGGTCATGACTTCGATCTTGGCGACCGCCGGGGTGTGCAGCGGGAAGGTGCGCTCGACGCCGACGCCGTAGCTCACCTTGCGCACCGTGAAGCTCTCTCGCACACCGGAGCCCTGCCGCCGGATGACGACGCCCTGGAACACCTGGATGCGCTCCTTGGAGCCCTCGACCACCCGGACGTGCACCTTCAGCGTGTCGCCGGGGCCGAACGCGGGGATGTCGTCACGAAGGTTCGTGTTGTCGACGAGATCGATGGCGGAGTTCATTGCTGGCTCTCCTGGAGCGGTCGCCCACCGGCCGGATGCCTCCGGTGGTCAAGGGCGCAAGCGTAGACAACCGATCCCGGCCCGGACAAAGCGGCTAGGTCGCCGGCGCTGCCCCGTCCGGATCCGCGCCTTCGTCCCACGTCGCCAGCAGCGCCTCGTCGTCGGCGCTCAGTCCGCCACGGGCCTCGATCAGATCGGGCCGGTGCGACAGCGTGCGCCGCAACGCCTGCGCCCGGCGCCAGCCGGCGATGCGCCCGTGGTCGCCGGAGCGCAGGATCTCGGGCACCTCGAGGCCCCGGTAGCTCGGCGGCTTCGTGTACTGCGGGTACTCGAGCAGGCCGTCGGCGAAGGACTCCTCACCGGCGCTGGCGTCGTTTCCCATCACGCCGGGCACCAGGCGACCGACGGCCTCGAGGACCACCAGTGCCGCCACCTCGCCCCCGGCGAGCACGTAGTCGCCGACGGACAGCTCGTCGTCGACCAGGTGGCGCCGGACCCGCTCGTCGATGCCTTCGTACCGGCCGCACAGGAGGCTGAAGCCGTCCGAGTCGGCCAGGGTGCGGGCCATCGCCTGGTCGAGGCGACGCCCACCCGGCCCCAACAGGAACAGCGGACGCGGCGGATCCACGGCGTCGACCGTGTCGAAGATCGGGCCTGGCATCAGCACCATGCCGGCGCCGCCGCCGTAGGGCGTGTCGTCGACCGAGCGGTGCACGTCGGTCGTGGCGGCGCGCAGGTCGTGGACCCGTACGTCGAGCAGGCCCCGGGTGCGCGCCCGGCCGAGCAGGCTGGTGGAGGCGAAGCCGTCGATGAGCTCGGGGAAGATGGTCAGGACGTCGATGCGCAGGGCCATCGTCGCCGCCTCACTCGTAGATCTCGAACAGACCGGCGGGCGGGTCGACCCGCAGGGCGCCGTCGTCGGTCCAGCCCTCGACGAACGTCAGGGGCACGAGCGCGCCGCTGTCGAGCTCGAGCAGGTCGGCGGCGGGGTTGTCGATGACGGCCACCACGGTGCCGCGCGCGACCCCGTCGACGGTGACGACGCGCGCGCCGAACAGCTCGTGGATCCACAACGCCTCGTCGTCCTCGATGGGCTCGGCGAGCAACGTGCGGCCGCGCAGCTCGTCGGCGGCGGTGCGGTCGTCGACGCCGACGAAGTGCACGATGAACCGGTCCTGATGCGGTCGGGCGGTGGCGACCTCGAGCGTGGCGGGCGGGCTCGGCTGGACGGACAGCACCGATCCGACGGCGAGGCGCGCCTCGACGTCGGTCACGAGCGACACCAGCAGGTCGCCGCGCACCCCGTGGGGCTTGTGGATGCGGCCAACCTCGAGGAGGTGTTCGTCGTCCGCCATGCGGGCGCCCGACGTCTCCGGACGATCAGTCGACGAACTCGACGTCGACCTCGACGCCGTCGCGAGCGGCCGCGGCGCGCACGACCTGGCGGATCGCCTGGGCGACCCGACCCCGCTTGCCGATGACCCGACCCATGTCGTCGCGTGCGACCGACACGTTCAGCGCCAGCCGGCGACCGCCCTCGTCGAGCTCGATCTCGACGGCGTCGGGGTCCTCGACGAGCGACTCCACGATGAACTCCAGGACGTTGCGGGCGGTTGCCGCCTCGACCTGGTTGGCATCGTCGGCGTCACTCACGATGCGGCCTTCTGCCCCTTGGCGGCTTCGAACTGCTCGTAGGCACCGCAGATGTGCAGGAGCTTGGTGACCCGTTCGGTCGGCTGGGCACCCTTGAGGAGCCAGGCCACGGCCTTGTCGTTGTCGACGACGATCTCGGAGGGCTCGCTGCGAGGGTTGTAGTGACCGAGGATCTCGATGAACCGGCCGTCGCGCGGCGACCGCGCGTCCGCAGCGACGATGCGATACGTCGGCTGCTTCTTCTTGCCCATCCGCATCAGGCGGAGCTTGACCACGATGTTCTCTCTCTCAGATCTCGGTGCACGGACCGTCTGGGGGCGACTCCCCCGTGTTGGCGGCGCTCCATGGTGCTCTCCCGCAGCCCACCGATGCAACCCGCGAGGCTGATCGGCGCCCGACGACGGCTCAGCGGTCGGGCTCGCCGAAGCCCTCGAAACCCTCCGGCAGACCCAGCGCGCGGGGATCGAAGGCGGCGTCGCCACCGCCGTCGAGCCCGGGAAGCGACAAGCCGGACTTCTTGGGGGTCACGCGTCCTCCGCCCTTGGGGGTGACGCGACCGCCGCCGCGCGGCGTCGTGCGACCCCCCGCCGGCACGGCGCGCCCGCCGCCCGGTCCCTTGCGCTTGCCCTTGGCCTCCTTGCGGCCCTTGCGGAGCCGCTTGGAGCCGAGGCCGAAGGACTGCTTCATGATGTGCTGCATCTGCTTGAACTGCGTCAGCAGGTTGGCGACGTCTTGAGCCTGCATGCCGCAGCCGGCGGCGATGCGGGCGCGGCGCGAGGCGTCGATGATGTCGGGGGCGCGCCGCTCCGCCGGGGTCATCGAGTGGATGATGCCCTCGACGCGGGCCAGCTCACGATCGTCGATCTCGGTGTTGCGCAGCTCCTTGGGGATGCCGGGCAGCATCTTGACGATGTTGTTCAGCGGGCCCATCTTCTTGACCTGCTGCATCTGGCTCAGGAAGTCGTCGAGGGTGAATTCGCCCTCGAGCAGCTTGGCGGCCGCCGCCTCGGCCTCGTCCTTCTCGAAGGCCTCCTCGGCCTGCTCGATCAGGGTGAGCATGTCGCCCATGCCGAGGATGCGACCGGCGAGGCGGTCCGGGTGGAAGAGGTCGAACTCCTTGAGCTTCTCCCCCGTCGACGCGAAGGCGATCGGCCGGCCGACGACCTCCTTGACCGAGAGCGCCGCGCCGCCGCGGGCGTCGCCGTCGAGCTTGGTCAGGATGACGCCGTCGAGCTCGAGCGTCTGGTGGAACGCCTCGGCCGTGGTGACGGCGTCCTGGCCGGTCATGGCGTCGATGACGAGGAACGTGTAGTGCGGTTGGGTGACCTCGGAGATCTGGCGCACCTGCTCCATGAGCTCGGCGTCGATGGCGAGGCGGCCGGCGGTGTCGACGATGACGACGTCGCGCCCGAGCCGCTTGGCCTCGTCCATGGCCGAGCGGGCCACCTGCACCGGGTCGGTCGCCTCGGAGAACACCGGGACCTCGACCTGGCGGCCGAGCGTGCGCAGCTGCTCGACGGCGGCGGGTCGCTGGAGGTCGGCGCCGACCAGCATCGGGTTGCGTCCCTGGGCCTTGAACCAGCGGGCGAGCTTGGCCGACGTCGTCGTCTTGCCGGCGCCCTGGAGGCCGGCCATCAGCACGACCGTGGGGGGCTTCGAGGCGTAGGTGATCTTGAGCGTCTCGCCGCCGAGCGTGGCGACGAGCTCGTCGTGGACCGCCTTGACGACCTGCTCGTACGGGTTGAGCGCCTTGGACAGCTCGGCGCCGGCGAGCTGCTCGCGCAGGCGTGCGACGAAGCCCTTGACGACCGTGAAGTTGACGTCGGCCTCGAGGAGGGCGACGCGGATCTCCTTGAGGACCTCGTCGACGTCCTCGGCGGTCAGGACACCGCGCCCGCGGATGCGGGAGAAGATCGAATCGAGCCGGTCGGAAAGTGCCTCGAACATGGGAGGGCGAGCCTACCGTGCGAGCGTTCGAGCGCCGAACGGGCTCACGACGGCGGCGCGCCGTCCTCGGCGGCGGTGTCGGCTGCCGCGGGCTCGTCGGGCGCCTCGATGACCAGGTCGTCGTGGACGTGGTCGACGCCGGGCACGGCGCGCGCCGTCGCCACCAGGTGCTCGCGGGCGTCCTCGTGCGGCACCGTCCCGCGCAGGGTCACCCCGGCTGCCCCGTCGACGGCCACCGTCGGTTGCGGCAGGTGCCAGGTGCGCGGCGCATGCGACAGCTCGAAGGTGACCCGGTCGGCCAGGCCGGCGTCGGGCGCCGCCGACGGCCGGATGAGGCCCACCAGCTTGGCCCGCAGCACCCGTCCGGGAACCGGCGCCAGGAGCAGCCCGGCGATGAACCCGATCTTGAGCAGGGCGATGCGTCGCCAGCCCAGCCGGCGGGTGGCGGCGACGCCGACCCGCACCGGTGCCCGACCGGCGGTGCGTCCGGCGCGGAACGCCAGCCCCACGACCTCGAGCGCCAGCTTGATGGGCAGCCACACCACCCGGATGAGGACACGGATCACGACCATCAGAACTCCTTCGAGGCCGGCGGGGTCAGGCGAACAGCGCGTCGACGAACTCGTCGACGTCGAAGGGCACGAGGTCCTCGGCGGACTCGCCGAGACCGACCAGCTTCACCGGGATGCCCAGGTTCTGCTGGATGGCGAAGACGATGCCGCCCTTGGCGGAGCCGTCGAGCTTGGTGAGCACCACCCCGGTGATCTCCACCGCCTCGGTGAACTGCTGCGCCTGCACCAGGCCGTTCTGGCCGGTGGTGGCGTCGAGCACCAGGAGCACCTCGGTCACCGTGCCGGCACCCTTGTCGGCGACGCGGCGCACCTTGCGCAGCTCCTCCATCAGGTTGACCTTGGTGTGCAGCCGTCCGGCCGTGTCCGCCAGCACCAGATCGGCGCCGCGTGCGGCCGCCGACTCGATGGCATCGAAGATGACGGCGCTGGGGTCACCGCCCTCGTTGCCGCGCACGCACTCGGCGCCGCAGCGGTCCGCCCACATCTGGAGCTGCTCGGCTGCCGCGGCGCGGAACGTGTCGCCCGCAGCCATGACGACGGTGCGCCCGTCGTCGATCTCGCGCTTGCCGAGCTTGCCGATGGTCGTCGTCTTGCCGACACCGTTGACGCCGACGAAGAGCCACACCGTCGGCGCCTCCTCGGCGAAGGCGAGGTCTCGGGCCGACACCGTGGTGAGCCGGAGCTTCATCTCGTCCTTGAGGGCGTCGAGCAACTGCTCGCCGTCGGTGAGGCCTTCGGCCTTGACGCGCCCCTGGAGGTGCTCGATCAGGTCGCTCGTGGCCTCGACCCCGACGTCGGCGCCGATCAGCGCTGCCTCGAGGTCGTCCCACGTCTCGTCGTCGATCTTGGCCTTGCGCAGCGACCCGAAGACACCCGAGAGCTTGTCGCGTGCCTTGCCGAGCCGGTCGCGGAACCGCGGCTTGGGCGGCGCCTCGACCGGCGGCTCGGCGACCTCGACGTCGGCATCGGCCGGCGCCAGGGCCTCCTCCACCGCAGCGGCCAGGTCGTCGGGCACCTCGACCGGTGGCGTCGGGGCCTCGACACCACCCTTGCCCTCGGCCAGCCGTTCGGCGGCCTCACGCTCGAGGCGCTCGCGCTCCTCGATGCGCTCGAGCATCTGCGCCCGCTGGTCCTCGACGTCGGCCCGGATGGACGGCGTCAGCTTGGGCGACTCGGGCGGCGGCTCGAGGCCGGTGCGGGTGCGGCGGCGCCGCACGACGAGCCCGGCGCTGACCCCGACGATGACAGCCAGCACGGCGATGATGATCAACAGCTCCATAGCGGGAGGCAGCCTACCCATCAGGTAGCCGCACGCTCCGAGGCGACCATGGCGGGGAGGCACCAGGCCCGAACGTGAGAGGAGGGCGCACCCGCAGGTGCACCCTCCTCATCGCGACGAGCAGCTGGCCGGACCCCCTTCCGCTGCACGACCTGCTGTCGCCACATCTGTTGGCTGGCCGGTGGGTCAGGGGCGGGCCCCGAGCGTCACCGTCAGCGTTGTCGAGCTGCCTGAGCGCACGATCTCGACCTCGATGGTCTCGCCGGGGCTGCGGCCGGCGATCCGGGCCGCTAGGTCGTCGGGCGCCCGCACCGCCTCGCCGTCGACGGCGACGATCACGTCGCCCTCGTCGAGGCCGGCCTCGGCGGCGGGGGTGTTGCGGTCGATCGAGTCGACCATGGCGCCGGGCGAGCCGTCGTCGGTGCTGGTGGTGCGCACCCCGAGGTAGCCCTTGTCCAGGGACTCGCCGGCGACGATGCGGTCGGCCACCTCCATGGCGGTGTCGATCGGGATGGCGAAGCCGATGCCGCTGTTGTCACCCGAGGTCGAGTAGATGCTGGCGTTGATGCCGATCAGCTCGCCCTTGCGGTTGGCGAGCGCGCCACCCGAGTTGCCTGGGTTGATCGGGGCGTCGGTCTGGATCATGGCGACAGCCACGCCCGACTCCCCGTCGACCGGACGGTCGACCGCCGAGACGATGCCGGCGGTCACGGTCTGCTGGAGCCCGAACGGGCTGCCCAGGGCCACGGCCATCTGCCCGACCTCGGCGTCGGTGGTGGCCAGCGTCGCCGCCACCAGGTTGGGATGATCGACCTGCACGACGGCGATGTCGGCCTCGGGATCGGCGCCGAGCACCTGACCCTCGACCCGGCTGCCGTCGGCGAAGCGCACGCCGACCTCGCTGTTGTCGCCGACGACGTGGGCGTTGGTGACGATGAGCCCGCCGGCGTCGTAGACGACGCCGCTGCCGAGGCCCTGTTCCTCTTCGATCTGCACGACCGCCGGGCTGAGCGATGTCGCCACGGCGGCGACCGGTTCGATGTCGTCGGTCACGACCACCGGCGTCTGGCCGGCGCTGGTCTGGGTGACGACCGGCTCGGAGCTCGGCTCGCCGACGAGGTCCCGTGCCGTCCAGCCGAGGCCGGCGAGACCGGTGGCGACGACGGCGGCGAGCACCACGCGCCCCCCGTTCCCCCTCCGCTTGGGAGGAGTGGGAGGAGTGAAGGGGGACGGGGGCGCGGGTGTCGGTGGGCCGACCGTGGGGGGGACCCATCCGAGATGGTCGGTGGAGCCGCCGGTGAGCGGCGGGGCCGTGGCCGGCTCGGACGGCCAGGCGAAACCGGTGCGATCCAGCGTGGGGGCGGTCATCTCGTCGGTCTCTCCGTCGGGGC
>CAZYKR010000043.1:0-5022 GCA_964648005.1 uncultured Iamiaceae bacterium
ACCTGGCCTTCGGGGAACACGGTGAGGATGCCGTCGGTGTTGATCGAGGTCGCCGCCACGGGGTTGCCCTGTTCGTCGACCACGCGAGCGCCCGGCGACCACGGGGTCTCCTTGAACGAGGACTTCGGGTTGGGCCCGAGCGACAGGAACGGCACGAGGGCGCCGAGCCCGGTGGCGGCCACGGCGCCCACCAGCAGCTTGCCGAGCAGGCTGCGTCGTTCGAGTTGGTACTCGCCAGCGTCGAAGTCGGCGTGGAAGGCGGCGATCTCCTCCTCGGTCGACGCCAGCCGGCCCCGATCCTCGACCTCGGGCTCCGCCGGCGACAGGAAGCGCTTGGCCCAGGTCGCCATGCCCACGCCGATGCCCATCAGGCAGACGAAGGCGAAGATGCCGAGCGCCTGGGTGTTGGCCGAACCGAAGTAGACGGCGACGAAGCCGACGACGGCCGCGATGGCGAGGGCGAAGGCCACCGCCGGGAACGTCTCGCCGCCGCCCGGGCGCCGCCGCTGCTGCTGCTGCTCGTCAGGCATCGGGCGCTCCCTCGTGGGCAGCCGCGGCTCGCCGCTCGCGGGTGATCCACCGGATGACGAGCATCAGCGCGCCCAACCCGATCACGAGCGCCACGAACCCTTCGGCCACCGGTCCGGTGTAGCCGAGGTTGAGACCGCCCGGATCGTCCGGGTTCTGGAGGTAGTCGACGTAGGCGACGATGTCGTTCACCTCTTGGTCGGTCAACACGTCCGGACCGAAGCGGGGCATCTGCCCGGGCCCGACGCGCATCGCCTCGGCCACCTGCTCGAGGCCCGTCTCCTGCAACGACGGCGCGTGACGGCCGTAGCTGAGGGCACCGCCGATGCCCGAGGCGTTGTGGCACGGTGCGCAGTTGGCCCGGAACAGCTGCCCGCCCTGGGTCACGTCCGCGGCGTCGAGGTCGAGCTGGGGGATCGGCGGCCCGTCGCCGAGGCTGCCGACGTAGGCGACGAGTTGGCGGATCTCGGTGTCGGTGTAGGCCACCGGCTTGTCCGGCGGTTGCACGTCGCTCGATGCCATCGGCATGCGGCCCGTCCGCAACATGAAGTCGGCGTTGGCCTCGCCCGCCGCGGTCAGCGGCGGACCGTTCGGCGTCCCGACCCCGTCCACGCCGTGGCAGCTGATGCACGAGGTGAGGAACAGCTGCTCGCCGGCGGCGACGAGGTCCGCTTGCGACGTGCCCGACGTCGTGTCCCCGGCGCCGCCCGACTCGCCGGCGCCGGCCGTGCCCTGCACCACGCCGACGGCGAGGGCCACGGCGGCGACGGCGACGAGGACGAGGTGACGGGAGCTGCGCATCGCCGGTCAGCCGATCACGTAGACGATGACGAACAGCAAGATCCACACCACGTCGACGAAGTGCCAGTAGTAGCTGGTCACCCGCAACGGCTCGCCCACCTGGATGCGCGACACGCGCGACAGCGCCACCCAGCCGACGATCGCCATGATCACGATGCCGGTGAGCACGTGGGCGCCGTGGAACCCGGTGAGCAGGTAGAAGATCGTCGAGAACGCCGAGGCGTCGAACCCGAACCCCAGCGATGCCCACTCGAGCACCTCGTTGGCGACGAACACGAGGCCGAGCCCCATCGTGACGGCGAGCCAGGTGATCGCCCGGCGCCGGTCGCCGCGCTCGCCCGCCTTGAGGCAGCGCTCGATGGTGAAGCTCGACGACACCAAGATGGCGGTGCCGATCGCCATGCGCCACACGTCGAGCTCCTGCCCGGCCGGGGGCCAGTCGGGCTGGTTCTCGGCCCGGAGCACGAACCAGGCGGCGAACAGCCCGCCGAAGAACATCAGCTCCGACACCAGCCACACGACGACACCCACCGTCAGCGGCGTCAACCGGTCGGCAGGTCGCTCCACGCCGTCGAACGGTCGGTGGCCGTCAGGGGCATCGCCCAATACCGTCGCCTGGGGCACCTCGGCATTGTTACCACACGCCCTCCGTGCCGGTGCTGGTACGGTCCGACCGATGGGCTGGAGCGCAGCGTTCGTGCTCGCGCACGGCGCCGCCAGCGAGGTTGCGCCGGGTGCGAGCTGGCTCGTGCCCGACCCCGCCGCGCTCGCGCTCGGCGTCGCCGCCGGCGGGCTGTACGCCGTCGGCGTGTACGTCCAGCACGCCATGGGGCGTCACTGGAGCTGGCGCCGGACGGCGGCGTTCGGCGCCGCGGTGGCGGCGTTCCTCTACGCCACCCAGGCGGGGCCTGCCCGCTACGACACCACGCTGTTCAGCGCCCACGTGCAGCAGCACCTGCTCCTCGGCATGGTGGTCGGGGCGCTGGCGGCGCTCGGCGCGCCGATCACGCTGCTGCTGCAGGCGGCGCCGCGTGGTGTCCAGACGCGGGCGGCACGGCTGTTGCACGGCCGGGTGGCGACGACGCTCACCCATCCCGTCGTCGTGTGGCTCCTGTTCACCGGCACCATGTTCGTGTTGTACCTGACACCGCTGTACGAGCTGTCGCTGCGCAACGATGGGGTCCACGCCGTCGTGCACGGGCACTTCGTGCTGTCGGGCTTCGTGTTCTTCGCAGTGGCGCTCGGCACCGATCCGGTCGGTCGACGACTGCCGGCCGGCGCCCGGCTGCTGATGGTGCTGGCGACCGTGCCGTTCCACGCCTTCCTGGGCGTCGCCATCCTCACCGGCACCGAACCGATCGCCGGCGAGTGGTACGCCTCGGTCGTGCGTCCGACGGATGTCTCGATCCTCGAGGACCAGCGTGACGGTGGTGCGCTGATGTGGGGCGGCGGCGAGGTGCTCACGCTGCTGGCGGCGGCGGTCATCATGGTGCAGTGGATGCGCCAGGACGAACGCGAGGCCGCTCGCGCCGACCGACGCCGTGCCACGATGGGGCAAGCGGTGCAGACCTGATGTCCTCTCCCTCCCCGGTCGTGCGAGCGGCCCGAACGTCGCGCTGGGCGGCAGCCACGGTGCTCCTCGCCGCGCTCGTCGCCGGGTGCGCCAACAACGGCCTGCCCGAGTCCGCCACGGCGCAGGGCGACGAGGTCACCAGCCTGTGGGGGATCTTCCTGTGGCTGGCGGTGGCGGTGGCGGCGCTGATCTGGTTGCTCACGGCGTACGTCGTCATCTCGTCGATGCGACGACGCCGCCGGGACGGCGACGACGCCGTGCCGCGCCAGAAGCAGTACAACACCCGCCTCGAGGTCGTGTACACGGCCATCCCGCTGGTGTTGGTCGGCGTGCTGTTCTGGATGACGACCGCCGTCAACGCCGAGCTCGACAACGTTTCCGACGCCCCCGACCTGACCGTCGAGGTGATCGGTTTCCAGTGGCAGTGGCAGTTCCGGTACCCCACCCAGGAGCTGGTGCCCGACGGCCCGCTGGTCGTGTCGGGCTCGCCGAGCGGTCCGCAGGGCTACCCCGAGCTCGTCCTGCCGGTGGGCGCCACCGTGCGGTTCGAGCTGACCGCCGATGACGTCATCCACTCGTTCTGGGTGCCGGAGTTCCTGGAGAAGCGCGACCTCATCCCCGGGGTCGACGAGTCACCGTCCAACGTGATCGAGGTCGAGGTCACGCGCGCCGGCACCTGGACGGGTCGCTGCGCCGAGTACTGCGGGCTCAACCACTGGCAGATGGCCTTCACGGTCCGTGCCGTCCCCGCCGACGAGTTCGACGACTGGGTGCGGGTGTCGCAGGCCCAGTCCCAACCGATGGTCGCCGGGTCGATCCCGGGCACGACGGCCACGACCAACCCGGTGAGCGGCGCATGACCACGACCTTGCCCCCGCCCGCCGACGCTGCTGCCGCTGCGCCCGAACCGGACGAACCGGTGGCGCGCCACCGCCGCGAACCGACCGGCATCTTGAAATGGGTCACCAGCTCGGACCACAAGGTCATCGGCATCGCCTACATGGTGACGGCGTTCTGCTTCTACCTGGTGGGCGGGATGATGGCGCTCGGCATCCGCGGCCAGCTCGCCAAGCCCGAGCAGACGATGATCGACAACGGCACGTACAACGAGCTGTTCACGTTGCACGGCACGATCATGTTGCTGTTCTTCCTGGGGTCGTTCGCCTTCGGCGTGGCGAACTTCATCCTGCCGCTGCAGATCGGCGCCCGGGACATGGCCTTCCCCCGGCTGAACCAGACGTCGTACTGGCTGTACCTGACCGGCGGCCTGGTGATGTTGTCGGGGTTGTTCACGACCGACGGCGCCGCGGACTTCGGGTGGTTCGCCTACACGCCGCTCAGCGACGGCATCCGCTCGCCCGGCGTGGGCGGCGACCTGTGGATCGCCGGTGTGGCGCTCGTCGGGGTATCGGGCATCATGACTGCCGTCAACATCGTGGCCACCACGATGACGATGCGGGCGCCCGGCATGACTATGTTCCGCATGCCGATCTTCGTGTGGAACATGCTGATCGTCAGCGGACTGGTGCTGCTCGTGTTCCCCGTGCTCACTGCCGCGGCGGTGATGCTGTACGCCGATCGGCACTTCGGCGGACACATCTTCGACGCCGCCAATGGCGGCGTGCCCGTGCTGTGGCAACACCTGTTCTGGTTCTTCGGGCACCCGGAGGTCTACATCTTGATCCTGCCGTACTTCGGCATGGTGACCGAGGTGTTCGCGGCGTACAGCCGCAAGCCGGTGTTCGGCTACAAGGGCTTCGTCTTCGCCACCGTCGCCATCGGTGCGCTGTCCGTCGGCGTGTGGGCGCACCACATGTACGCCACCGGCGTGGTGCTGCTCCCGTTCTTCGGCGTGCTGACGATGCTGATCGCCGTACCGACCGGGGTGAAGTTCTTCAACTGGATCGGCACGATGTGGGGCGGGAACCTGCGCTTCTCCGCCTCGTTGCTGTTCGGCATCGGGTTCCTGTTGTCATTCGTGATCGGTGGCGTCACCGGCGTGATGCTGGCGAGCCCGTCGCTGGACTTCCACCTGACCGACTCGTACTTCGTCGTGGCGCATTTCCACTACGTGCTCTACGGCGGCGGGGTGTTCGCGCTGTTCGCTGCCATCTACTACT
>CAZYKR010000043.1:5032-21130 GCA_964648005.1 uncultured Iamiaceae bacterium
CCGAAGTTCACTGGCAAGGCCCTGCACGAGGGGTGGGGCAAGCTCCACTTCGCGCTGACGTTCATCGGGTTCAACATGACCTTTCTCGTGCAGCACCAGCTCGGCGTCGACGGCATGCCGCGGCGCACGGCGTCGTACCTGAGCACCGACGGCTTCGACACGCTGAACCTGATCTCGTCGATCGGCGCCATGTTGCTCGGGCTCTCCACGTTGCCGTTCCTGTGGAACGTCTTCCGCACGTGGCGCTGGGGCGAGCGGGTCGGCCGCAACCCCTGGGATGCCGGCACGCTCGAGTGGTGGGCGCCGTCGCCCCCACCCATTGGCAACTTCGACCGGCCGCTGCCGGCGATCACCTCGGAGCGACCCGTGTGGGACGCCGAGCATCCGGAGCACCGGGCGGAGGCCGAGCACCCCGAGCGTGAGATCGTGCCGGCGGAGGCGTCGCCATGAGCGGGCCAGGCGTCGACGCGCGCGACGGCGGCTCGCCGCTCGAACCTCGCCGCGGCGTCCCGACCGAGGCACGGGTGTTCGGCATCACCGGCGTGTTCGCGCTCGTGATCGCCGTGATCTACGGCCTGACCAGCGGGCCGGAGCCCGCGGGCACGGTGGCGCTGGCGGCCGCCGGAGTGTTCGGACTGGCGTTGGCGGTGTTCTTCACGCGGTCGCTGCGCGACGTCCAGCACGACGTGGTCGTCGCCGAGGAGGCGATGGAGGACGCCGACGCTGCCGGTGAGGAGACCGACGAGGGCCTCTACCTGCCCGAGACGAGCATCTGGCCGTTCTTCATGGGCCTGGGCGCAGCGCTGACCTTCGCCGGTCTGGCGTTCGGCCTGTGGTTCATCGTCCCGGGTGTGGCGCTCCTGGTGCACGCCGTGGTGGGCTTCGCCTCGCAGTCCCGCGACCGCGCCAGCGTCTGACCCGGCGTTCAGGTCTCGTCGGCGGTCAGGCCTCGTCCGCCGTCAGGTGGTGATGCCGGCGCACCGGCACCGTGGGAAGCGCGTGCAGCGTCGGCAGATCGATGTCGAGCACCACGTCTTCGTCGTCGATCTGGGTCGCCGATCGGATGGGCACGACCACGTCCTTGTGGCGGAGGGTGCCCTCCCGCACGACGACGTGGGTGATGTGGCCGTCGTCGGGGTCGATGAGGAACTCGTCGACGTGGCCGACCTTGGTGCCGTCGCTGGTGTGCACGGCGGCGCCGCGCCGAATGGTCACCTCGCCTTTGGCGACGCGCTCGTGCGTGGTGAGTGCCCACCCGTCGAGCGGCGAGGCGAAGGGTTCGAGGAAGTAGCTGCCCGGGTCCATCACCAGGTCGCCGTAGGAGTACTCGTCGTCGGGGGCGTTGAAGTTCGGCTCGTCGAAGGCCTCGCACTGATGCACCCCGGCCTCGTCGAGGTCGACGGCGATCACGTCGGGGTCGGCCGACTGCACGAGCGCCTCGGGCACGAGCAGCCGCGGCGCCAGCGTCTCGTGGGTGATGACGAGGGCCGTGACGCACTGGGTCGTCGGGTCGATCACCAGGGCGTCGAGCGTGCCCAGGTCACCGTCGCTCCCGCGGATCGTCGCCCCAATCCGGAACTCACTCATCGGCCCGTCCTCCGTCCCTCGGTCCGCCTGCCACCCAACATCGCGTTCTGGTAGTGCAACCGGTGGTCAATGCCACCACATGCACTACCAGAACGGGTGGGTCAGGTGTAGAGGCCTTCGATCTCGGCGCTGTACGTGGCGTGGATGCCCCGGCGCTTGAGCTTCGACGTGGGGGTGAGCAGCTCGCTGTCGGGCAGCCACTCGTCGGCGAGGATCTTCACCTTTTTGACCCGCTCGGCGTTGTTGAACTCGGCCATGACCTCCTCGAGCCCGGCCTCGATGGCGGCCACGACCTCGGGGTGCGTGGCCAGCTCGGTCAGGTCGGTGGTGTCGAGACCCTGCGCCGTCGCCCACGACGGTGCCACGTCGGGATCGAGCACGACGAGCGCCGACACGAACGGGCGCTGGTCGCCGATGGCGCACGCCTGGCCGACGAGCGGGATCATCTTGAGCGCCGCCTCGAGGTTGGCGGGCGAGATGTTCTTGCCGCCGGCGGTGATGATCAGCTCCTTCTTGCGATCGACGATCTTCAGGTAACCGTCCTCGTCGATCACCCCGATGTCGCCGGAGTGCAGCCAACCCTCGTCGTCGAGTGCCTCGGCTGTCTTCTCCGGGTCGTTGAGGTACCCGCCGAAGACCAGGCCGCCGCGGCAGAGCACCTCACCGTCGTCGGCGATGACGACCTCGGCGCCGGGTAGCGCCGGACCGACGGTGCCGGGCTTCACGTGGACGGGGGTGAAGGTCATGGCGCCGGTGTTCTCCGACATGCCGTAGACCTCGGCCAGCGGCACGCCGATGGCACGGAACCACGCCAGCAGCTCCGCCGGGATGGGCGCGGCGCCGGTGATGGCCAGCTCGCACTCGTCGAGGCCGATGAGCCCGCGCACCGTGGCGAAGACGTCCTGGAGGAACGCCCAGGTGCCTTGCTCCTCTTCGGAGGCCGTGCCCCAGTCGATCTTGGACTCGATCGCCGTCGCCGCGGCGACGCCGTCGTCGAACTGGGCCTTGCGGTCGGGGTCGGCGGCGAGTGCCGCGCTCACGCCGCCGAAGATCTTCTCCCACACACGGGGCACGCCGAACACCACGTTGGGATGCACCTCGCGCAGGTACTCGGCGATCAGCGTCGGCTCCGGGCAGGTGGTCACCTCGTACCCCAGGAACACGCCCTGGTAGTGGCTGACCATGCGTTCGGCGATGTGCGCCATCGGCAGGTACGACACCAGCTTCTTGCCGGCGAGCTCGCCCTGGAACTCGGGGTGCTGGGTGATGCACTGGCGCAGGCTCTCGACCTGCCAGGCGATGTTGTGGTGGCTGATCATCACGGCCTTGGGCGGGCCGGTGGTGCCCGACGTGTAGATCAGCGTCGCCAGGTCGTCCGGCTGCGCCACGGCGGCTGCGGCGTCGAGGTCGATCGAGCCGTGCGAGTACAGCGTGTCCCAGTGGACGATCTCCGAGCCGACGGACCCGTCGGGATCCTTGACGATGGCGAGGCCCTTGAGGGTCGTCAGCTGGTCGCGCACCGCCTGGAACTTGGCGAGGAAGCCGGCGTCTTCGACGATGCCGTAGCTGGCCTCACAGTGGTTGACCAGGTACTCGACCTGGTCGGCCGCCGACGAGTTGTAGATCGACACCGGGGTGGCGCCGAGGAAGTAGGCGGCCACGTCGGCGACGTGGAACTGCCAGATGTTGCGCATCATCAGCACGACGCGGTCGCCCTTGCCGACACCCATGGCCGACAGCCCGGCGGCGACCTGGGCGACCTGGGCGGCGTACTCGGACCAGGTGCACGAACCCCACGAGTCGTCGTCGTTGCGCCACCGCAGCGCAGTGCGATCGCCATGCCGTTGGACGGTGGCCAGGAATTGGTTGGCCACGGTCTGGCCCGCCACGAGCTGGTCGATGTCGGCGCTGGTCACGGTCATGTCGCTCCCCCGGGACGGAATTCGTGCTGTTGGCGTGCAGAGGGTAGCGGTCGGAGACGCCGTGTGCTCCCGGTCACACAGCTGTGGCCAACGATGGATGGACACGCTCGGTCGCAGTGCGCCGGGTCCGGCCCGTTGGTGCGATCCCCGGCGAGCCGCTAACTTGACCGTGCGGTCTAGTCGGGCCGTGCGGGCTCCCCGGGGCTCGGCCCCACATCTCGAGCCACGGGCACCAACCTGGGCCCGATGGAGAACGCGCAGGAGGAACCCCATGCGTGAAGCAGTGATCGTCGACGCCGTTCGTACGGCGGGTGGCAAGCGCAACGGCCAGCTGTCGGGCTGGCACCCGGCCGATCTGCTGGCGGAGTGCCTCAAGGCCCTCCAGGAGCGCAACGACCTCGACCCGGCCATCGTCGAAGACGTCATCACCGGTTGCGTGATGCAGGTCGGCGCGCAGGCGCTCAACGTCGGGCGCAACGCCGTGCTCGCCGCCGGGTGGCCCGAAGAGGTCCCCGCCACCTCGATCGACCGCCAGTGCGGGTCGTCCCAGCAGGCCGCCCACTTCGCCGCCCAGGCCGTGATGGCCGGCGCCCACGACGTCGTCGTCGCCTCGGGCGTCGAGGTGATGAGCCTCGTGTGGATGGGTGCCTCGGCCATGGTCGACGGCGTCGGCATGCCGTTCGGCCCGATGATGGGCCTGCGCTACGCGGACGTCGAGAAGTACCCCGGCCACAGGGGCCTCGTGCCCCAGGGCATCTCGGCCGAGATCATCGCCGACAAGTGGAACCTGTCGCGCGAGGACCTCGACGCCTTCGCCTTCGAGAGCCAGTCGCGCGCCGCCCGCGCCCGCGACGAGGGTCGCTTCGACAACGAGATCATCCCGGTGCAGGCCAAGCCCCGCGATCGTGAGACCGGCGAGCTGATCGAGACGGACGCCGTGTTCAGCGCCGACGAGGGCATCCGCGAGTCGTCGATGGAGAAGCTCGCCACGCTCAAGCCGGCCTTCATCCCCGACGGCAAGGTGACGGCGGCGAACAGCTCGCAGATCACCGACGGCGCCTCGGCCATGCTCATCATGAGCGCCGAGAAGGCCGAGCAGCTCGGCCTGCGTCCCCGTGCCCGCTTCCACACCTTCGCCCTCGCCGGCGTCGACCCGGTGACGATGCTCACCGGGCCCATCCCGGCCACGCAGAAGGCGCTGGAGAAGTCGGGGCTGTCGATGGACGACATCGATCTCACCGAGATCAACGAGGCCTTCGCCTCCGTCGTGCTGGCGTGGGAGAAGGAGCTGCACCCGGACATGTCCAAGGTGAACGTGAACGGCGGCGCCATCGCCCTCGGTCACCCGCTCGGCTGCTCGGGCGCCAAGCTCATGGCGACGCTGCTCAACGAGCTCGAGCGCACCGGTGGCCGCTACGGCCTCCAGACGATGTGCGAGGGCGGCGGCATGGCCAACGCCACCATCATCGAGCGCCTCGGCTGAGCCGACCGGCACACGAACCGCTGCGCACAGGGGCCGGCCTTCGGGCCGGCCCCTGGCGCGTGCTGGTCGCCGGCCTTCGGGCCGGCCCCTGGCGCGTCCGGCGCCCGGGTGGCCCGGCACCGTTGCGGTGGACCGTCAGCGGGTCGGGCAGGCCGAGGTGACCCAGGAGAAGAGCGCGGCGTTGGCATCGGCGGTGTCCTGACCGAGCGAGGTGGCCTCGACCGCCTGGCGCAGCACCACCAGGGCGTCGGCCACCTCGGGCGGGGGTTCGTAGGCCTCGATGGCGCGCACGGCTTCATCGGCTGCGGCCGCATCGGCTGTGCTCGTGATCGTCTCGACCGCCTTGCTCAGCTCGAGGCAGTTCGGCCCGGCGAACGTCGACCCGGCCGTCGGGAGCGGCGCGCTCGTCGTTGTCGTGGTGGATCCGGCGGCGGTGGTCGGCGGTGCCGTCCCGCAGGCTGCTGCGGCGCCGATGCCGGCGACGGCCAGGACGACGGTGAGCGCGTTTGCCATCGATCGACCGGGGGACGGTGGCGGCGTGCGGGCCATGTGGCCATGCTCGCACCGGCTGGTCGTGGCGCGGAAGCCCGCCGGCCGGCGGGGCGTCCATGGTGATGGCGGTACCCTGCGAGACGTGCTGGTGAACATCGTCCGCATCGTCATCGCCATCGCCGTGTTCATGGTGATCCTGCGCCTCGGCCTCGGCCTGTTGCGCATGTTGGCGGCACCGGTGCCGGAGCCGCCACCGCCGGGCGAGCTGCGCAAGGTGAAGCTGACCTACCGCTGCCCGTCGTGCGGTGCCGAGGTGCGCATGACGTCGGCGGCCTCGGAGGAACCCGAGCCGCCGCGCCACTGCATGGACGACATGGAGCTCGTCGCCAACGCGTACGACTAGCGGTACTGGGTGGCGGTGATGATGCCGGCGAGGATCAGGCCGAGGCCGACGAGCAGGTACCAGTTCGAGCTGCCGCCGGGCAGCACCGACAGGTACGACAGGAAGATCACCAGCATCCCGAGGCCCCAGAACACGAACATGAGCACCGGGACCCACGTTGGGCTCGGCAGCTTGTCGGCCCGGGCGGTGGGCGGTGTGTAACGCCGTGATGCCGTCGGGGCCTCGGCGGTGTGCTTGCCGTCGTGCGCCGGCTTGGCGACCTTCTTGACCTTGCGGGCGGGGGCGTCGGTGTCGCCGTCGGCCTTGGCGGCGGCCGGTTTGGCCGGTGCGGCGCCGGCCTTGGGCGTCACGCGGCCACTGCTCGAGCGCCGCTTCTTGGGATCTCCGCTTCCGGACACGATTGCGGACCTTAGCAACCGGGCGCGACCGCTACGCTCCGCCTCCTATGGCGCCGCGCGTGCTGGTCATCGACAACTACGACTCGTTCGTCTACAACCTCGTCCAGTACCTGGGTGAGCTGGGGGCCGAACCGATCGTGCACCGCAACGATGCGCTCGGCCTCGACGAGCTGGTGGCCATCGAGCCCGACGCCGTGCTGATCAGCCCCGGTCCGGGGCGTCCCGCCGACGCCGGGCGTACGAACGAGGTCATCGCCCGCTTCGCCGGCGTGGTGCCGGTGTTCGGGGTCTGCTTGGGGCATCAGGCCATCGGTGAGGTCTTCGGCGGCGACGTGGTGCGAGCGCCGGAGATCATGCACGGCAAGACGAGCTGGATCCGCCACCACGACAGCGGCGTGTTTGCCGGCCTGCCCAACCCGCTCGAGGCCACCCGCTACCACTCGCTCGTCGTCGATCGCGCCACGCTGCCGGACGTGCTCGAGGTCACCGCCGAGGCCGACGACGGCACGATCATGGGTCTCCGCCACCGCGAGCTCGACGTCGAGGGGGTGCAGTTCCACCCCGAGTCGATCCTCACGGTCGGTGGGCATCAGCTGCTCGCCACCTTCCTCGACCGCACCGGCGTCGCCCGCACCCCACTGGCGCGCTGACCCGTCGGTCCGGGCCGCCACACGTCGGCCCGCCGTGCCGCATCCGTGCGCTGACCGCTACGGCGTGCTCGACGTCGGGGTGGTCGTCGGGGTGGTCGTCGGCGTCGTGGTGGGCGTCGTGGTGGGCGTCGTGGTCGGCGTCGTGGTCGGCACAGTCGTCGGTGCCGCCGTCGTGGTGGTGGCCGCCGGGCCGTTCGAGACGATCAGCGTGATCGTGGCGTCCGGCTCGACCGTGGCGCCGGCGCCGGGCTGGGTGTCGATGACGAGCCCGGCGGCGACGACGTCGTCGTTGCGGCGCTGCTCGGCGACGGTGAAGCCGGCCTGGCGCAGCTGGTTGGCGGCGGCGGCGGCGTTCATGCCCCGGACGTCGGGCACCTCGACCTCGTCCTTGCCCGACGAGACCGTGATGGTCACGACCGAGCCCTTGTCGGCCTTGGTGCCGGGTTCGGGCGACTGCTTGATCACGCGGTCCTCGTCGACGGTGTCGTCGGCGGCGTAGAGGATCTGGACCTCGAAGCCCTCCTGGCGCAGCTTCGCCTCGGCGTTGCTCTCCGTCAGGTCGATGACGTCGGGGACGTCGACCTGGTCCTCGCCGGCCGAGACGTAGATCGTGACGCGCGTGCCGGGGTCGACCTCGGTGTTGCCCTTGGGGTTCTGGTCGAACACGACGCCGACCGGTTTGTCCTGGCGCGTCTCCTGCACCACCTCGACGTCGAAGCCGAGCTTGCTCAGCTCCCCGACGGCGTTGGCCTCGGTCATCTCGATGACATCGGGAACCTTGACCAACTTGGCCGAGCTCGAGTCGAGGTTCGACGCGACGTAGATGAGCGCGGCGGCCAGACCGGCCAGCAGCAGGATCATCAGGGCGACCCACCAGCCGGTACGACGCGACGGCACGGGCTGGTCGTAGTACGCGGGGACGCCGGCGGTCGGTGCCACGGGCGCAGCGGCCGCGGCGGCCGGCGCCATGGTGGTGGGTGCCGGCGCTTGCACGGGTTCGCCGTCGAGGAAGCGCCGCAGGTCGGTGCGCAGGTCGTCAGCAGAGGCGTACCGCTGTGCCGGGTCCTTGGCCAGCAGGCGCATGGTGATGGCCTCGAGCGCCGGGGGGACGGCGACCCCGGCGGCCGACGGCGGGGTCGGCGCCTCCTGCACGTGCTTGTAGGCGATGGCCACCGGGGTGTCGCCCTCGAACGGGGGGCGGGTGGTGAGCATCTCGTAGAGCACGCAGCCCAGCGAGTACAGGTCGCTGCGGGGATCGACGGTCTTGCCCTGGGCCTGCTCCGGGCTGAAGTAGGCGGCGGTGCCCATGACCGAGCCGTCCTGGGTGAGGCTCGACTGGGTTCCGGAGATGGCTTGGGCGATCCCGAAGTCGGTCACCTTCACCTGGCCCGAGGGGCCGATGAGGACGTTGCCGGGTTTGACGTCACGGTGCACCACACCGTTGCGATGCGCGAAGCCCAGCGCGGCGGCGACGTCGGCCGTGATCTCCGCGGCGCGCGTGGGGTGCAGCGGCCCTTCGGTGCGGATGATCTCGCTGAGGCTGCGGCCCTCGACGTACTCCATGACGATGAAGTACGTGCCGGCCTGCTCGCCCCAGTCGTAGACGGCGACGATGTTGCCGTGGCTCAGGTTGGCGACGGCTTGGGCCTCGCGCCGGAAGCGCTCGACGAAGGTGGCCTCGCGGGCGTACTCGGGGAAGAGCACCTTGACCGCAACCGGCCGATCGAGGAGCTGGTCGCGTGCGAGGTACACGTCGGACATGCCGCCACGCGCCAACTTGCGGTGCAGCTCGTATCGGTCGTTGAAGACGGTGGGGCCTTGCTCGGACATGGCCCGGAAAGCCTACGCCTGTGCCGTCGGTGCCTGGGGGCACCTGGCGAAGTCCAACCCGGGCGACGCGGTGCTGCTCACGGCGCCGGGTTGGTGAGCGCGGCGCTGAGCATCGCCTGGGCGATCGGCGCGGCGGTCCCGCCGCCGGTGCCGCTGAGCGGCTGGTTCAACACGACCACGGCCACGGCCACACTCGGCACCTGACCCGGCTGGCCGCCGAAGGCGATGAACCAGGTGTGCACCCGCTGGCCGTCGCCGAGCTGTGCCGTGCCCGTCTTGCCGCCGATCTCGAACCCCGGCACCTGGGCGGCCGTGCCCGAGCCGTTGGTCACGACGCCGATCATGTCCTCGCGCAGCGTCGCCGCCTGCGTCGGGTCCAGCGGCTCGAGCCACGTCGACGGTTCGTAGCTCGTCACCACCTCGCCCTGGCGGTCGCGGATCTCCCGCATGACGTGCGGGGTCATGAGCTTGCCGCCGTTGGCGACGGCGGCGGCGACCAGCGCCATCTGCAGCGGCGTGGCCTGCACGTCGTTCTGACCGATCGACGCCTGCGCCAGCTTCGGCGGGTTCGACGCCACATCGGTGGGGAAGGCCGACTGCACCGGTGCTGGCAGGTCGATCGGCACGTCGGTGTTGAACCCGAAGGCCTGCGCCCCGTCGAGCATCCCGGGTCCGCCGATCGTCTCGGTGCCCATCTCGGCGAAGGCGGTGTTGCACGACTGCGCCAGGATCACGGGCAAAGCGCCGCCGCAGGCGCCGCCGTCGAAGTTGCGGATCGCGATGTTCGTCTGCGGTGCCACGTAGCCGGACGACGGGGGGTAGACGGGCTCGGTGTTCGACACGGTGCCGGTGCGCAGGCCGGCACCGGCGGTCACCACCTTGAACGTCGATCCGGGGAAGTAGCGATCCTGATACTGGTGGGCCCGAAGGGGTGCCCCGGGCGCGGCGTTGAGCACGTCCCAGGTGGCGGTGACCACCTCCTCGTTCTCGACCGACAGCAGGTTCGGGTCGAACGACGGGTAGCTCCAGAAGGCGAGCAGCTCCCCGGTGCGTGGGTCGAGCGTCACGACCGCGCCCTCGCGCTGGCCGAGCTGATCGCGCGCCAGTCGCTGCAAGTCGTCGCGGATCGACAGCCGGACGTCGCCGACGTTGTCACGATCGACGAGCAGGTCGCGCAGCCCGTCGACCTGTTGCTGGAACGTCTGGCCGGTCAGCTCGGCGTTGTAGGAGCGCTCGACGCCCGACGCCCCGTACTTGAACGAGAAGAAGCCGGTGATCTGTCCGTACAGGTCGCCTTGGGGGTAGATCCGCTGCCGGTCGAACTGGCTGTCCTCCGCTGCCGGGACGGACTCGGCGAGCAGCACCCCGTCGGCGGTGACGATGGAGCCGCGCGGCCGGTTGAACGCCTGGGTCACCTTGGTGGCGTTGAGGGGGTGGTCGTTGAGCTCCTCGGCCCCGAAGAACTGGACCTGGTTGAGCTTCACGAACAGCGCCAGGTAGCACATCACCAGGAAGATCCCGAGCTGGCGGATCTGGCGGTTCATGCCGGCGCCTTCGAGGAGCGGCGGCCGCGCTTGGCGGCCTTGGCCTCGGCTCTGGCCTGCTTGGCGGCGAGCTCGGCGTCGGCCTGCGCCCGCTTGGCCCGCTCGATGCGCCGCTGGACGGCCGGGGTGCGGATCGACTCGTCCGAGATGCGCAGGAGCAAGGCGACGATGACGTAGTTCGCCACCAAGGACGACCCGCCGTAGGACACGAACGGCAGGGTCACGCCGGTCAACGGCAGCAGGCGGGTCACGCCGCCCATGATCAAGAACGCCTGCAGTCCCAACAGGGCGGCGAGGCCGGTGGCCAGGAGCTTGTCGAAGCTGTAGTCGGACTGGCTGGCGATGCGCAGCCCGGACCCCACCATGAGCAGGTACGCCATCAGGATGAGCGTGGCGCCGAACAGCCCCAGCTCCTCGGCGATGAAGACGAAGATGAAGTCGGTCTCGGCAGCGAAGAACTCGACCTTGCCCGACTGGCCGAGGCCCGTGCCGCCGAGCCCGCCGGCGGCGAGGGCGAACGCCGACTGCACGATCTGGTAGCCGGCGCCGTAGGGGTCCTGCCACGGATCGATCCAGGTCGTGACGCGGTCCTGGACGTGGGAGAAGGTGCGCCAGGCGAACCAGGCGCCGCCGGCGAACAGCGCGGTGCCGGTGACCAGGTAGCGCGCCTGGCCGGTGGCGATCCACACCATGACGACGAACAGGGCGAAGAACAGCAGGGACGAGCCGAGGTCGCGCTGGGTGATCATGACCACGAGTGACGCGCCCCAGGCCAGCAGCAACGGCGCCAGGTACTTCGGCTCGGGTAGGTGCAGCGGACCGAGCTTGCGGGTGCTCGCCGCCAGCAGCTCGCGCTTGTCGTACAGGTAGCCGGCGAAGAACAGTGCCAATGCCACCTTGGCGAACTCGCCCGGCTGGAAGTTCACCGGGCCGACGCGCACCCAGATCAGCGAGCCGTTCACCTCGCGTCCGAGCCCCGGGACCATCGGCAGCACCAGCAGCACCAGGCCGACGACCATGGCGGTGTAGCGGTAGTTGGCGAGGTCACGAGCCTTGCGCACGACGGCGAGCGTCCCCACGAACGCGGCCATGCCGATGGCGGTCCACAACGCCTGGAAGCCGGCGAGGTCTTCGTCGAGGCGGGTGATCATCACGTAGCCGATGCCGTTGAGCAGGGCCGCCACCGGGAACAGGATCGGGTCGGCCTCGGGGGCGAGCTTGCGGGTCACGATGTTGCCGGCGAGCAGCAGCGCGCAGAGCGCGGCGAGGAACGGTCCGATGTTCACCGGCATGGCCGAGTCGCGGCCGAAGCTTGCCAGCACGTAGGCGGCGCCGGTGATGATGACGACCATCACCAGGAGCCCCAGCTCGGTGTTGCGGCGACCGGAGGTCATGTGGGGCTCAGTCGTTCGACTGGTCGCTGCCCGCGTCGCGGCTCGCAGCGGTGGTGGCGGTCGAGTCGGGCACCTCGGTCGTGGACGGCAGGACCAGGTCCGCCCCCAACGCTCCGCCGAGCTCGTCCGCCTGCTCGCGCACGTTCTGCACGAACGCCTGCGCGTCCTCGAGGGACGGCTCGTCCTGCCCCTCGGTGATGTCCGCTCGATACTGCTCGGGCACGTCGGTGATGAGCAGCCCGGTGCGCTGCTCGACCGAGGGTTGCGCCCACAGCACGCCGTTCTTGGCCCCGCGGAAGATCACGACCTCGTCACCGTCGAGCCCGACGTAGTAGGTGTTCGAGGCGATCGTCGCCATCACGACAGCACCGAACCCGATGACGAGCAGCACGAGCGCCAAGAACCCGACCACGCGCCACGTGACCCGGGACCTGGACGCCGCCAACGGCGGTGGCGGCGGTGCACCGGTTGGATCGGCGAGCGCGTCGGCGGCCGCCTGTACCTCGGGGGTGAGCAGGACGCGCTCGCTGGCATGCGTCGCCTTGGCGACCCGGTCCAGGGCGGCATCGGCGGCGGCGGCGTTGCCGCCGTCGGTGAGGACGTCGACGATCAGCACCGTGATGTTGTCCCGCCCCCCGCCGGCGTTGGCCATCTCGACCAGCGTCGATGCCGCCGTGTCGGGGTCGTCCACCTCGCGCAGGATGCGGGTGATCTCGTCCTCGGGCACCTCGTTGAACAGCCCGTCGCTGCACAGCAGGTATCGGTCGCCGACGAAGGGCAGGATCTCCCAGCTGTCGACCAGGACCATCGGATCGATGCCGAGCGCCCTGGTGAGGATGTTGCGATGGGGATGGACCGCCGCTTCGGCCTTCGTCAGCTGCCCCTGGCGTTCGAGCGTGGCGACGAGCGAGTGGTCCTCGGTGATCTGTTGCAGCTGGGTCCCGCCCTTGAGCAGGTACAGCCGGGAGTCACCGACGTTGACGATGGCGAGCCGGTCCTCCTCCTCGTCGCTGTGGACGCGTGCCAGGCCTGTGAGCGTCGTGCCCATGCCCCGGAGCTCGGGTTCCTCGTCGGACTGGTCGACCACGGCCTTGTTCGCTGCCTGCACGGCCTCGACCAGCGCTTCGGTCGTGGGCTCGGTGAAGTGGGCCTGCACCTGTTCGACAGCGATCGCCGACGCGACCTCGCCCCCGCGGTGGCCACCCATGCCGTCCGCGACGAGGAAGAGGCCGTCCTGGGACAGCACGGCGTCCTGGTTGTTCTGCCGCACCTGACCGACGTCGGTGGCGGACCCCCACCTGAATTTGGTCATACGAGCTCGAGCACCGTGTTGCCGATCTGGATCCTGTCGCCTGCTGAGACGGCCACGGGCGCAGCGACACGTTGCCGGTTCAGGTACGTGCCGTTGGTGGACCCGAGGTCCTCGACAACGTACTGCCCCGCCTGGGTCGACACCCGGGCATGTTGCTGAGAGGCGAACGTGTCGTCGAGGGTCACGCTGCACGACGCCGCCCGTCCGATGGTCAACTCGGGCACCAGCGCGAAGGCACGGCCGCGCAGCTCGGCCGGCTCGACGATGACGAGCCGGGTCGCCTGCGGTGCCGCCGGCGACGGCATCGGCGCACTCGGTGCAGCCCGCGGCGCGGCTGCTGCGGCGGCCGGGACGGGTGCGGGCGCCGGCGCGGGCGCGGACGTCGAGATCTCCGCCCACACGGCGCGCACCACCCGGAAGAAGAACAGGTACAGCAGCGCCAGCAGGCAGAGCTTGAGCACCGTCAGCAGCTGGTCAGACACTGCGGCGAAGACTACCGGTCGGCGGTGGGGCAGGACCGGAGGGCGGGCCCGGGGCGCCGCCATGCCGAACAGCGTCAGGCCTGCTGGAAGACCAAGCGAATGTTGCCGAACGCCAGCTCGTCGCCGTCGGCGAGGCGACGCTCGGTCACGCGTACGCCGTTGACGCGACAACCGTTGGTCGATCCGAGGTCGACGAGCGCGTAGCCACCGTCGACGGGGCGGATCTCGGCGTGCTTTCGGCTCACGTTGGAGTCGGCGATGGTGATGTCGTTGTCCGGCATCCGCCCGATCGACACCGGCTGATCGCCCAGCACGTAGTGGTCGTGGTTCGGCAGCAGCAGGGAGCTGGCGCTCGCCGCCGCCGCCTCGCCTTCCTTCATGCGGCTGTCGAGGCGGAACTCCCCAGCGCGGATCTGCGGGTCGACCACCAGCTCGACGGTGACGGGACCGAGGAAGGCGTAGCCCTCGTCCCGGCCGTGCTCGCGGGCGGCGTCGCACAGCTCGCGGGCCAGCGTCTCGCCGATCTCGGCGAAGTTGGCGAAGTCCTCCTCGGAGAGGTGGACGGTGTAGTGGTTCGGCACGACGGTGCGACCGCGCACGTCGACGGTGCGGTGGGCGTCCATCTCACGCGCCAGGCGTCGGCCGATCTCGATCGGTCGCAGTCCGCTGCGGAAGACGCGCGAGAAGACCCCTTCGACGAGGTTCTCGAGGCGGCGTTCGAACCCGTGCAGACCCACGGGCCGACACGTTATCCGCCACCTGGACGCCGCAAGCCCGTGCCTCGGGCATGGCCGATGCGGACGCGCGAGGATCGCACGATGGCGTCTGCGGCGGTCGACCTGATGGCGCTGGTGGACGCCGGGGATGTCGCGGCGGTGACGGCGGCCTGCCGCGCGGCAGACGGATCCGACGGCGCTGGCGCGGACCGGGCCGAGGTCGTGCGTCGGTGTCTCGCCATCGCCCGCAAGGGGTTCTGGACCGAACGCGGCCCGACGGCCGAGCAGCACGACGCGGCCGTGATCGTGCTCAGCCGACTCGCCACCGTCGCCGAGCTCGCTCGCCTGCGCCGTTGGCGACTGCCGAACGACGCAGCGCTCGCCGTCGAGCTGCTGTCGAGCCGCGGCCGCGACTGGTGCACGGCGTGGGCAGCGACCGCGTTCGAGCGCATCGACCCCCGCGAGGCGCGCATCGCCCGGCAGCTCGAGGTGGACGGCTTGGCGGTGCCCCAGGTCTCAGATGGGCGAACGCTCAGCTTGGTCTCGTTCCCCGGTGCGTTCGACGCCACCGCGCCGCTCGGAGGCGGCGGCTGGCCCGGGCATGCGGCCGTGCTCGACGTGCTGCGCGCCAACCCCGACCTACTCGAGGGCGACGTGTGGCACCTGTTCGTCGTGGAGGGCGGCGGCGAGCACAGCCTGGCGGCGCACGACAAGTACTGCGCCGCCGACGCCGGGTGGCAGGCGGCGTTGATCACGTTGGCGGCCGAGGGTCGGCTCGACCGGGACCGCTTGCTCGACGCCAGCCTCGACGCGTTGCAGCAGGGGTTCGCCGCGTTCCGAGCCCAGTGGTTCGGCGCCTTCCACGAGGCGCTGGAGCCGACGCTCGATGACCGGGCGCGGCGCGCACCGACGTACCTGACCCTGGCGAGCAGCCCGGTCGGCGCCACGGCGTCCCTGGCACTGCGTGCGTTGGCTCAGCTCGATGCGGCGGGACGTCTCGACCCGGTCGAGGCCGTGGCCGAGCTGGGCCCGGCACTGCTGGCACCGGCGAAGGGAACGGCTCGACGAGCGATCGTGCTCCTGGCGCACGCCCTCGATGCCGCTCCCGAGTCCGTCGCCGTGGCAGCGCCCCAGCTGGTCGAGGCGCTGGGTCATCCCGCTCGCGAGGTGCAGGCCGATGCGCTGGCGTTGCTGATGCGCTGGTGCCCGACGCCATCGCCGGCCGTGGTCGCTGCGGTGGCGGACCGGGCGCCGGGATGCCATCCGGCGGTGCGCGCCGAGCTCGAGCGGTGGCTCGGGCCCGCCGGTGTGGGGAGCGTCGCATCGTCTCTGGAGCCTCCCGTTCCGGCGCCCGCCGCGCCGCGGACGTTGCGGGTCCCGACGATCGCCGATGCGCTCGACCCAGCAAGGGCGCTGGTGCCGGTCGACAACCTCGACGAGCTCCTGGAGCTGGCGGCAGCCGCCGTCGAGGGGCCCGGCGACCCCGACGACCTCGAACGGCTGCTCGCCGGCCTGGCGTCGTGCGATCGGACCCGGTTGCGTACCGACGGGCGCGCCGCCACGTTGGCCCGGCGGGCGAGGGGCATCGCCGGTCGGGACCGACCCGCAGCGCAACTCGTGGCGCGCGCCGTGGTGGCCGCGCTCGACCCGCACGCCCTCGGCGGCCTCGACGACGCCCGGGTGCGTGTGCGCGGCGGACGTTCCGCCCTGGCGATCGAGGACCTGCTCGTGGCGCGGGGGCGCGTCGTCGAGGCTCGCCTCGCCGCCGCGACGCCGGTGCCGATCCTGTCGACACCGACCCATCGCGGCGGTGTGCTCGACCCGGTCGCGCTGGCCGAGCGCCTGGCTCGCCTCGACGTGGCGGCGTCCGATCCGGACCTCCACG
>CAZYKR010000044.1:0-20588 GCA_964648005.1 uncultured Iamiaceae bacterium
CGATCCGGCGCACCCGGCTGTTGCCGAGGTCGGCGACGTAGACGTGCCCGACGCTGTCGACGGCGACGCCGCGCGGGTCGTTGAGCTGGGCGATGCCGGCCGGACCTCCGTCGCCGGCGAACCCGGCGGTGCCGGAACCGGCGATGGTGGAGACGGTGCCGGTGACGACGTTCACCTTGCGGATGCGGTTGCCCAGAGCCTCGACGACGAAGAGGTTGTTGCCGCTGAGCGCCACCGACAAGGGGCGCGAGATGGAGGTCGTCGTCGCCGTCAGGTCCGGGCTCGAGAAGGCGGCGCCGGTGCCCACAGCGCGGGTCGCGGCGCCGAGCGGGGTGACCTTCCACACGACGTTGCCCTCGCCGTCGGCGATGTAGGTGTTGCCGGCGCCGTCGGCGACCGCGTCGCTCGGCCGGATCGCCAGGGCCGAGGCGTCGATGGTCCCCGAGCCGTAGCCCGCCAGCGTCCCAAGGGTGCCCGTACCGGCGGCCTCGGCCGGTGCGGGCACGAGTCCGACGAGCAGGCCGGCGACCATGCCGGCCGTGGCCGCTGCGGCGACGCCCCGTCGTCGCGTACGGCCCAGGATGCCGTGGGGGGTGTCGTTGCGGTGCGTCACAGCGCCTCCTGCGTTCGCGCGCGTCGCGCGGAGGACTGGAACGCCCAGGAGCCGCCGCCTTCGCCGTAGGTGCGCTGACCTTACGACACCCGTTCGCCGGTCGCGCCGCCGACCGTCGGCGGCTCGTCGCTCAGCGGAACGTGTAGCGGATGGGCAGGTGCTTGACGCCCGAGACGAAGTGGCTCTCCGACCATGCCGCCGGTCCGGCCAGCTCGATGGTGTCGATCTGGGCGAACAGCTTGGCCAGGAAGGTGCGCAGCTCGCGGCGGGCGAACTGGGCGCCGAGGCAGAAGTGGGTGCCCACGCCGAACGAGAGCAGCCGGTCGGCATCGGTGCGGGTGACGTCGAAGCGCATGGGGTCGGCGAAGATGTCCTCGTCGCGGTTGGCCGACGGGTACGACAGCAGCACGCGGCCGCCGGCGGGGATGTCGACGCCGCGGATGGTCGTCGGCTCGGTCGTGTAGCGCAGGAAGTGCCGCACGGGCGTGGTCCAGCGGATGCACTCGTCGGCGGCGCGCACGATGGCGTCCTCGTCGGCGTCACGCAGGCGGTCGAGTTGGTCCGGGTTGCGCAGCAGCGCCTCGAGGCCGCCCGACAGGGCGAACGACGTCGTGTCGTGCCCGGCGGTGGCGACGATGATGTAGTACCAGAGCCGCTCGGCGTCACCCATCGGGCAGCCGTCGACCTCGCCGTTGGCGATGACCGACGCCAGGTCGTCTCGGGGGCAGGCGCGGCGGTCGGCCGTCATCTCGTTGAAGTACTGGATGAGGCCCATGACGGCGCCGAGGACGCGCTGGTCGGCTGTCTCGGCGCCGCCGAGGTACTCGGGGTCGTTGGCGCCGAAGATGCCCTGGGTCAGGTCCATCATCATCGGCTCGTCGGTCTCGGGGACGCCGTAGATGTCCATGATCACGTGCAACGTGTAGGGCTGGGCGATGTCGTCGGCGAAGTCGCACTCGCCGCCCATGGCGCGCATCTTGGCGATGAAGTGGTCGGCGATCTCGTCGATGCGCGGCTGGCGGTGTCGCACCGCCGCCGGCTTGAACCAGTCGTTGGTGACGTGGCGGTGTGACGTGTGCTCGTGGTCGTCGAGCTGGACGAGCGAGCGGGGGACGAAGCCCGACAGCTCCATCTCGCGGTAAGCGGCGTCGGGGCCGAGCACCGAGAAGCTGGTGTTCTTCCAATGGCCGTCGTCGCGCGACACGGCAAAGACGTCCTCGTGGCGGGTCAGCACCCAGAACGGCGCGTGCTCGGGTGCGTCGACGCGCAGCACCGGCGTGGTGCGTCGGATCTCGGCGACCTCGGCGTGCCAGGCGTCCATGTCGGCCCACGGCGCGCCCAGGTGGAACAGGCCGTGGGCGTCGGTGGTGGGGGCGTCGGCGATGTCGGTCATGGGTCGTCCCTCCGGTGATCGATCCAGCTGCGGTACTCGGCGAGCACGACGGCGAGCCGCTCGCGGTCGATGTCGTCGTCGAGCTGCTGCGCGCCGATCAGCAACGAACAGCCGATGCGCGCCAGCGTGGCGGCGCGCTCGGGTGCGATCCCGACGTCGACGAAGGCGCGGGCGAGCACGTCCTCGCGGGCGCGGTCGGCGCGCGCCAGCGCCGCGGCGACGGTGGGGTTCGTGTGGCTCCAGGCGCGCATGGCGCGCTCGAGGTCGTGGTCGGTGTGCAGCGCCAGGTGCTGGAGCAGATCGATGCGCTCGGCCGGTGCCACGGCCTCGACCTCGGCCAGGATCGCCGGCACGAGCTCATCCTCCCAGTGCCCGATCAGCGCGTCCTGGAAGGCCGGGCCGCTCTCGAAGTGGTGATAGAGCGAGCCGCGAGTGACGTCGAGCCGCTCGCAGAGCCGGGTGGTGGTGAGGCCGGCGACGCCGTCGCTGGCGAGGATGGCCATCGCCGCCGCGTAGAAGTCGTCGGGGGTGAGGCGAGTCGTGACGGCGGGCACGGGCCGAGACCATACACCGCTGTATGGAATCCGTACACCGATGTATGGTGCGGGGCGTTCCCCAGGCCGGGCGGCGGTCCGCTGTGGCCCGGCCGGTCCGGCGGGGCATGGGGGAGACTGTCGGCGATGCACGAGGACGAGCTGCGGCGGTGGTGGGCGGGAACGGGGATCGACGGCAGCGAGGTCGGCCCCGACGTCACCGACGCCGACATCCTCGATGCCGACGGAGCGGTCGAGGCGGCAGCGCGCGCCGGCACCGGCGTGGCGGTCGAGGGGGCCGACCCGGTCGTCGCGTGCCGGCACCGCATCGGCGAGGGCGCGGCGGCGGCGCTGGCGCTGGTCGGGATGCACGCCGCCGCGCTGCACCAGGCTGACGGCGGCGGTGGCCAGTCGGTGCAGGTCGACGTGCGTGCGGCGGCGGCGACGCTGCTCGGCTTCGCCTTCCAGCAGGCGGACGGGTTGGATCTGGCTCGCCACCACAACGCCACGATCGCCGCCTACCCGACGGCGGATGGGCGCTGGGTCCACCTCCACGGCGGGTTCCCGCACCTCGCTGAGGGACTCCTCGACCTGCTCGGTCTGCACCCCAGCGCCCTCGACGACGCCGAGGCCGTCGCCGCCGCGGTGGCGCGCCGCGACGGCGCCGACCTCGAGGACGCCATCGCGGCACGGGGGCTGTGCGGCGCGCTGGTGCGCTCGCCCGCCGAGTGGGCGGCGCATCCCCAGGGTGCCCATCTGGCGTCTGCGGGAGCGGTGATGCTCGAGCGGCTCGGCGACGGGCCGGTGCGCCTGCCAGCGGCGGCGCGTCCGCGTTCGACGAACCCGGACTCCGACGCGCGACCGCTCGACGGGCTGCGGGTGCTCGATCTGACCCGGGTCCTCGCCGGGCCGACCTGCGGGCGGACGCTGGCGTCGCTCGGGGCGCAGGTGCTGCGCGTCGGTGCGGCGCGGCTGGGGTCGATCGAGCCGTTCGTGATCGATACCGGCCACGGCAAGCGCAATGCCTTCGCCGACCTCGCCACCCCCGACGGGCGGGCGGCGCTCGATCGACTCGTGGACGAGGCCGACGTGATCGTGCAGGGCTACCGGCCGGGCGCGCTCGACCGGTTCGGCCTGGCGCCCGCCCACCTCGCCGAACGGCGACCCGGGATCGTCGTGGTGCAGGTCAGCTGCTACGGCTCGACGGGACCGTGGGCCGAGCGGCGCGGGTGGGAGCAGCTCGCGCAGTCGACCACCGGCATGAGCTGGGTCGAGGGCGACGTCGGCTCCGGCGGCGCGCCGAGGCTCGTGCCCGCCGCCGCCACGGACTACACGATGGGCTACCTCGCCGCCGCCGGGGTGCTGGCGGCACTGCGCCGCCGCACGGCCGGCGGCGGGTCGTGGCTGGTGCGGGCCTCGCTCTGCCAGACGGCGCAGTGGTTCGCCGCCGCCGGCCTCGTCGAGGATCCGTCCCGAGCGTCGGGTCTCGGCGACGTCGACGCCCGCCTCGTGGCGACCGACACGTCCTGGGGTCGGCTGCGGCACCTGCCGCCCGCGCTCGAGTTGTCGGCGACACCATGCCGGTGGGACCGGCCGCCCGAGCCGCTCGGCACCAGCCCCGCGGCATGGTGGTGACGCTGCCGATCTCGTCGACCCGGTGTCAGCCGGTGTGCTCGGCCAACCAGGCCTGCCAGCGGGGCTTGTCCCGCTCGACGATGGCGGGGGCGTCGTCGCCGTAGAGGTACGCCCACACCGACACGCCGCAGCCGCCGCCGCTGCCTTCGGCGGCCAGGAAGGCGGTGCCGGGGGCCGGCTCGTCCACCAGCAGCGCCACGTGGTTCGATCCGACGGCCACCACGGTGCCGGCGAGCTGGAGGCCCTCGCCGGCGTCGGCAACGACGGCGTCGCCGACGCCGGGGGCGGCAGGGAGGCCGAGCTCGGTGGTGAGGCGGGCCCAGGCGGCGTCGCGGTCGAGCTCCCACATCCCCATGGGCAGCATCGACGTCGCGTCCTGGCCCGGGAAGTGCTTGCGGTGAAGCTGAAGATTGAACAGGAACAGGCCCCAGCCTTCGCGCATGGCGTCGTACTGGTCGTCCCACTCCTCGCCGTCGCCGAAGCCGCTGTTGATGAGTCGCACGATGCAGGTGCCCTGGTCGCGCGCCTCGACGAGCCATTCGAACGCCAGGCCGCCGACCCCCTCACCGCCGTCGAACACGATGCGGCGGGGTGGCTCCCAGGCGGCGACGCGTCCGGGGACCTGCATCTCGGGGGCGTCGCCGAACGATGCGGTCGCCGCGCCGCCGGGTCGTTCCTCAACGGTGTGCGGCACGTACCACGACGAGATGCCCGGGCCGGTGGCGATGGCCTGCCACACCTCCTCGGGGGTGCCCTCGACCTCGATCTCGAGCTCGAGGCTGCGGGACGGGTCGTTGGTGGGTTCGGTCATCGGTCGCTCCTGGTGGTGTCGTCGGACGGCGGGGTGGGGTGGGCGGCGACGAGGAGGCGGTGCGGCCGTCCGCCCGGCGCCTCCTCGTCGTGGTAGCGGGCGACGAGGTCGGTGACGGCGTCGGCCAGCTCGGCCGTGAAGGCGGCGCGGTCTGCGGCGGAGGCGAATCGGATCTCGGTGTCGATGGCGAGCGTCGGCAGCGCCTTGCCGGCGGCGTCGGCCTTGCGGGCGAGCGACGACACCTCACGCACGAGGCGCGCCGCCAGCGCGATGAGGTAGCGACTCGACAGGCGATCGACCGAGCCAGGGTCGGCAGTGGCGTCGCCGCCGATGGCGGCAGGGGAGACGAGGTAGCCGCGCGCCGTCGCCTGCACGATGCGTTCGGTGGCGCCGCGGCGCGGGCGTTCCTCCACGAGCTCGACGAGGCCGTGCGCTTCGAGGGCACGCAGGTGGTAGTTCACCTTCTGGCGGGCGAGACCGAGGGTGCGGGCGACGCTCGAGGCAGAGCCGGGTTCGACCAGCAGGCGCAAGATCTGGGCGCGCACCGGGTCGAGCGCGGCGATGGCGGCGTCGGGGGCATCGATCACCTCGAGGTCGAGCACCACGCCAGAGAACTATAGAAAAGAAATCTTGTCAATACGGCCAACGGTCGTCGGCCCGATGCTGCCAGGCCGTCGACGGCGAACGAGCCGGCAGATCGCGTGCGTTGTCGACGCGATCTGCCGGCTCGTTCGGGTGAACGGCTGTTCACCGGTAGACGGGGCGGCGCGCACGGCGGCCGCGGTTTCCGGCAACGTGGGCGACCCGCCCGGCCGGCCGCCAGCTCAGCCGCCTCAGCCGGCTCAGCCGGCCAGGGTCGACCCGGTCTCGAGGAGCGACTTGAGGTCGCTGAGCACCCAGGCCCAGCCGCCGCCTCCGCCCTGGCCGGCGTCCTCGTCGGCACCGGAGACCATGTGGGCGATCATCGGCGCGCCGTCGAGCTCGTGGGTGAGGGTCAGTCGGCAGAAGCCCCCGTCGATCACAGCGATGTCGTAGCTGACGCGGGTGAAACCCTCGTCCGCCATCGCCGGGACCATGTGGAAGCGCCACGTCATCACCAGGCGCTTCGGCGGGTCGGCTTCGAGGATCTCCCCGTCGACCAGCACGTCGGGGCAGGGGAAGCCCTGCGCCTCGGCGCCGGCCTTGAACTCGTCGTTGGGGACGACGGTCATGGCGCCTCCCGGACGCAGCTCGGCGCGGAGGTACCCGGTGTAGCCGTACCGGTTGGTCCACTCGGGATCGGTGATCGCTTCCCAGATCGCCTCGGGGGAGGCCTTGATGTACACCCGGTACACCTGGGTGGTCTCGGTCGCTGTGGTGGTCATGACGTCTGCTCCAGTTGGTCTTTGAGGTCGAGGAGCGCCGTGACGCGGTGCTCCGTGAACTTGTCGATCCAGCGATCGTGGATCTGGCGGATGGGCACCGGGTTCAAGAAGTGCAGCTTCTCCCTGCCCGACCGCTGCGTGACGACCAGGTTCGCTTCCTCGAGCACCTTGAGGTGCTTCATCACCCCGAAGCGGGTCATGTCCAGCTCCGCCTCGAGCTCGTGCAGCGATTGCCCGTCGCGCGCGAACAGCGAGTCGAGCAGGAGGCGGCGGCTCGGGTCGGCCAGCGCCCGGAACACCAGGTGCAGGTCGTCGTTGCCGGTCACGTCTCGCACGATAGGTGACTAAATAGTCACCTGTCAACGGCAGCGCGAAACTTGGGTCGGAACTCCGACATGTCGGCATGGTGAGCCCGATGGGCGCGGGCGGCGAGGCGCTACGGTCCTGCGCCACGGCGTGAGGAGGCACCGATGGCGTTCGTGCGGTTCGATGACATCGACGGCGAGACCCGGCCCCAGGACGACCTGTTCGGCCACGTGAACGGTCGCTGGTTGGCGACGGCGGAGCTGCCACCGGACCTGTCGACGATCGGCGGCTTCGTCGACCTGGCGCTCGAGGCCGAGCGGGTGGTCGGCGAGATCCTCGCCGAGGCAGCGGCCGACGCGGCGGCCCCGGACGGCTCGTCGCGTCGCAAGATCGGCGACCTGTATGCGAGCTTCATGGACGAGACGCGCATCGAGGCGGCCGGGCTCGCGCCGCTCGAGGCCGACCTCGCCGCCATCGACACCCTCGGCGACATCGCCGGCCTGGCGCGGCTGCACGGTGTGCTCCAGCGTGGGCTGCTCGATGGCGCCGTGCGCAGCTATGTCCACACCGACGATCGCCAGTCCGACCGGTCGATCGTCAACCTCGTGCAGGGCGGGCTCGGCCTGCCGGACGAGTCGTATTACCGCGAGGACACCTTCGCCGAACTGCGCCAGGCCTACGTCGAGCACGTCGCTCGGCTGCTGGCGCTGGCGGGTGCGACCGAGGTTGCGGCGGCCGATGCGGCGCAGCGTGTCCTGGCGCTCGAGACCCGCCTCGCCGCCGGGCACTGGGACAACGTGCGCACCCGCGACGTGCTCGCCTCCTACAACCTGATGCCCTTCGCCGAGCTGCGGACGCTTGCACCCTCGTTCGATTGGGACGGCTGGCGCGCCGGCCTCGGCGCGACGCCTGACCAGGTCGCTGAGGTGCTGGTGCGCCAGCCGAGCTTCTTCGCGGCGCTGTCCGAGGCCCTCGACGAGATCCCGCTCGCCGATTGGCAGGCATGGCTGCGCTTCCACGTCATCTCCGGCGCAGCGCCGTACCTGTCGAGCGCGTTCGTCGACGAGGACTTCAGCTTCGCTCGGGTGCTCACGGGAACACCGCAGCTCAAGGCGCGCTGGAAGCGCGCGGTGGCCCTGTGCAACGGCGCGATGGGCGAGGCGGTCGGCGAGGCATACGTCGAGCGCACGTTCCCACCCGATGCGAAGGCGCAGATGGTGGCGTTGGTCGACAACCTGATCGAGGCGTACCGGGTCAGCATCGACCGCCTGGCGTGGATGGGACCCGAGACCCGGGCCCGAGCGCTCGACAAGCTGGGTCGGTTCCGGTCGAAGATCGGCTACCCGGACGTGTGGCGGGACTACGGCGCGCTCGCCGTCGACCCCGGGGACCTGGTGGGCAACGTCCGGCGCGCCAGCGCCTTCGAGACCGATCGCCAGCTGGCCAAGGTCGGCGCGCCGGTCGATCGTGACGAGTGGCTCATGACGCCCCAGACCGTCAACGCCTACTACAACCCCGGCGCCAACGAGATCTGCTTCCCAGCCGCCATCTTGCAGCCCCCGTTCTTCGAGGCGGGGGCCGACCCGGCGTACAACTACGGCGGCATCGGTGCCGTGATCGGGCACGAGGTGGGCCACGGCTTCGATGACCAGGGGTCCCAGTACGACGGCGACGGCAACCTCGCCAACTGGTGGACGGACGAGGATCGGGCGCGCTTCGCCGAGCGGGCCGACAAGCTGATCGCCCAGTACGACGGCTTCGAGCCCCGGTCGCTGCCCGGCCAGAGCGTGAACGGCGCGCTGACGATCGGCGAGAACATCGGCGACCTCGGCGGGTTGACGATCGCCCTGCTGGCATACGAGCTGAGCCTGGACGGCGCCGACGCCCCAGTCGTCGACGGCCGCACCGGCCGTGAGCGGCTCTTCGCCAACTGGGCGCTGATCTGGCGGATCAAGGTGCGAGACGAGCTGGCGCGCCAGCTCCTCACCGTCGACGTGCATTCGCCGCCGGAGTTCCGGGCAAACATCGTGCGCAACCTCGACGAGTTCCACGAGACGTACGCCACGACGCCCGATGATGCCCTCTGGCTCGACCCGAGCGATCGGGTCCGCATCTGGTGACCCGCCCAACCCCCCGACACGGGGCTGAGCGCTTCGGTAGGTCGGAGCGGCGAGCCCAATTCCGGGGGTGTGCTCTACGCTGAGCGCAGCGGCGTCGGGTCGGGGGTCGGTCGGTGGCAGTCGGGAACGTGAGCGGCGACGGGATGCAGGCGACCGATGGCGTCCTCGACCCGTCGGCGCTGCTCGATCGCTTGCCGGAGCTGATCGCCGTGATCGACGCCGCCGGTCGGGTCCGCTACGTCAACCGCCGCCTGTGCGAGGCGATGGGCTACGAGAAGGACCAGCTCGTCGGATCGAACATCTTCGACTACGTCCATCCGGACGATCTGGCGTACATGGCGTGGTCGTGGGAGACACGCCAGTCGCGTCCGGGCGAGGTGGGGATGCGCGTGCACGCCCGGGGCCGCAACGCCGACGGGTCGTGGCGGCCGGTCGAGATCGTGGGCCTCAGCCTCCTCGACGACGCCCAGGTCGGCGCCATGGTGATGACCATGCGCGACCTCGACGACGGCGCCGCGCTCGCCGACAGCCCGGCGCGCCTGCGCTCGATGATCGACCGCACCTCCGACGTCGTGATCTTGCTCGACGCCGACGGCAACATCGTCTTCGCCAACCGCCGCCTCACCAGTCACTTCGGCCACGACAACGACCGCGTCGTCGGCCGCCCCCTCGACGTCATCCTGGACCCCGCCGATGCGCCGGCGGCCCGGTCCTGGTTGGCCGAGCTCGTCGCAGCCGGTGACCGTGCTGCGACGCGCGCCCGGCTGCGGGTGCGCGACCCCGGCGGCGGAGTGCATCAGGTCGAATGGCATGGCACGAACCAGATCGACGACCCCCTGATCGGCGGCATCATCGCCAGCGGGCGCGACATCAGCGCGCTGGTGGCGATGGAGTCGCAGGTCCAGGCGCAGACCGAGCAACTGGCCCATGCCGCCACGCACGATCCGCTGACCGGCCTGGTGAACCGCAGCGCCTTCATCGACGCCTGCACGGCCCAGATCGCGGCGCGACGTGCCGCGGCGGACCCGGGCGACGTCGTCGTCCTGTTCTGCGACCTGGACCGGTTCAAGGCGGTCAACGACACGTACGGGCACGACCTCGGCGACGGGGTGCTCGAGGTCGTGGCGGCGCGTCTGCAGTCATGCGTGCGCGCCGGCGACGTCGTCGGCCGCTACGGAGGCGACGAGTTCACCGTCCTCCTCGGCGACGGCGCGTCACCGTCGACGGTGACGTCGTTGGTGGCGCGGGTGCGGGCCCGCATCGACGAACCGATCACGGTCGGCGGCGTCGACGCCGACGTCGGCGTGACCGTCGGGGTGGCACGGGCCGCCGTCGTCACGGCGGAGGTCGATGCCGTGCTGCGCGCCGCCGACCAGGCGATGTACGCCGCCAAGCGCCGCCGCTGACCAGGACCACGGGCGCCGGTCGCCCGGCGCTGCTCAGAGCTGATCGAGCAGCAGGGTCCAGTACAAGAAGTTGGTCGTCTGGTCGATGATCTCCGTGCGGTGGGCGGCGTACGGCACGTGCGTGGCGCCGTCCCAGGCGGTGAGGTAGCTCTCGAGGCCCGCGGCCTTGGCGTCGGTCGTCGTGGCGTCGGCCCAGGCGTAGGGCACGACCACGTCAGCGGTGCCGTGGAACAGCAGGCTCGGCGCGTCGCCGGCGTCGAGGGTGCCCATCAGTCGAGCACCCGACAGCGACACGGCGGCGTCGACATCGGACGACTGGCCAGGGTTGGACCCGCCGCTGCCGACCTCGGTCGAGTCGTAGCCGACGTTCAGCGCCGTGATCGCCCCGGCAGAGGACCCGTTGATGGCGATGCGGTTCGGGTCGATGCCCAAGGCGGCGGCGTTGGCCTTGGCGTAGCGCACTGCGGCCTGGGCGTCGTGCTTGGCGTCGATGATGGCGAGCACGCACTCGGTCGTTGGGCCCGACGCGGCGCAACCCTGGGGCGAGAGCCGGTAGTTGATCGACATCGACACGTAGCCCTTCTTGGCGAAGACGTTGGCCTGGTCGACGATCTCGCCCGAGGTCTTGGACCCGCTCTTGAAGGACCCGCCGTGCACCCAGATGATCAGCGGGCGGGCGACCGCGGTGTCGCCGCTCGGGGCGTACACATCGGCGAGCAGCGAGACCTCGGCGTTGGTGTCGCGCCGCACCGCGGTGCCGTAGGTGATGTCGGCGGTCTTGGTCACCGATGCGAACACCTCGTCGCGGTACCGCAGCGGGGCATCGCCCGGTGGCACGAGCAGCGGCTTGCACCCGACGAGCGCCAGTGCGGCGGCGATGACGACAGCGATGAACGTGCGGCGCATGAGTCCCCCTGAGACGGCCGACTCATGGTGGTGGCGTCGCCACTGGCTGTCAATGGCACCCCCCGGCGCGCGGCGGCGGGGACCCGAGCCCATGGGTCCCCGTCGCCGGCTCGCCCGACCGCCCTCCGCCGGGCGGGCGATCATCTCGGGCGGTCAGCCCACGGAGGTCTCGACCAGGAGTGAGACCTGGAACTGCAGTCCCGAGGCGTTGGTGGTCTTGGCCTGGATGATCTGGCTGTGCTTGGCGCCGTACTTGGTGGTGGGCAGCGTGGCGGTGCCGATGGCGGCGGCGGCGTAGCCGCAGTCGAGCGCCGTGGTCGTGGGCGTGGTGAAGATGCCGGTGGGGCAGAAGCCGGCGCCGTCGTGCTCGATGCCCTGCACGACGACGTTGATCGTCGAGCCGGCCGTGGTGGCCTTGGAGAACAGGCCACTCGACCCGAGCGCCACGTCCTCGCCGGTGCCGATGCTCATGTCGCCGGTGTAGGCGGTCGATGCCGCCGGGGCGTTGACGTTCGCCGGGGCGATCCATTGGCCGAAGCGGATCTCGCCCTTGCCGAGCAGGCCGGGATCGGCGTCGTCGCTCACGTGTGCCTGCAGCGCCCACACCCGCACGGTGCGCGTCTTGGTCGCGACGGCGATGGTCTCCTGGTTCGGTGCCTGACCGGCGCTCCCGGGAATGCTCACGAGGGCGTAGTAGGTGGTGTTCGGGGTCAGGCCCTCACGGCTGATGGTGTAGCGGTACTGGCCAGGGGTCGGCGTCAAGGTCCCGTTGAGAGCGGTCGGCGCCACAGCACCGACGCTCAGCTTGCCGTTGATCAGCGTCGGCTTCGTCGTCGAGAACTGCACGACCAGGCTCGGTCGGTTCGCCACGAACGAGACATCCGCCCAGACGTCGCCACTGGTGGACTGGGCGCCCCAGATGTCGCCGGTGTTGACGTTCGGCGCATCGCCGAGGTCGAGGTTCGGCTGCAGGCCACCGCTCGGCGCCGCGATCTGCGGCTGCGGGGCGGGGGCAGGCGGCGTGTCGGCCCCGGCGCCGGTGGCGGCGAGCGGCAACGCGCTCGTCGCGGCGATGGCCAGCGCGCCGAGCCGCAGGGCCCAGCGGCGAGCGTTGCGACGGCTGGATGCCGCATCCGGTGCGCCGGCGGTGGCGATCAGGCTGTCGATGGTCTCGGTGGTCGTGGTGGTCTGCATCGGTCTGTGCTCCTCGGTCGGGCGTCCCGGTTGGCCGCCGTCGGGGAACAGGACCAGCGGCGACGGGGGTCCTTACGCCCGATCGCCCGGATCGACCCAAATGAGCCGAATGGCCCAGACGACGCCGCCGCCGTCCTGATGTGTAAGGAACGACGGCCTCGCCGGTCCTGCCTGGTGACGCCCGCCGATGGCGGGACCGACTGCGAGGACTGTGCGATGGTGGACGGCGATGGCCGGCGAACACGGCGGGGACGAGCGCACCGCGACCGAGCGCACCGCGACCGAGCGCGACGATGCGACGCTGGTGCTCGCGGCGCGCGCCGGCGACCAGGACGCCTTCACGGTGCTGTTCCGCCGGTGGTTCGACCCGACGTTCGACGTGGCGCGCCGGATCCTGCACGACGACGGCCTGGCCGCCGAGGTGGCGCAGGACACGTTCCTGGGGGCTTGGACGAAGCTGGACACGCTGCGCGACCCGCAGGCGTTCGGTGGCTGGGTGCTGCGCACGGCGCGCAACCGGGCATTGAACCGCCTCGACAAGGAGCGCCGCGCCCGACCGACCGACGACGAGGCACCGGAGCTGGCCTCGCTCGACGCGGGGGTCGACGTGGCCGCTGAGGTGGCCGGCTCCGGGCACCACGACCTGGTGTGGGCGGCGGCGGCTGCCCTCGGCGAGCGCGACGCCAGCGTCTTGGACCTGCACCTGCGTCACGGGCTTGGCCCGGGTGAGCTCGCCGAGGAGCTGGACGTCAGCCCGAACCACGCGTACCAGCTGCTGTTCCGGATGAAGGCTCGGCTCGGCACGGCGATCCGGGCCTGGGTGCTCTACCGCGACGGCGCGCCGCGCTGCGAGATCCTGGCCGGGGCGCTGGCGGCGGCCGGGATCGAGCGCTTCGGCGCCGAAGCGGTCAAGGTGATCGACCGCCACGCCTCCGGCTGCGACGTGTGCGAGCCCGAACGCGCCGCCATCCTGGCACCCGAGGCGCTCTTCGCTGCCGTGCCGTTGCTGGTCGCCGCCGGCCCGCTGCGCGCCACCGTCGTCGACCAGCTGCGCGCCGCCGGTGTGCCGCTGGGCTCCGAGGCGACGACACCGCTGCCGCGTCCCGAGCAGACGCCTGCCGGCGCCGGGCTGGGAGGCGTCGGCAGCACCGTCGGCGGCTCCGGGGCCGCGTCGGCCGCCGAGGAGTCGCCTGCCCTCGACGACGTGGCGGCTGCCGAGGCGTCGTCGGCTCGCCGGTGGGTCGCCATCGGTGCGCTCCTGCTGGCGTTGCTGGTGCTGGTCGGCGTGGGCGTGGTCCTCGCCGGCGGCGACGATGCCGATGTCGTGGCGGCCGGGATCGAGGCCACGACCACCACGGTGGCCACCGCACCGCAGATCGGCACCAGCACGCCGCCGGGCTCGGCGCGGGCCGGATCGTCGAGCACGACGGCGTCGGCGCTCCCCCTCGGCGACGCCTCGACCACTACGACGGCGGCCGCACCGCCGCCCACGACCTCGCCCACGATCGCAGCGCCGTCGACGTCGGTCGCCCCGCCGACCACGGCCGCGCCCACGACCACGGCGGCGCCACCGCCGCCGCCGCCGCCGGCACCGACGATCGATTCCTTCAGCGTCATGCCGGCGTCGGTCCCGGGCGGCGCCTGCCCGGGTGGCCAGTGGGCCGTCACGATGTCGTGGTCGACGTCGTGGGCGACGGTGGTCACGGTGCGGTCGCAGCTGGGCCCCACCACAGCTAGCGGCCCACCCGACCAGCCGAGCCAGGTGGTGTGCGCCCTCTCACCGAGTGAGGCGACAGGTCAGTGGACGCTCACTGCCACGGGTCCCGGCGGCTCGGCCCAGCAGAACGCGCCCTGAGCGGCCCGGTGCCCGGCACCGTGCCGGCGCCCGGCGTGGCGCGACGTGCCCGAGGTCAGGTGGCGGGGTCGGCGACGAACGCCGCCAGGATCATGGCGATGAGGTTCTCCTGGAACCGCTGCGGCGATAGGCACGGGCGCGCCCGATGGATGGCGTCGATCAGCCGGGCCTGGTCGGCATAGGCCCGGACGGCGAGCGCCGACAGCACCGCGACGCGCTCGACGCGCAGGTCCTCGGGGAGGGCGTCGAGGTGCGAGGTCAGGTGCTCGGCGCATCGGGCGAGGCTCGGCAGGTACTGGGTGACGTCCTGGGTGGCGGCGAAGTAGCGGGGGTGCCCGACGACCTGACCCAACAGCCGCAGGTGTCGACGGCCATCGAGGTCGTCCAACGCCTCGGTGGCCGGCGTCAGCATGACCTCGAGCACGGCGCGCGCCGACGGCGAGGGATCGCTCGCCTCGAGTGCTTCGAGCAGCTCGGTGCGCCGACGGTCCGGCTCGACCGTGGCCCGTTCGACCACGGCGCGGATGATCGACTCCTTGTCCCCGAAGTGGTAGTTGGCCGCCGATCGGTTGCGGTGCCCGCTGGCCCGGTTGATCATCCCGAGCGAGACAGCGTCCACACCCTCCTCGTCGAACAGGCGCGCCGCCGCGTCGAGCAGCGCCTCCTTGCCTAGCTGGGGACCCGTCATCGTTCGCTCCAGTTGTGCCGACCTCGCCACGGGCGAGGATAGGCACGAGGCGGCGGACCTCGGGTGACCGATCAGCGGGGCGGGACCGGCGCCGGTGCCGGCGCCCCGACATAGCGGGCCGACGGACGCAGGATGTGGCGCTCCGCCGCCTGCTCGAGCACGTGCGCACTCCACCCGATGACCCGCGACGTGGCGAAGGTGGGGGTGAACAGCTCGCGGGGCACCCCCACGGTGGCCAGCACCACGGCGGCGTACCACTCGACGTTGGCCTGCAGCGCCCGTCCCGGTCGGGCGGCGGCGAGCAGGTCGACGATGCGGGCCTCGGCGGCGACGGCGAGGTCGACCAGCGGCCCCCCGAGGTCGCGCACCACCTGGCGCAACACCCGCGACCGGGGGTCCTCGGTCCGGTACACGGCGTGCCCGAAGCCCATGATCCGCTCGCCGGCATCGAGGCGGGCGCCGACCACGGCGTCGATGCGGTCGGGCGTGCCGATCTCGTCGAGCAGGTCGAGGGCCCGGCTCGGTGCGCCGCCGTGCAGCGGCCCCGACAGGGCGCCGACGGCGCCGACCAGCGCGGCGCCGACGTCGGCGCCGGTGGACGTGATGACGCGGGCGGTGAAGGTGGAGGCATTGAAGCCGTGGTCGATCGTGAGCACGAGGTACTGCTCGAGCGCCCGGACGGCGACGGGGTCGGGCTCGACGCCGTGCAGCTGCCACAGGTACCCGGCGGCGCCGTGCAGGTCGTCGCGTGGCGCGACCGGCTCGAGTCCGTTGGCCGAGCGCCACAACCCGGCGACGAGCGTCGGGGTGACGGCGGCGAGCGCCACGGCGTCGCGGCGCCGTTCGTCCGGGGTCAGATCGAGCACCGGCCGCATCCCGGTGGCGGCGGCCTGCAGCGACAGCGCCGTGCGGAGCCCGTCGAGCGCGCCGCCTCCGACGGCGGCGATGGCGGGCATGGCGGCCTGCACCGCAGGGTGCGGGTGGCGCTGGGCCGCCACGCCGTCCCGGAACGTCGCCAGCTCATCGGCGCTCGGCAGCCGGCCGTGGACGAGCAGGAACCACACGTCGTCGACCGTGCGGGTGTGCGCCAGGTCGGTGGCGTCGTAGGGCCCGTAGTGGAAGAAGCCCTCCTCGCCACGCACGTCGCCCACGGCGGTGTCCGCCACCACAACTCCCTTGAGGCCGGGCGGTACGTCGAGACCGGGTTGGACCGTGCGGCCGGGCGGGATGTCGAGAGCAGTGGGTGGGGTCGTGGTGTGCATGGGGAGACCGTCGCGCCCGTGGACATCAACGTCAACATTGATTAGGGTCAACGTTGATGCCTCGCAACCTGCTCACTGCCGACCAGGTCGCCGCCCGACTGGGCGTCAAGGTCGAGACGATTTACGCCTACGTGAGCCGTGGCGTCCTCGGACGCACGGTGGCCTCGGACGGCAAGACCAGCCAGTTCGATCCGGCCGAGGTCGAGGAGCTGGCGCGCCGTGGCCGGCCACGGCAGGGTCGACGCCGCGCCGGCGCCGTCGAGGTGGCCCTGGCCACCGGGGTCACCCGACTGGACGAGAGCGGCCTGACCTACCGGGGCCATCGGGTGGACGAGCTGGCGCAGGGCTCGACCTTCGAGGCGGTCGCCGAGCTGCTGTGGACCGGCGAACTTCCCGGCTCGACCGACGCCGAGCTCTGGACGGCCCCGGCGCCGAACGTCCGGCTGGCGGCAGCGGTCACGGCGCCGCTGCCACCCGATGCTCCCGCGGTCGCCCGCCTGGCGGTCGTGGCGGCGGCGCTGGGCGCGGCTGACGGCGACCGGGCCGATCGGCGACCCTCGGCGGTGGTGCGGGTCGGTCGCGAGCTGCTGAGCACGTTCGCGGTTGCGCTGCCCGTCGCCGAGCCGTTGCCCGGGTCCCGCCGGACCCGCGCCGCCGGTGCCAACCGGGCGACCGGCGCCCACCGCCGGATCGCGGCGGCGCTGTGGCCGCACCTGTCGGCGCTGCCACCGACGCGACCGCGGGTGCGCGTGCTCGACGCGGCGCTGGTCCTGGTGGCCGACCACGAGCTGGCGACCTCGACCCTGGCGGCGCGGGTGGCCGCCTCGGCGCGGGCCGATCCGTATGCCGTCGTGTCGGCGGGTCTGGGCGCGGTGGCCGGGCCGCGGCACGGCACGGCGGCGTCGGCGGCGCACCGGCTCCTGCTCGATGCCGACGCTGGCGGCTCTGCCAAGCGGTCCGTCGCCGCCGCCATCGAGGCGGGCGGTGGTGTGCCCGGGTTCGGCCACGCGGTGTACCGCGGCGTCGACCCGCGCCTCGACGTGTTGCTGGAGCGGCTGGCAACGATCGCGCCGCGACGCGCCGTCGCCACGCTCGACGCCGTGCTGGCCGCCGGTAGCGAGCTCGGCGCCGGGGTGCCGAACGTCGATCTGGGCCTGGCGGCGTTGGCGGTGGCCACCGACATGCCGGTCGGCACCACCGACGCCATCTTCGCGGTGGCCCGCACGGCGGGCTGGATCGCCCACGCGCTCGAGGAGTACGGAGAGGCCCCGCTGCGCTTCCGGGCGCGGGCCGTCTACACCGGCGCCTGAGTCAGGCGTTGGTGAACTGGGACATGAACGCCCAGGCGTCACGCGTGGCGTCGACGTCGAAGGTGGTGGGGCCGACGATGTTGCCGATCGTCTTCGAGAACTCCGAGCCGGGCCAGGAGTGGCCACCGCCGAGCACGATGAAGAACTCGACGTCTGCTCCCTCGGGACAGTCGTAGACGCGGTGGATCACCTCGGCGGTGACCTCGGTGTCGGTCGGTTCCGGGGCGCAGCCGTTGCGGGCGGCGAACGCCGCCACGGCGGCGGGATAGCCCTCGCCGTCGAGGTCGGCCGGCGGTGCGGTCGTGGTCGGGGCGTTCGGGTCGCCGCCGCCGAGCATGGACGTGTCGACGCCGCCGTTGAACAACAGGATCGGGTCGGCGGTGCCGTGGTACGCCACGATCGGCACGGGGCGGGCGGGGTCGCAGTCCTCGGCGTCGGTGATGCCGGCGACGGGTGCGGCGGCGGCCAGGACGTCGGCGCGCTGGCAGAGCAGGATCGAGGTGAACATGGCGCCGTTGGAGAGGCCGGTGGCGTAGATGCGGCTCTCGTCGATGCACAGGTCGGCGGCCAGCTGTGCCCGCACGTCGTCGAAGTAGGCGAGGTCGTCGTTGGTGGTGGCGAGCGGGTTGGCGTTCCAGCGGATCGGGGTGCCGGTGCCATGGGGGAACACGGCCACGAAGCCCTCCTCGGCGGCGAGGGCCGAGTACTGCGACATGCCCGCGTGGACCTCGGCGCCCTCCATCAGCCCGTGGAAGTCGAACACGACGGGCAGCGGGGTGGTGCCGTCGTGCGCCTCGGGCACGGTCAGCAGGTAGCGGCGGGGCTGGTCGGCGACGGTCAGGGTGCGCTCCTGTTCCGTGACCGCGTCCTGCGTGCTGGTGCCGCAGCCGGCCGATGCCACCGCTGCCGGCGGTGCCGACGTGCCCGGGGCACCCGAGGTGCCCGACGGAGCGGCCGTGGTGGGCGCCGCATCGCCGCTCCCGCCGTCGCCCGAGGCGGCGCAACCGGCCAACGCCAGGCCGAACGTCAGCGCGAGCGCTCCGGCGCGTGCGGATGCATGGATCGAATGACGCGGCATGGTGTCCCCTCCGACGTGGCCCGGCCCCGGGCGCAGGACGCCACGGTAATGCGCGTTGATCACCACAGGGGAGTGGGGTGGGGCGAGGCCTGCGGCCTCAGACCATCCATGCCATGGTCTGACGCACGAGGTACCAGGCGGCGAAGCCGACCAGCAACATGCCGAAGGCGCGCTGGAGGCGGTGGGTGTCGAGCGACCGGGCCGCTCGGGCGCCGAGCAGCGCGCCGGGGATCATGCCGGCGGCGAAGGCGGCGGCGACGGCCCAGTCGACGTCACCGCCGAGCGCATGCACGACGAGGGTCGGCGTGGTCAGCGCCACGGCGACGACGAGGCTGGTCCCGGCCGCCTCGTGCATGTCCAGGCCGAGCGCCAGCAGGAAGAGCGGCACCAGGAGGAAGCCCCCGCCGTTGGCGAGCAGGCCGGCGACAGCGCCGACGCCCGCGGCGGCGGTCACCACGAACGTCCGGCTGGCGCGACGTGCTGCCGCCCGATCGGGCGCGACGGCGCGGCCGGGACGCAGCACGCGCAGGCCGACGACGGCCAGCACCAGGCCCGAGAGCACGAGCAGGATCGGGCCGCCGACGACCCGGCTGGCGATGGCGCCGAGGACGGCGGCCGGTAGGGCGCCGGCGAGCGTGCGCCGGCCGAGCTGCCAGTCGACCTTGCCCTGGCGAGCGTAGGACCACGCCCCGGCAGCAGACCCCGGTAGGAGGGCGGGGAGGGGACCGACGACGGCGGCCATGCCGGGCACGCCCAGCAGCGAGAGGATCGGGGTGGCGAAGGCCGAACCCACCCCGAAGGTCCCGTAGATCACGCCGACGCCGAGGCCGACGAGGGCGAGCGTTGCCGGCGTGTCCATGCCCTCGACCCAACCACAGGCTCGTCGATCGAGGAAGACGACCATGTCAATGCAACGCATAGGCTGAACCTATGGATCTGCGCCAACTCTCCTACGTGGTCGCCGTCGTCGACGAAGGCGGCATGACCCGTGCTGCGGCGGCGGTCGGGGTGGCGCAGCCGACGCTGTCCCAGGCGATCCGGTCGCTCGAGGCGGAGCTGGGCGTCGAGTTGTTCCATCGCGTCGGGCGCACGGTGCAGCTGTCGGCGGCCGGGGCCGCGCTCGTCGCGCCCGCACGGGCGGCCCTGCGCGACGCCGCCACGGCGCGCGCCGCGGTGGCGGCCGTGGCCGGGTTGGAGGCGGGGCACCTGGACCTGGTGAGCCTGCCGACGCTCGCCGTGCACCCGCTCGCCGAGCTGATCGGACGCTTTCGCGCCGCCCACCCGGCGGTCACCGTGCGCCTCCACGAGCCCGACGACCCGGCAGCGGTCGAGCGGCAGGTGCGTGAGGGCGCTGCCGAGCTCGGGTGCACGGAGCTGCCGGTCGCCGACGACCTCGTCACGGTGCCGCTCGCCGACCAGGAGTACGTGGCGCTCGTACCGTCCGATCGGCGCTCGACGGTCGGACGGTCGCCGAGCGTGACGATGACGGATCTGGCCCGGCTCCCGTTCATCACGACCCCGGTCGGCACGTCGGCCCGCCGCCAACTCGACGAACGGCTGGCGGAGGCGGGGGTGGTGGCCACCATCGCCGTCGAGACGGACCACCGGGAGGCGATCGCCCCGCTGGTGCGCGCCGGCGCCGGGGTGGCGATCGTGCCGGGCGACGTCGCCGCTGCGGCGCGCGGTGCGGGGGCCGACGTCGTGCCGCTGCGACCGCGTCTGGTGCGCCATGTGGGGCTGGTCCATCGGGACGGGCCGCTGTCGCCGGCGGCGCACCGGTTGGTGCAGCTGGCCGTCGGTGACGGACGTGTCCGTCGTCGGCCGCCGCCGCGGCGCCGGTGATCGCCGGGTGCGCGGGCGCCCGGCTTGCCCGTGGCGTTAGGGATGCCTACCGTGCATCGTGATGGCCGCTGCACTGTTCATCATGCTGCGCGAGGGCTTCGAGGGGGCGCTCGTCGTCGCCGTGGTGCTGTTGTACCTGAAGCGCTCGGGGCGGGCGGATGCCCGGCGCCAGGTGTGGTGGGGGGTGGCGCTGGCGGTGGTGGTCTCCGCCGTCGTCGGCGTGGCCGTCCACCAGACGGTCGGCGGGCTGGAGGGGGCGGCGCGCGCTCGCG
>CAZYKR010000045.1:0-20118 GCA_964648005.1 uncultured Iamiaceae bacterium
CGCGCCGGCCGTGCTCGCCGGCATGGCGTACCTCGGCTACCTGAACTTCGGGCTGATGCTGGTGACGTTCTCCTGCCTGCCGATCAACTTGTGGCTCGTCCTGCGCATCCGCAAGCGCATCGCCCGCCTGTCGTGGTTGCAGCTGCAGGAGACGGCCGAGGTCACCCGCGCCATCGACGAGCCGATCCGCGGCATCCGCGTCGTCAAGCTCTTCGGTCGTGAGCTGGCGGTCATCGAGGGCGTACGCCGCGCCGCCCGCAACGCCTACCGCTTCGCCCTCACCCGGGTGCGGGTCCTCGCCCGCTACGGCGCGCTCTTGAAGGTCGTGCCGGCCCTGTCGCAGGCTGCGCTGCTGCTGCTCGGCGCCCGGGCTATCGAAGGCGGCACGCTCACCAACGGCGAGTTCCTCGTCTTCTTCGTCGGCTCGGCCCAGGTCGTGTTCTTCGCCCAGTCGTTCACCGCCATCCTCGACCAGTGGAGCTTCGCCCGCACCGGGTCGAACCGCATCGGCGAGCTCGTCGACCCCGAGGGCGTCGGCGTCGGTGACCGCATGGTCGGCGACGACCGGCGCGCCGCGACCACCGACGACGCCTTCGGCCCGCCGCTCCTCGGCTGGAGCTGCGCCGAGCTGGTCCTCGCTGCCGACGACCGGCGCACCCAGCCGTGCACCGCCACCGTGGCGCCGGGCACCTCGGCGTTGGTGCGGGCACCACGCCTGGTCGGGTTGCCGACGATCGGCGCCACCCTCGTCGGTCGCTCGCTGCCGGCCGCCGGCACCGTGTGGGTCGAGGAGACCGACCTGCACGACCTTCCCGTCGCCGAGGCCCGCACCAAGCTGCGCCTCCTCGACAGCGAGCCGTACCTGTTCTCCCGCTCGGTGCGCGACAACCTGCTGCTCGGCGCCCGGGGTGCCGACGTCGACGACGACGCCATCGCCCGCGCCTTGGCCGCGTCGTGCGCCGACGAGGTCGTGGCCACGCTGCCAGGCGGTCTCGAGGAGGTGCTCGGGGACCGGGCCATGAACCTCTCGGGCGGCCAGCGCCAGCGGCTCGCCCTGGCCCAGGCGTTGCTAGCCGAGCCGCGGGTGCTGGCGCTCGTCGAGGCGCTGTCCGGCGTGCACGCAGCCATGGAGGCCCAGATCCTCGGCCGCATCACCGAGGCCTACCCGGACACGGCGGTGCTGTACCTGAGCGCCCGGCCCTCGGCGGCGTCCGCCGTCGACCAGACCATCGACCTCGTGATGGCGGTCGACGAGACGATGGCGCGCGCGGTCGACCCGGCCGAGGCCGACGTGCTGGTCGCCGCCACCGCCGAGGAGGCGGCCGAGCGGGCCGACGTCCTGGCCGAGGCGGCGGCCCACACCACCGAGGTGCCGCGCTGCGGCGACGAGGCCGACCGGCGCGACGTCGAACCGAGCGTGCGCAGTCTGGCGTCGCCGTTCCGCCGCCTCATCGTGCTGGCCACCACGTTGATGCTGGCCATCACGATCATCGACCTGGCGCCGCAGTACCTGTTCGGTGAGGTCAACGACGCCATCGACGCCGGCAGCGGCGACACCAATCGCTACGCCTACGCCCTGGTGCTGCTGGCGGGGCTCTCGGCGCTGGGCACGTGGTGCTTCGACATCCTCGCCGCCCAGCTCGCCAACGGGATGCTGTACCTGCTGCGCATCCGGCTCGTGCGCCGCCTCACGCGCCTCGGCCTCGCCTACTACGACCGCGAGCTGCCGGGCTACGTCGCCACCCGCGTGCTGCACGATCTCGACGAGATCACGGCGTTCGCTCGCGCCGTGGCCACACGCCTCGTCGTCGTCGGCCTGTCGCTCGTCGCCGCCGTCGTGGCCATGAGCATCATCGGCGCCCAACTCGTCGTGCTGATCGGCGCCATCGTGCTCACCGCCATCGTCGTCACCGCCGTCGAGATCCCGATCGCCCGCCGCGCCTACCTGCGCCAGCGCGCCGCGCTCGGCGACGTCATCGCCCGCCTGGAGGAGGACTACAACGGCCGCGTCGCCATCGAGGCCGCCGCCGCCGCCGACGAGGCCGTCGCCAGCTTCGACCAGCTCGCCGTGCGGCTGCGGCGCGCCGAGCGCCACAGCGCCCTCGTCGCCGGGGGCTACACGATGGCCATCCAGTGGATCGCCGAGATCGGCGGCGCCCTGATCATGTGGCGTTCCGGGGTGCTCGTGCTCGGCGGCGCCCTCACCCTCGGGGCGATGCTCACCGTGCGGCTGTACCTGGCCCGGGCGCTGCAACCCATCCAGGAGCTCGGCGGCCTCGTGCAGCAGTACCTGCGGGCCAAGGTCAGCTTCGACCGGCTGCACCAGCCCTACGAGGCGGCGATCCTTCCGGTCGAGCGGCCCGACGCCACCTCGACCGAGGCGCTGCGCGGCGACATCGTCCTCGACGGCGTCGGCTTCGCCTATCCGGGCACCGACCGCCAGGTGCTCAGCGACGTCTCGCTGCGCCTGCCCGAGGGGCAGACCATCGCCGTCGTCGGCCCGACCGGCGCCGGCAAGTCGACGCTCGCCAAGCTCGTCACGCGCGTGTACGACCCCGACACCGGCGCCGTGCGCGTCGGGGACACCGACCTGCGCGACCTCACCGTGGCGTCCGTGCGCTCGCGCATCGGTGTGGTGCCCCAGGAGCCGTTCCTGTTCGCCGGGACGATCGCCGACAACGTCGCCTACGGCCGCCCCGACGCCACGCCGGCCGAGATCGACGCCGCCATCGCCGCCGTCGGCGCCACGGAAGGGCTCGCCGGGCTGGCAGGCGGGCTCGACGCCGTCGTGCTCGAGGAGGGCATCAACCTCACCCCCCAGCAGCGCCAGCTCACCGCCCTGGCGCGGGCCTGGCTCGTCGGACCGGACATCTTGGTGCTCGACGAGTCGACGTCGGCCCTCGACGAGGACACGGAGCTGCACGTGCTCGACGCGCTGCGCCGCCGCCACGGCACCACGATCTTCGTCACCCACCGCGAGCAGGTCGCCGCCGCCGCCGACCTGCGCCTGCTCGTCGACGGGACGCCGCGCTTCGACGCCGACCCACCCCGCACGCCGGTCTCGGCCTAGGGTCCACCCCGGCGGCGACACGACCGATCCGACGTTCCGACGTACCGAGTGCCGGGGGGCGCACGACATGGCCAGCATCGACAGACGGCGGTTCCTGGTGGGGAGCCTCGGCGTGATGAGCGCCGCGGCGCTCGCCTCGTGCACGACCGACTCGGGCTCGAGCTCCGGATCTGGCAGCGACGGCAGCACGAACGCCGCCGGGGCGCCGGTGCCGCCAGCGACGCTGGACGAGGCGCTCGCCGCGCCGGGCACGCCGGGACTGGTCGACGAGGCGTGGTACCAGGGGCGCGTCGACGAGTACCTGCGCTTCGCCACCACCGACCTCGACCCGGCCAGCCTCAGCCAGATCGCGGCGTTCCTGATCCGGGCCCGCCGCGAGCCCGACTTCACCTGGGACCCCAACGAGGTCACGGTCGACACGCTCGCCGACACCTGGGAGCAGATCGACACCTGGCAGGACACGCGCGACTTCCGCATCATGTACCTGCACTGGCTCGCCGCGCTCGGCGAGGGCGACACGCCGACCACCCGCCTCGACCCGAGCGTCATCGCCGCCATCGACGAACGCCTCGCCGCCAACCGGTACCGCTACGACGACCCGCTCCCCGCCGACCGCCTCGACGAGCAGTGGTTCTGGTCCGAGAACCACATCCTGATCATCGCCGCCGACGAGTACCTCGCCGGCAAGCGGCTGCCCGACACCACGTTCGCCGTCACCGGCATGACCGGCGCCGAGCACGCGGCGCGCGCCCGGCCGGTGATCCTCGACTGGGTGGCGGAGCGCGCCGAGTTCGGGTTCTTCGAGTGGCACTCGCACGTGTACATGCTCAAGAACATCTCGCCGCTGATCATGCTGGCCGAGCTCGACGACGACCCCGAGATCGTGCGGGCCGCCGGCATGGCGCTCGACCTGGCCCTGCTCGACATGGCGGCGCACACCCACCGGGGCACCTTCACGGCGTCGCGGGGGCGCACCTACAAGAAGGACAAGATGTCGGCGCGCGACGAGGACGTGTTCAACACGAACAAGCTCCTGTTCGACGACACGGAGCTGGACTACACGTCCAAGGGCGACACCGGCGCCACCTACTTCTGCGCCGCGGCGCGGTACCGACCGCCGCAGACCATCGTCGACATCGCCACCGCCGACGCGCCGGGCGTGACCGCCGAGCGCCACGGCATCTTCGTCGACGGCTCGGTGCCCGTGACCGACAACCCCGAGGCGCCGTTCGGCTACGACTTCGCCGACCCCGCCAACCTGTCGTTCTGGTGGTCCCAGGGTGCCGTCGGCATGTGGCAGGTCGCCGACATCTCGCTGTCGGAGGCAAAGGAGCACCGGCTGCTCGAGACCGAGCTGCTGGCCCAGGTCAAGGTGCTCGTGGAGCTCAACGGCTCGGACCCCGACCGGGTCAAGGCATGGGAGCAGGCCAACCACGCCATCGTGAACTTCGGCCACCTGCGCGAAGCCAACACCTACGCCTGGCGCGGCGACGAGGTGGCCCTGGCCTCCGTGCTCGACCACCGCTTCGGCCAGATGCGCGACCAGGTGCACGCCTGGCAGGCCACGATCGACGCCGACGCCCTGGTGTTCACCACCCACCCCCGCAACGGCCCGGCGGCGTCGACCGACTGGGGCAAGGACGACTCTCCCGGCTACTGGACGGGCGAGGCGTCGATGCCGCGCAGCGCCCAGCACGAGCGCACGGCGATCCACATCTATCAACCGGCCTGGGACGCCACCACCGACGACCTGCTGTGGTCCGTGTTCGGGTATCGCCCCTTCACCCACGCCTACGTCCCGCAGGACCACTTCGACGAGGTGACCCAGGACGGCAACTGGACGATCGCCCGCAAGGGCGATGCCTGGATCGCCCTGTGGTCGTGGCGCACGCCGACCTGGAAGGTCTACGACCCGGCAACGACGGCGACGCGCGACATGGTGCAGCCGTTCGATCTCGTGGCCGAGGGCGGTCCCGACAACGTGTGGATCGTCGAGGTCGGTGAGCAGGCGCTCGACGGCGACTTCGCCACGTGGCGCTCGACGATCGCCGCCGCCCAACCCACCGTGGAGCGCACCGACGACGGCTTCACCGTGGCGTGGACGTCGCCGTCGGCGGGCGAGGTGGCGTTCGGGTCCACGGCACCGTTCACCGTCGCCGGCGAGCAGGTCGCCCAGGCCGACTTCCCCCGCCACGACTCGCGCTTCGGCACCGTCGACCGGCTGGCGACGACGTACGCCCTCGCATCCGACGACGCCTCGCTCGAGCTCGACTTCACCGCCATGACCCGCACCGTGGGCTGAGGCGCCGCCACCCGTAGGGTGGACGGCGATGTCCGACGCAGCCGCCCACACCCGGGTCGAGTCCGACGCCCTCGGCGCGATCGAGGTGCCGGCCCATCGGCTGTGGGGCGCCCAGACGCAGCGGGCACTGACGCACTTCGCCGTCGGCACCGACCGGATGCCGCTCGAGGTGATCCACGCCTACGCCGTGGTGAAGCTCGCCGCGGCGCGGGTCAACGTGCGCGACGGCCGCCTGCCGGAGCCGCTCGGGGCGCTGATCGAGCAGGCATGCCACGAGGTGCTCGACGGCCGCCTCGACGACGAGTTCCCCATCGGCGTGTTCCAGTCCGGGTCGGGCACGCCGACGAACATGAACGTCAACGAGGTCATCGCCAACCGAGCGAACGTGCTGGCGGGTGGCGTGCTCGGCGCCAAGGAACCGGTGCACCCCAACGACCACGTCAACATGGCGCAGTCGACCAACGACACCTTCCCGACGGCGATGCACGTCGCCGCTGTCGCCGCCGTGACCGGCGACCTGGTCCCGGCGCTCGAAGCGTTGCGCGACGCGCTCGACACCAAGGCCCGGGCGTGGGCCGACGTCGTCAAGATCGGTCGCACCCACCTCCAGGACGCCACCCCGATCACGGTCGGCCAGGAGTTGTCCGCGCACGTCGCCCAACTCGACGACGCCATCGCCGACGTGCGTGGCGGCCTCGACGGCGTGCTGCGCCTGGCCATCGGGGGCACCGCCGTCGGCACCGGCCTGAACGCGCCGCCGACGTTCGGCGCCGATGTCAGCGCCGAGATCGCCGACATCACCGGCCATCCGTTCGTCCCGGCGCCCAACCCCTTCGCCGCCCTGGCCTCGATCGACGACGTCGTGCGCCTGTCGGCGCGGCTGCGCAGCCTCAGCGCCGCGCTGTTCAAGCTGGCCAACGACATGCGCTGGCTCGGCTCGGGCCCGCGCACCGGGCTCGGCGAACTGCACCTGCCCGCCAACGAGCCGGGCAGCTCGATCATGCCGGGCAAGGTGAACCCGACCCAGGCCGAGGTGCTGCTGCAGGTCTGCGTCGCCGTGACCGGCCTCGACACCACCGTCCACCTCGCCGGTTCCGAGGGCAACCTGCAGCTCAACGTCTTCCGGCCCGTCGCCATCGACGCCGTGCTGCGCGCCGTGCGGCTGCTCACCGATGCCACCGGCACCTTCCGCGCCCACCTGGTCGAGGGCCTCGAGCTCGACCGGGCCCAGCTCGAGCGCAACGTCGAGCGCTCGGTGATGCTCGTCACCGCGCTGACCCCGACGATCGGCTACGACAAGGCCGCCGCCATCGCCCACCTCGCCGTCGCCGAGGACCTCCCCCTGCGCGACGCGGCGCTGGCCTCGGGGCACATCAGCGCCGCCGACTTCGACCGCATCGTCGTCCCCCGCGACCTCACCACGCCCGGCCGCCCCGACGAGGCCTGACGCCGCCGACCAGCGGTCGGCTCGACGACCGCGGCTCCAGGAACCGAGCGGCGACTACAGGAAGATGTCCAGGAAGCCCCCGACGAGCAGCCCGACGCCGGCGCCGGCCACGACGTCGAGCGGGTTGTGGGCTCCGACGTAGACCCGGCCGATCATCACCAACGCCACCAGGACGAACGGGAGGAACAACGTGGCCCCCGGGATGTCGTTGTAGACGACGGTGGCGATGGCGGCGACGAGGATGACGTGCCCCGACGGGAAGCTCATCCCCTCGGCGGGGACGTCGCCGCCGCGCAGCACGGCGTCGGGCTCGCTCGTGCCCGGTCGCTGCCGCACGCCGAGCCACGGCTCCATCTTGCGGCGCAGCAGTCGCTCGGCGCCGAGCTTGAGCAGCATCGCCAGCACGACGGCGACCGCCATCGCTCCGTCGCGGTAGGCCCAGGCGATGGCCAGGCCGGCGAGGGTGCCGACCACGAGGTTGCCGAGCTGCATCGGCAGCCACAACACGAACAGCAACCATCCGGGCAGGGTGTTGAGCGCCCGGAACACCCGTTGCTCGGCCGGGTGGATCACGGGGTGGCTCGCCCCGGCGACCGCCAGCACCGTCAGCACGGCGCCGAGCACGATGAGCCCGACGGTCGAGACGGTGATCTCCACGAACCGACCGAGCCTCAGGCCAGGTGGCCGCGGAGGAAGGCGCCGATGGCGGCGACCGCGGCGTCGGCCTCCGGGACGAGGTCGCCCGGGAACGCCGGGAAGACGTGGATCATCTCGGGCCACTCGTGCAGCTCGACGTCGACGCCCGCCGTCCGCGCCCGCTCGGCCAAGACCAGCGAGTCGCCGAGCAGCACCTCACGGTCGCCGACGTCGATGCGCAGCGGCGGCAGGCCGGCAAGGTCGGCGAAGACCGGTGACGCCAGCGGGTCGGTGGCCTCGGCCCCGGCCAGGTAGTCGCCGGCCGACACCTCGAGCACCTCGGTCGCCACCCACGGGTCGACGTCGGCCTTGGTCGTGTGCGTCTCGTGCGTCTGGGTCAGGTCGGCCCAGGGCGAGATCGTCGCCACCGCGGCCGGCAGCGCCTGACCACGACCGCGCGCCAGCAGCAGCGTGGCGACGGCGAGGCCACCACCGGCGGAGTCACCGGCGATCGCCACGTGGTCGGCACCGAACCGGCCGACGAGCTCGGCGAGCGCCGAAGCGGCGTCCTCGACCGCGGCCGGGAACGGGTCCTCAGGTGCCAAGCGGTAGTCGAGGGTGACCACGGTGACGCCGGTGGCGATGGCCAGGCGGCCGCCGAGGGCGCGGTGCGTGTTGAGCGACCCGACCGTGTACGCCCCGCCGTGCAGGTAGAGGACGGCGGCGGTGCGCGCCGCCGGGTCGGCGCCGGGCGGGTCGAGCCACTCCGCCGGCCGGCCCCCCACCGTCGCCGGCGTGACGCCGACACCCTCGGGCGCCGGCACCGCCCCGGCCGTCGTCTCCAGCGCGGCGCGCCGGGCGTCGATGTCGGTGGTGTGCAGGTCGATGCCGCCGAGCAGCTCGACGATGGTCTCGATCCCCGGGTGCGCCATGGCCCCGGAGGCTAGTGGCGCGTCACCCGTACCAGCCGACGACGTCGGCGATCACGTGCGCGTTCCCTGCGTTGTTGAAGATCGAGGCCAAGCCGCCGTCGCCGACCTTGACCACCACCAGGTTCGGCACGGTCTGGCCGGCGTTCCAGTTGAGGCTCGACGCCGTCGGCTTGGTGACGCCGGCCGGCCACACGGTCAGGTGCGACGGCGCCGTGCCGCCCGTGACGGTGACGTTCAGCACCACGGCCTTGGCGGACTTCGGCACCGGACCGACGCTCGCCACGGTCACGTTGCGGGTCGACCCGGCGGCCCACGGCGTCGCCGTCGTGCCGGTGCCGTCGCGCGAGTCGACCAAGCGGTGCGGCACGGTCGGGTGGAACCGGTCGCCGGTGGTGCCGAAGTAGCCGACGACGTCGGCGATGACGTCGACAGTGCCTCCGTTGTTGAACAGCGACACCTTCCCGCCGGTGCCGAGCTTCACGATGACGAGGTTCGGTCGCACCGCACCCGCCGGCCAGTTGAGGTTCGACGCCGTCGGCTTGGCGACGCCCGTCGGCCACACCGTCAGGTGCGACGCGGCCGAGCCGTTGACCACCGTGACGTTCAGGGCCACGGCCGTGGCGCCCGCGGGCACGCCACCCTTCGTCGACACCTGCAGGTCGCGGGTCGTGCCGGCACCCCACGGTGAGGCGAACCCACCGGTCCCCTCGCGCGAGTCCAGGATGCGTGCCGGTGCCAGCGGCGTGAACAGGTCACCCGAGACGGCGGTGCCCGTGTCGTACCAGCCGACGACGTCGGCGATGACGTGGACGCTGCCCGAGTTGTTGAACAGCGAGATCTTGCCGCCGGCGCCGACCTTGACCGTCACCAGGTTCGGGCGCGTGTCCCCGGCGGGCCAGTTGAGGTTCGACGCCAGCGGCTTCGTCACCCCCGTCGGCCACGCCGTGAGGTGCGATGCGGCGGTACCGCCGGTGACGGTGACGTTCACGACGACCGAGCCGACACCGGAGGCTGGCACACCGCCGACACCGGTCACCTTCACGTCGCGGGTGGTGTTCGCCGGCCACGGGGTGGCGAAGCCGCCGGTCCCGTCGCGTGAGTCCAGGATGCGCGCCGGCGTGAGCGGGTGGTACTTGGCACCCGGCGAGCCGACGCCGACGATGCGACGCAGCCGCCCGGCCGAGTACTGGGCGCTGATCAGGTTGCCGCCGGCGTCGAAGGCCAGGTCGGTCGAGGAGACGAGCCGCGCCGCCGTCGCCTGGCCGTAGTCGCCGGACCAGCCCTCGGCGCCGTTGCCGGCGATCGTCGAGATCACGTTGGTGGCGATGTCGACCCGGCGGATGTGCGCGTACTCCCCGACGAAGATGTTGCCGGCCTCGTCGACCGCCACACCGATGGGGTCGTCCAACCCGGCCGCCGTCGCCGAACCGCCGTCGCCGGTCGAACCGGTGGTGCCGTTGCCGGCGACGGTCGAGATCTTCTGGTCGGTCGACAACCGCCGGACGCGGCCGTTGTTGTTGTCGACGATCAGCAGCGCACCGGTCGGCTCCACCGCCAGGCCGGTCGGGAAGTCGAGCTTGGCGCTGGCGCCGGGACCGCCGTCGCCGGAGAAGCCGGCTACGCCCGTGCCTGCGACGGTGAGGATGGAGCCGTCCGGGTCGATCCGGCGCACCCGGTGGTTCGAGGTATCGGCCACGAAGACGGCGCCGGACGGCGACACGGCCACGTTGCGGGGGTCGTACAGCTTGGCGTTCGTCGCCCATCCCCCGTCGCCGGCGTACCCGGCGACGCCGGTGCCGGCGTAGGTGGTGATGATGCCCGCCGGGGTGATCTTGAAGACCTTGTCCCGGCCGGTGTCGACGACGTAGAGGTTCCCGGCGAGGTCGATGTCCACGTCGCTCGGCCAGTCGAGGTCGAAGCCGAGGGCCGGCCCGCCGTCGGCGGTGCTGCTCCCATCGCCGGCCACCGTCGAGATCAACCCCGTCGTGGCGCGCTTGCGGATGCGACCGTTCCACGAGTCGGCGATGTAGATGTCGCCATTGGCCGCAACGGCGATGCCGCGGGGACCGTCGATCTGGGCCGACGTGGCCTGACCCCCATCGCCGGAGAAGGCCTCAGTGCCGTTGCCGGCCACCGTCCACACCTTGTTGTCGGTGCCGATCTTGCGGGCGCGCCCCGAATACTCCTCGGCGAAGAACACCTCGCCGTTGGGAGCGACCGAGATGCCGGTCGGCGACGAGATCAGCGCGCTCGTCCGGACGAGGCCGTCAGCAGCGCTCGACCCGCCGCCGGCATAGGAGGTGATGATCCCACCGGTCACCTTGCGGATCCGGCTGTTGCCGGTATCCGCGATGTACATCCCCGCCGCCGTCTTCTCGACCGCCCGCGGGCTCTTGAGCGACGCTGCCGTCGCCGTGCCGCCGTCGCCGGCGAGCGCCGCCGTGCCGTTGCCGGCCACCGTCGAGATGATGCCGCCGCTGACCTGGCGGATGCGATGGTTCTGCGTGTCGGCGATCAGCAGTTCGCCGGTGGAGGCGATCGCCACGTCCTCGGGCCCGTTGAGGAGTGCCGCGGTCGCTGCGCCACCGTCGCCGCCGAACCCGGCCGTGCCGGTGCCCGCCACGGTCGAGATGATGCCGCCCGGCGTCACCCGCCGGATCCGGTCGCCGAGGGCGTCGGCGATGTACAGGTTGCCGGCGGCGTCGAGGGCCAGACCTTTCGGCGAGCCGATCGCCGCAGCCGTCGCAGGACCGCCGTCGCCGGTCGAGCTCGAGGAGCCGGTGCCGGCGTAGGTCGAGATGACCCCGCCCGGGGTGATCTTGCGCACCTTGCGCACCAAGGCGTCCGCTACGTAGACGTTGCCTGCGGCGTCGCGTGCCATGTCCTGGGGCTGCCACAGCTCGGTCGATGTGGCAGCGACGCCGTCGGTGCCGTGCCCGAGCGCCCCGTTGCCGGCGATCATCTGCTGGGTGCCGGCGGCGAGGTCGACGCGGCGCACCCCGAAGGCACGGAAGTCGCTGACCAACAACCCGTTCGTCGTCCATACGACGCGCTGGGCGTCGACGCCGATGGCGGTGGCGCTGGCACCGCCCGTGCTGCCGGCGATGGTGAAGATCTCACCGTTCGCCGCCGCCACGGGTGGTGCCGTGGCGATGGTCGGGAGGAGGACTCCGATGACCACCGCCACGAGCACCACCGCTGCGGTGAGGGGCGATCGAGCCGAACGTCGGGAGGTCGCTGCGGTGTGCATGTCCGCATCGTCGGGCACATCGCGCTGCGGATCTCGACGTTGTGCACCGTCGCGCTACGGCGCGCGCTGCGGATTCCACCGCCGATCGGCGCCGCGCCGACGACTTCCCCGGTCGACCCCCGAGCAACGCCACGGATCCTGCGGTGCCGACCCGGCATCTCCCGGGTGGACACCACACGATCAGGGGTTCCTGGGTGGGTTGACAAACTGACGGATGTTGTTACCTTGTCACCCGTGCCCGCCTCCGCTGACGCCACCCGCTCCGCGCGCGACCGCCTCCTCGACGCCGCCGTCGACGTGGCAACCACCAACGGCCTGACCAAGCTCTCCGTCGGCGACGTCGCCAAGCGCGCCGGGCTCAGCCGCCAGACGCTCTACAAGCACTTCGCCAGCAAGGACGACCTCGTCGCCCAGGCCGTGCTGCGCGAGACGGGCGCCATGGTCGAGCAGGTCGTCGCCGCCGCCGACGCCCACGACGACCCCGAGGACTCGCTCGAGGCCGCCATCGCCACGATGTTGCGGGTGGCGCGCGCCCACCCGCTGCTCGACCGCCTGATCACAACCGAGCCCGAGGCGCTGCTGCCGCTGCTCGTCGGCGATCGCGGTCCGGTGCCCGGCGCCGTGCGCGCCGTCGGCGAGTCGGTCCTCGCCCAGCGCCTCCCCGACCTGGACCCCGCCGACGTGCACCGCGCCGCCGACGTCCTCGGCCGCCTGCTCGTGTCCTACGCCGTCGCCGCCCCCGACGAGCCACCCGAGGTCGTCGCCGCCTTCCTGGCCCGCACCCTCACCGCCGGCCTGACGTCCTCGGCCGACGCACCCACCTCGCACCGCTGAACCTTCCCCAGGAGGTCTCCCCATGGCAACGATCACCCACACCGTCGACGGTCGAGCCGAGACGTGGCGCGACCCCAAGCGCTACCTGTGGCCGCTGTCGCTCATCGTGCCGTTGTTGCCGCTGCTGGCCTGGGCCGCCGTCGACGCCACCGGCTGGGATGTCTTCTGGTACGCGGGCCCGCTGTGGATCCTCGTCGGGGTCCCGGTCCTCGACACCCTCGTCGGCACCGACCGCGGCAACCCACCGGAGTGGGCCTACGGCGCCCTCGACGACGACCGCTACTACCGCATCCTCACCTACCTGTACCTGCCGCTGCAGTACCTGACCTTCTTCTGGGGTCTCTGGATGGTGGTCGACGGCGGGCTGAGCCTGTTCGCCCAGATCGGGCTGACGCTCACGATCGGCGCAGTCGGCGGCATCGGCATCGCCAACGCCCACGAGCTCGGCCACAAGAAGGACAAGCTCGAGCGCTGGCTGGCAAAGGTCGTGCTGGCCCAGACCGGCTACGGCCACTTCGAGATCGAGCACAACCGCGGCCACCACACCCGGGTGGCCACACCCGACGATCCGGCGACCGCCCGCTTCGGCGAGTCCTTCTGGCGGTTCTTCCCCCGCAGCGTCGTCGGCGGTGTCCGCTCCGGCTGGCGCCTGGAGAAGCAGCGCCTCGCCCGCAAGGGCTCGGGCCCGTGGAACGTCCGCAACGACGTCCTCAACGCCTGGGTGATGTCGGTCGTGCTGTTCGCCGTCACCATCGCCGTGCTCGGCCCGGCGGTCATCCCGTGGCTGATCCTCCAGGCGGTGTTGGGCTTCTCGCTGCTCGAGGTCGTCAACTACCTCGAGCACTACGGCCTGCTGCGCCAGCAGGACGAGACCGGTCGCTACGAGCGCACCCGGCCCGCCCACTCGTGGAACAGCGACCACATCGTCACCAACGTCGTGCTCTACGGGCTCGAGCGCCACTCCGATCACCACGCCAACCCCACCCGCCGCTACCAGACGCTGCGGACCTTCGACGAGGCGCCCCAGCTGCCGTCGGGCTACGGCACGATGATCGGCCTCGCCTACGTCCCGCCGCTGTGGCGCAAGGTGATGGATCACCGGGTGCTCGACGTGTACGACGGCGACCTGTCGAAGATCAACATCGACCCCCGCACGCGCGACCGCATCCTCGCCCGCTACGGCTCGGCCCTCGACGCCGCCGATGTCGCCTGAGAGGCTGGGCGGCATGTGCCGCAACATCACCGAGCTGCGCGGCCTCGAGCCCCCGGCCACCGCCGAGGAGATCGAGGCCGCGGCGCGTCAGTACATCCGCAAGGTCTCGGGCATCCGCCACCCCAACGCCGCGCTGACCGAGCGCTTCGAGGCCGCGGTCGCCGAGGTGGCCGCCACCACGACGGCGCTGCTGAGCGAGCTGCCCGCCCGTCGGCAGCCGCCGAAGACCGATCCGCCACTCCGGCGAGGCCACACCCACGCCTGAGCCGCGGGTCGGTCAGCCGGTCGACAACCCGTCAGTCGGTCGGCGCCAGGGAGGCGAAGGCCCGCGCCCGGTCGAGCATCGCCTGGCGCTCGTCGAGGTCGGTGGCGCCCACCAGGACGTAGCGGTCGCGGAACTCCGGGCGCAGCTCGCCGTCGTCGTCGAGCAGCCACGGCATGGCCAACCGACGCGGCACCCGCACGACCTCGGGTTGCTCGAGCGTCCCGAAGACGCGGTCCCACCAGTCGAGCGTCACGCCATGGTTGGTCATCGGGTGACCGAAGTGGTGATGGAAGTGGTGCACCCGCAGCCACGCGCTGTAACGGCCTGACGGCGCCCGCCGGTGCGCCACAGCGTGCTGGTACTCGTAGTGGAAGTACCCGACGATCCACCCCAACCCCAGGCCGACGCCGAAGGCCGGGCCGGCCAACCACCAGCCGAGCGGCGCCCACAGCAGACCGCCGGTGAGCCAGACGCCGATCCAGCTGAGCAGCGTCGTCGTCTCGTAGCGCCACGTCGAGTGCACGTGGTGGTTGAGGTGCTCGCGGCTCATGATCCCCTTGCCGTAGAGCTCGTGCATGGCGAAGCGGTGCAGCAGGTACTCGCCGAGCGTCCACAGGAAGGCGCCGGCGACCAGTGCCGCGGCGAACACCACCATCGTCGTCATCACGACACACCTCCGTCGTCGGGGAGCCGGCGGGCCAGATCGCGCGCCACTGCCAGCTCGGTACGGTCGGCGCCCCAACCGGTGAGCAGGGCGTCGGTCAACTCGTCGCCGAGCAGCGTGCCCGTGACCGGCACGCCCGCCGACAGCGCGTCGACCAGCAGCGCGCCGTTCAGCGCCGTGATCCACGTGAGCGTCCGCACCAGCGCGCCGTCGAGCGGCTGGCCGAGCGGATCGACGTCGGCGGGCCGGGACGCCAACGCTCCCGACTCCACGGCCGCCGCCAAGAGCCGACGCGGGACGTCGAGCACATGGAAGGCCACCGGCACGATGGCGGCGAGGTCGTCGGGGTCCTGCACGCCGTCGGTCACCAGCAGCTGCTGCTGCAGGCGGAACTCGTAGGGGTACCGCTCCGGCGCCGACAGGAACAGGTCGCTGAAGGCGACGAGACGCACCAGTGCTGCCGTGGTCGGCGAAGGTTCGGGCCGCAGCGCCGCCAGCGCGCTCGACCACCCCGCCAGCGCCGTGTCCGCCACCGCCCCCAGCCGCTGCAGCGCCTGAGTCTGGAGCGCCGCCAGCAACGCCGAACGCGACGAGAAGTAGGTGTAGAGCGATGCCGGGGCGTAGTCGGCCGCCTCGGCCAACGCCGCCATGGTCAATCCCTCGACGCCGTCACGTTCGACGATCTGCGCCGCCAGACCGAGCAGGTGCTCCCGGCGGGCCGCCCGCTTCCGGGACCGCCGGTCGATCGATGGATCTACGATTTCCGAAGGCACGTCGGAAATCGTAGATCCATCGGTTCGTAGAGGCAAGCGCCGACGTGAGCGACACCTGTCACAGGATCGCAACAAGTGATCGCATGGTGTGCACTAGCCTCCCCCGCCATGCAGACGCAGGTGGGAACGTCGTCTATCCGTCGCGTCGTGGTGCTGCTGATCGCCGCACTCGCGATACTCGCCATCTCGGTGCCGCTGAGCGGCTCCGCCGAGGCCCAGGGCCCTCCGGGCCGCGGCCGAGGTCCAGAGACCACGGTGGGTGACGCAGGAGCTGCTGGGCGGGGCGGAGCACCGGCCGAGGAGCTGCCGACCAACCGCCTCGTCGTCGCCTACGCCGACGGCGCCGCCCCGACGCCGTCGCAGCGTGCCGACGCCTCGATCGACGCCGGCGCTCCCGTCGAGGTCGTGCGCCAGCTGGGTGACGGCTCGACCGTGCTCGAGCTGCCCAGCCGCATGCCCTACGACCAGGTCGAAGCGCTCGCCGCCGAGCTCGAGCAGCGCCCCGACGTGCTGTGGGCCGAGCCGGACCTGTGGGTCACCGCCGACGCCGAGCCGACCGATCCCCTGTATGCCACGGAGCATTGGCACTACAAGGAGGTCACGGCCCCGGGGAACTACGGCGCCAACCTGCCACCGGCGTGGGACATCACCACCGGTTCGCCGTCGGTGGTGACCGCCGTCCTCGACACTGGCAAACTCGACCACGCCGACCTCGCCGGTCGGTTCCTGCCCGGCTACGACATGATCTCGGACTCCCAGATCGCCAACGACGGCGGTGGTCGCGACGCCGACCCCAACGACCCGGGTGACTGGATCACGTCGGCCGAGAACGCCTCGGGCTACTTCGCCGGCTGTCCGGTGCGCAACAGCTCATGGCACGGGACCCACGTGGCCGGCACCATCGGTGCCGCCACGAACAACGGCATCGGCGTCTCGGGCATCAACTGGGTCTCGCCAATGATCGCCGTGCGCGTGCTCGGCAAGTGCGGCGGCTCGTCGGCCGACATCGCCGACGCCATCCGCTGGGCCGCCGGGCTGCCGGTCGCCGGTGCACCGACGAACGCCAACCCGGCCGACGTCATCAACATGAGCCTCAGCGGGTCGAGCGCCACCTGCCCGACCACGTACCAGAGCGCCATCGATGACGCCCGCAACGCCGGGACCGTCGTGGTCGTCGCCGCCGGCAACAACAACGCCGACGCCGGCGCCCGGTCGCCGTCGAACTGTGCCGGCGTCATCACGGTCGGCGCCACCGCCGGCGACGCCTGGAAGGCCACGTACTCGAACTACGGCTCGACCGTGGAGATCTCCGCTCCCGGCGGCGACTCCGGCTACGACGGGATGATCCACTCGACGCTCAACACCGGCACCCAGGCACCCGTCGCCGACTCCTACGCCGACTACCAGGGCACGTCGATGGCCACGCCGCACGTCGCCGGCATCGTCTCGCTGATGCGGTCGGTCAATCCCACCATCACGCCCGACGAGGTCCTCACGATCCTCCAAGACACGGTGACCCCGTTCCCGGCGGGCGTGGGTGACTGCACCACGGCCATCTGCGGTGCCGGCATCGTCAACGCCGGCGACGCCGTGCAGGCGGCCCGGCAGGGTTCGATTTCGGGCGGCGTGTACGACAACGACACGGAAGCGCCGCTGGCGGGCCGGACGGTCGAGCTCTACAAAGGCGGCGTCCTGCAGACGTCGACCACCACCGACGCCTTCGGGATGTACGCCTTCGACGGCCTGGCGCCGTCGACCAACTACAAGCTCCGCTTCGTCGGCACCGCCTACTACCTGCCGCAGTTCAACGGCGGGACACCGTCGCTGGCCGCGGCCCCACCGATCACCGTCACCTCGGGCGAGGACACGCTCGAGTTCGCGTGGCTGATCGCGCGGGCATCGCGGGCGACCGTCGCCGGCACGGTGACCAACCGTGTCACCGGGGCGCCCCTGCAGGGCATCACGGTCCGGGCCTACGTCAACGACGTCTACTACGTCGGCGTGTCGACGAAAGCCGACGGCACCTACACCATCGCCGGCCTCGATCCGGCGGCCGGCTCCTGGGACCTGCGCTTCACCGACGGGTCGGGCACGTACCGACTCCAGTGGTGGGAGAACGCCATCAAGCCCCAGGTGTCGACCCCGGTCAGCCTGGCGGTCAACACCACCACCACCGCCGATGCGCAGCTGACGCCGAACGCCAGCCTGCCCACGCTGTCGGGCACGGTGCGCGCTGACGGGACGAACGCGCCGATCCAGGGCATCGAGGTCCGCGCCTTCCAGAACGGCCTCGCCGTCGACGTGCGCACCACCAACGCCTCGGGCGCCTACACCTTCGGCAACCTGCTGCCCGGCACCTACACGCTGCGGTTCTCCGACCCGGCCAGCAACTGGACCCTCGAGTGGTGGCAGGACCAGGCGCTCAAGGCCAACGCCACGAACGTCGTGCTCCCGGTCGGCGGCGCCGTCATCGCGGACGCGCACCTGGCCCCCGCGCCCTAGTCCACGGTCGGCGCCGCGCTCGATTCGCCACGCATCTCGTCCACCGGGTCGTCGGACTCGGTGGACGGCGGCGCCTCGCGCAACAGCAACGTGATGAGCACGGCGAGGAGTCCCATCACCGCTTCGCTGACCCGACCGAGCCGCGCCAGGCGTTGGGCGCGCACGACGTCGAGCGCGGGGCGCGCCACCTCGACGGGACGAAGCACGGCGGCGCGCACCGCCTCGACACCGCCACGGGCGGGCAGCACCGACGCGCTCGGCACCGGCGCCCGCGTGGTGGCAGCCGTCCCCACCGGCTGCCCCGGCGCAACGCCGGCGTGACGGCGGTACCGCTCCACCGCCGCGACGCCGCCGGCAACGACGATGCCGGCGGCACCGAGTCGGACGAGGCGGTCGCGGGCACGGGACACGCCCGTCGACGGTAGCGCCCTCGCCCGGGCCGACGACCAGCCGGACCGCCGGCGCCGCCCGACGGCCCGGCTGTGTCACCATGACCGGCCGTGCACGCCGTGACGATCGTCGACGGCCACCTCGAGTGGCGTGAGCACCCCGATCCCGAGCCGGGCACCGGCGAGGTCCTGGTGCGCGTGCGCGCCGCCGGCCTCAACGGGGCCGACCGGTTGCAGGTGGCCGGGCACTACCCGCCGCCACCGGGGGCGCCCGTCGACATCCCCGGTCTCGAGCTCGCCGGCGAGATCCTGGCGCTGGGTCCGGGGGCGAAGCGCTTCGCCGTCGGTGACCGCGTGATGGCCGTCGTCGCCGGCGGTGGGCAGGCACAGCTCGCCGTCGTCCACGAGCGTCACCTGCTGCCGATCCCCCCGTCCATCGGCTGGGCCGAGGCCGGCGGTTTCGCCGAGGTGTTCACCACCGCCCACGACGCCCTGTTCACCCAGGCGCACCTCTCGCTCGGCGAGCGGGTCTGCGTCCACGGCGCCGCCGGCGGGGTGGGCACCGCCGGCGTCCAGCTGGCGGTCGCCGCCGGGGCGTCGGTCGTCGCCACGGTACGCAACCCGGAACGGCGCGACGACGTCGCCGCCCTCGGCGCCACCGTGGTCGACCCCGACGACTTCGGGGCCCACGGTCCCTTCGACGTGATCCTCGAACTGGTCGGCGCACCGAACCTGCCCGCCGACGTGGCGGCACTGGCCACCGGCGGCCGCATCGCCGTGATCGGGGTCGGTGCCGGCGCCAAGGCCGAGCTCAACCTGCTGGCGCTGATGGGCGCACGCGGCTCGATCTGCGGGTCGACGCTGCGGGCCCGAAGCCTCGAGGACAAGGCCGACGCCGCGCGCCGCGTGGAGCGACACGTCCTCGGCCTGCTGGCCGATCGCACGGTGGAGGTGCCGATCGCTGCCACCTATGCGATGACTGACGCAGCGGCGGCGTACAAGCGCTTCGCCGCCGGCAACAAGTTCGGCAAGATCATCCTGGAGGACCCGACATGACCGCCCATCGCACCCGCTCGGCCATCGCCGTCCTCGGCATCGGGGCACTCGCCCTCGGTGGCGTGGCCTGTTCGTCGACGAGCGACTCCGACTCGAGCACGGGCACGACACCGACCTCGAGCTGGGATTCGGTCGCCACGACATCGATGCCGCCCGGCGGCTCGACCGGCGGCTCCACCCCGGGCACTGCGGCAGGAGGAACCGTGTACGACGTCACCGGCGACGAGACGATCCAGACCTCGGTCGGCGAGACGTTCACCATCGCCCTCGAGGCCAACTCGACCACCGGCTACACCTGGAGCGAGCAGATCGCCGGCGATGCCGTCACCAGCGACGGCGGGGAGTACATCGCCCCCGAGAACGCCATGCCCGGCGCCGGTGGCCAGCAGCGCTACACGTACACCGCGGTGGCGGCCGGCACGTCGACGATCACGCTGACCTACACCCAGGTCGGCGGCGAGGTGGGCAAGACCTACACCGTGACGGTCGAGGTCTCCTGACGCCGCGGACTCCCGCGATCGGGGACGCTCGGCGTCGGGGCAGGGACACTCAGACGCCGAGCGCCTTGTCGATGCGCGCCTCGGCCTCTTCCTGATCGACATCCCACGACACCGCCAGCTCCGAGGTCAGCAGGTAGCGGGCGTTGGCGTACATCGACTGCTCGGCCGTCGACAGCTTGGCGTTGCGCAGGCGGATCGCCAGGTTGCGCACCACCTCGGCGCAGGCGAACACGTCGCCGGACTTGAGCTTCTCCTGGTGGTTCTTGAACCGCCGCGACCAGTTGG
>CAZYKR010000046.1:0-20107 GCA_964648005.1 uncultured Iamiaceae bacterium
CTCGGCGATGGCCTCGAGCACCCCGGGTGCGGCGGCGGCGGTGTCCACGCCGGCGAAGCGCACGGCCGAGGCGGCGACGGCGTGCTGGCGGCCGACGAAGTAGGTCTGGAAGTCGACCTCCTCGCCGTCGGCGAGGGTGACGTGCGTACGGACCGGGTCGTCGCTCGCCGGCAGCAGCCGCACCGTCAGGCCCCAACGACGGGTCACCTCGGCCGTCACCTCGTGCAGCGCGGCACCCTCGGACAGGCGTTGCGTGCGGTAGAGGTGGGTGGCGAGGTCGCGATCGCCGAGGCGGAACCATGTCTGGCCGCCGTAGGCCTCGAGCTCGTCCATCACCCGCCACGACTCGCCGGCCAGACCCCAGCCCAGCTCGGGGTTGATAGCGCCGGCCAGCGTGTAGGTGACGGTGTCGAGATCGGGCGAGACGTGCAGCCCGTGCAGCCGCAGGTCGTCGCCGACGTTGACGACGGCCGTCACCGTGGCGGGGTCGACGACCCGCACCAGGCCGGCGAGGAACCGGGCGGCACCCACGCCGCCGGCGAGCACGACGATCGGCCCCACGTCAGTGCAGGCCCCGCAGGCGGCCGGAGAGCAGGTCGAGGTCGGCGTCGACCATCATGTGCACGAGCTGCTCGAAGCCGACGTCGGGCTTCCATCCCAGCGCCGACCGCGCCTTGGTGCTGTCGCCGACGAGCAGGTCGACCTCGGCCGGCCGGAAGAAGGCCTCGTCGACCACGACGTGGCGCTCCCAGTCGAGCCCGACCCGGTCGAACGCCAGCTGGCAGAACTCGCGCACCGAGTGCGTCTCGTCGGTCGAGATGACGTAGGTGTCGGGCGTATCGAGCTGGAGCATCTGCCACATCGCCTTGACGTAGTCACCGGCGAAGCCCCAGTCGCGCTGGGCCTCGAGGTTGCCGAGCCGCAGCTCGGTCGCCATGCCGAGCTTGATCTGGGCCACGGCGTGGCTGATCTTGCGCGTCACGAACTCGAGACCCCGGCGCGGGCTCTCGTGGTTGAACAGGATCCCCGAGGACGCGTGGAGGTCGTAGGACTCCCGATAGTTGACGGTGATCCAGTGCCCGTAGACCTTGGCCACGCCGTACGGCGAGCGGGGGTGGAACGGGGTGCCCTCGCGCTGGGGCACCTCGACGACCTTGCCGAACATCTCCGACGACGAGGCCTGGTAGAAGCGGATGTCGGGGTCGACGATGCGGATGGCGTCGAGCAGGCGGGTCACGCCGAGTGCCGTGATCTCTCCGGTGAGCACGGGTTGGGCGAACGACGTCTGGACGAACGACTGCGCCGCCAGGTTGTAGACCTCGTCCGGGCGGTGCGTCCGCAGGACGTCGATCAACGACGCCTCGTCGAGCAGGTCGCCGGGGGCGAGCACGATCCGGTCCTGGAGGTGGCCGATGCGCTCGAAGTTCACCGTCGACGACCGGCGCACCATGCCGATCACCTCGTAGCCCAGCTCGAGCAGGAATTCCGCCAGGTAAGACCCGTCCTGGCCGGTCACACCGGTCACCAACGCACGTTTCGCCATGGGTGCGGTCTACCCTGTGCGGGTCTCGCTGTCTGCTAAGTGGGTTGGCACATGCCCGATTTCTCCCAACCAGGGCACGCCGACGCCGAGGTGCCCGAGAACCTGGGCCGGCGCATCGCTGCCCATCGGGCCAAGATCGGGTTCACCCAGCAGGACCTGGCCGATCGCGTCGGCATCTCGCGTGTGGCGGTGTCGCACCTGGAGTCGGGGCTGTCGGACCCGGGCGAGCGCACGGTGGCCCTGCTCGCCGGGGTGTTCAAGGTGACGCCGCACGAGCTCGTGGCCGGCACCGGGTATCCCTCGGCCAAGGCGGAGCGCCTGCCGGTCGTCGTGGCCACGTACACCGAGATCGAGCTCCAGCTGGCGCTGCTCGACAACGACCTGTTGTGGCTCGAGCACGCCCCCGGCGACGTGGGGCGCCAGATCCTCGACGGCTGGCTCCCTCGCCTCGACGCGTTGCGCGCCGCCGGCGGCGACCGCCACGAGCACCTGCTGGTCGACGAGGCGGCGCAGCGGGTGCGGCGCTGGCGTGACGACCTGGCGCGCTGACGCGCCCGGTCAGGCCGTCGGCGGGCGGACCCCGACGGCCTGCCGCCACTCGTCGAGGATGTCGGCCAGCGTCTGGTTCAGGTCGATGTCGGGTTCCCAGTTGGTGGCCTTGTGTAGCTTGGTGAAGTCCCCGCGCAGCACGGGCACGTCGACCGGACGCTGCAGGCCCGGGTCCTCTTCGAGACGCATGGGCCGCAGTGCCATCTCGACGAGGCGGTCGGCGAGCTCGCTGATGGCGATGTCGCGCCCGCTGCACACGTTGTAGGCCTCGCCGGGCTCGCCGTGCTCGACGAGCAACCGGTAGGCCCGAGCCACGTCGCGCACGTCGGTGAAGTCGCGTCGTGGGGTGAGGTTCCCGACCGGCACGACCTCGCGGCCTTCCAACTCGTTGAGGGCGATCCGCTCGGCGAGGGCCGGGGCGACGAACCGGTTGGTCTGCCCGGGGCCGAGGTGGTTGAAGGCGCGCACCCGGATGACTTCGAGCCGGTAGCCCTGCCACGCCTGCAGTCCGAGGTAGTCGGCAGCGATCTTCGAGGCGGCGTACGGGCTCACGGGCCGCAGTGGCGCATCCTCGCGCAACGGCAGCTCCGCCAGCTGCACGCGACCGAACACATCGGCTGACGAGATCACGAGCACCCGGCCGACGCCGCCGTGCACGCACGCCTGCAGCACGTTGAGCGTCCCCTCGGCGTTCGCCCGGAAGGTGTCGAGCGGTGCGGACCACGACCCGCCGACGTCGGACTGGCCGCCGAGGTGGTACACCGCCTCGGGCCGCACGTCGCGCACCAATCGTGCGAAGCCGTCGGCATCGAGGAGGTTGGGGCCGTCGGTGCGGTCGACCGACACGACCTCATCACCCATGGCCTCCAGGTGGCGACGCAGGTGCTTGCCGACGAAACCGGCGCCCCCGGTCACGAGTGCTCGCATCCGGCCACGGTATCGCGGCCGGGCTCAGCCGTCTGCCGCCCGACGGTACAGCGCCACCAGCCCCTCGACCGTGGTCGCCCACGGGTGTGACGCAACCCGCGCGCCGCCGCGCGCTACGAGGTCGCGGCGCAGGGCGTCATCCTCGAGGACCTGCATCAGGGCGCCGGCGAGGGCCTCGGGGTCAGCCACGGGCACCACCACGGCCGCGTCGCCGACGGTCTCGGGGATGGCGCCGGCGGCGGTGGTCACGACCGGGATGCCCGCCGACATCGCCTCGAGCGGTGGGAGGCCGAACCCCTCGTAGACCGACGGGTAGGCGAAGGCCGTGGCGCCGCGCAGCAGCGCGGCGCGCTCGGTGGCGTCGACCCAGCCGATCCGTCGCACCCGGTCGCGGTGACGAGCCCGCCGCAAGGCCTCGGTGAGCGCCTCGGCACCCCACCCGTCGGGCCCCGCCAGCACCAGCCGGACGTCGGGATCCGCGTCGGCGACGAGCTCGAAGGCCGCGACCAGGCCAGGGAGGTCCTTGCGCGGCTCCACCGTGCCGAGCGCGAGCACGTAGCGGTCGCCGCCGACGAGGCGGGCGCGGATGGTCGGGCCCTGCGCCGGGTCGAGCGGCGCCGGCGCCACGCCGTTGGGGATGGCGACGACCCGCGCTTCGGGCGCGCCCAGCAGCGACACGCACTCATCGGCCACGAACTGCGACACGGCGTGGACCCAGGCGCCGGCGGCGATGGCGCGTCGCAGCAAGGTCGGGTACTCGAGGGTGTCGGCGGTGCAGAGCTCGGGGAACCGGATGCAGGTGAGGTCGTGCACCGTGACGACGCGCGCCGCCCGAGCCGGCGGGACGACGAAGTTGGTGCCATGGAGCACGTCGGGGCGGCCGAGCGCCCCGTCGAGGCGCGGCACGTCGCTCCGGAGCCACGCGGCGCGCAGCGGGCGCGCCGGGAGGGCGCGGTCGAGGTGGCGGACGCCGGGCGGCAGCAGGGGAGCGAGCGCGTGACGGCCGCGCCAGGTCAGGGCGAACGCAGCGACCTCGAGGTCATCCCGCCCGGCCACACCGTCGAGGACCGCCCGCGCGAAGGCGCCGACCCCGGTCGGTCGACCGAGCAACGGGGTGGCGTCGACGGCGAGGCGCACGGCGCCCTGTCTAGCCGCAGGAACGGCGGTGGGGGTGCGTGGTCGCGCGGATGTGCCCGACTACCGTTGCCCCTTCGTGGACGACGCCGCTCCGGAGCCTCCCGCCGCCCCTGTGACGGCCGACACGGCGACCGCGCCCACGCGTCCGGAGGTCGTCGAAGAGGAGATCGCACCGCCGGTCGTCGTCGTCATGGTGGCGCGCGATCCGGGCGCCTGGTTCGACGACGCCCTGGCCAGCGTGGTCGGGCAGAGCTATCCGTCGTGCACCCTGCTGGTGGTGGACGCCGCCTCGACGTTGCCGCTCGACGACCGCGTCGCACTCGGCGCCCCCGGGGCGCACGTGCTGCGCCTCGACGAGGCATCCGGCTTCGCCGCCGCGGCCAACGCCGGCGCCGAGGCCGTGCAGGGCGCGGCGTTCTTGGTGTTCTGCCACGACGACGTGCGCTTCGAACCCGATGTGGTGCAGCAGCTCGTCGAGGAGTCCTTCCGGTCCAACGCCGCCATCGTCGGCCCCAAGCTCGTGGCGTGGCGCCACGCCGATCGGCTGCTCGCGGTCGGGATGGGCGCCGACAAGGTGGCCTTCCCGGCGCCGATGGTCGAGCACCTCGAGCTCGATCAGGAGCAGCACGACGCCGTCGACGACGTCTTCTTCGTGCCGACAGCGGCGATGCTGGTTCGGGCCGACCTGTTCCAGGCCGTCGGCGGCTTCGACCCTGCCTTCGGCGGCACCGGTGCCGACCTCGAGCTGTGCTGGCGGGCGCACGTGGCCGGCGCCCGCGTCCTGGTGGCACCGATCGCCCGCGTGGCCCACTACGAAGCACGGACCGAGCGGGCCGCCGGCGGCACCGTCGATCCCGTACGGGAACGCACCGCAGCGCAGGTGCGCGCCGTCGGCGTGGCGTACGGGCGCTGGCATCGGCTGCGGGTGCGCCCGCAGCTCAGCCTGCTGCTGCTGGCCGAGCTCGTCGTCAGCCTCGTGACCGCGCGCTTCGCGCACGCCTCGTCGCTGGCCGGCGGGTGGCGCGCAGGGCGCCGGTCGCTCAAGGACCGCAAGCAACGTCGCCAGCTCGTCGAGCGCATCCGCAAGGTGCCCGACCGCGATGTCCGACACCTGCAGGTGCGCGGCTTCGCCCGGCTGCGCGGCGAGGTCCTCGGCCGGCGCGCCGACGACCGCGATGCCCTGGCGGCAGCGAGCTCGGGGGAGGTCATCGCCTCCGCGCGCGGCGGATCGGCGGTGACCGCCTGGGTGCTCGCCATCGCCTTCCTCGTCCTCGGATCGCGCGCCTGGCTCACCGACACCATCCCCGTCGTGGGGGAGTTCGTGCGGTTCCCGGGTGACCCGGCGACCCTGTTCGAAGCGTGGATCTCGCGCTACCGCGAGGTCGGCGTGGGCACGGTCGGGCCGTCGCCGACGGCGAACGGCGCCCTGGCGGCGGCGTCCGCGCTCACGCTCGGGAGCACGAGCGTGCTGCGCCAGGTCCTGATCCTGGCGACGCTGCCGGTCGGGGCGATCGGCATGTGGCGCCTGTGCCGACCGGTGGGCTCCCGGCGCGCCCGCGTGGTGGGCCTGTTCGCCTATCTGGCGACGCCAGTGCTGGTCAACGCCATGGCGTGGGGTCGCTGGGGCGCGCTCGTGGTCTACGCCCTGGCGCCGTGGATCATCGCCATCCTCGCCCGGGCGTCGCGTGCGGCGCCGTTCGGCGTCGTGGGCGGTGAGCGCGGTCCCGGCGTGCCGGACCGTCCCCTGGGGCACCACATCATCGGGCTCGGCATCGTGACGGCGTTGGCGGCGTTGCTGGCGCCGGTGGCGATCCTGGTCGTGGCCGGGATGGGCGTGGCGTTGGCACTCGGCGGGCTGCTCGGTGGTCGCGCCGCGGGATGGTGGCGCCTGCCCGTCACGGCCGTCGGCGCCGCGCTCGTCGCCGGCGTCCTGTTGGGGCCCTGGACCGTCGGTTTCGTGCAGCGCCCGCTCGAGCAGCTGGCCGGTGCGTCGTCGCTCGCCGGCGGTGGTGCACCGGGCACAGCCGTCGACCTCGCTGCCCTCGTGCGCTTCGACACCGGTCCGGTCGAGGTCGGCATCGCCGGGTACGGACTGCTCGCCGCGGCCTCGCTGGCGCTGCTCATCGGCAAGGGTTGGCGGCTGGTGTGGGCGGTGCGGTGCTGGACGCTGGCGTTGGCGGCGTGGGCGGTCGTGTGGGTGGCGGCGCAGGGATGGATCACCCCGTTCCCGGCGCCGGAGCTGCCGCTGGCGGTGGCGGCGGCGGCGCTGGCGTTCGCCACCGCCCTCGGCATGGCGGCGTTCGAGGTCGACCTGCCCGACTACCACTTCGGCTGGCGCCAGGTCGTGGCGGTCGTCGCCGGCGCGGGGTTCTTCGTGTTCCTGCTGCCGGCGCTGGCAGCGACGATCGACGGCGGTTGGCGACTGCCTACCAGCGACTTCGCCGCCACCGTCGACCAGCTCGACGAGCGCACCGATGGGCCGTTCCGCGTGCTGTGGGTGGGTGACCCTGCCGTGCTGCCGCTCAACGGCTGGACGGTGCCGGGGACCGAGGCCGTCCCCGTGGCCTTCGGTGTCTCCTATGACGGGCCCCCGTCGGTGGAGGACCTCTACGCCCGGGCGGGCACGGGCACCGACCTGCTGGCCGACGCCCTCGCCGAGGCGCTCGCCGGCGACTCCAGCCGTCTCGGCGCCGCGCTCGGCCCGATGGGCATCCGCTACGTGGTGGTGCCGGACCGGCGGGGCCCTGCGCCCGGCGTCGGTGACGCCGAAGCCCCACGGCCGGAGGTGCTCGGGGCGCTCGACGACCAGCTCGACCTGGCACGCGTCGAGGGCAACCCGGCGCTGGTCGTGTATCAGAACGCCGAGTGGTCGCCCGTGCGCGCCCTGCTGGACGCCGAGGCCGACGGGGCGCGGATCCCGCCGGACGCGGCAACAGCGCTGCGGTTCCGCGACGGTTACGGCCAGTTCAGTGGCAGCATCGACGAGCCCGCCACGGTGTACCTGGCGGCGGACGCCGACCCCGGCTGGACGCTCGACGTTGACGGCGCCACGGCCGAGCAGACCACGGTGCAGGGTTGGTCGATGTTGCTGCGCCCGTCCACGACCGGCGACGCCACCTTGCGCTACACGACGCCGCCCGCCTCCATCGCCGGGTTGGTGGCACAGGTCGTGGCCTGGGCGTTGGCCATCGTGATCCTGCTGCGCATCCGGGTCGTGGTCGACGAGCGTCGCCGTCGTGCCCGGACGCCCGAAGAGGAGCTCGCCGACCTGGACGCGGCGGAGGTGGATGCATGAGGGCGTGGCGCCTCCCGATCATCGTGGTCCTGCTCGCCTGCATCGCCGGGGCGGTGGCCTACGAGCAGCGATCCGGCGTCGACGAGGTGACGACCGCACCGTCGGACCTGGCCCGTCTGATGCCCGTGGTCCCCGGCGCCGACGCCAGCCGATCCACCTGGTTCTGTGCCGGAGGGTCGGCGACGGGGCAGGACGACGGTGTGGCGGAGCAGACCGTGACCGTCCTCAACGCCGGCGATGCCGCATCCTCGGTCGTGCTCACGGCCATGACCGACACGGGTGCGCGCGCCCGACGCGACGTGCAGGTCGGTCCCGCCGAGCGGATCGACGTGCCGGTCAGCGACCTGATCGAGGCCGAATGGGCCGGCGTGCTCGTCGAGGCCGACCGCCCCGAGGTGGCGGTCGAGCATCGCGTCGCCGGGCCGGGCGGCGACGCGGTGGCGGCCTGCTCGTCGCGCGCCGAGGGCACCTGGTACGTGCCGAGCGCGCCGACCCGGGCGGGGGTGCGCCAGCTGCTCGTGGTGTTCAACCCCTTCCCCGACGACGCCGTCGTCGATCTGCGGTTCGAGACCGACGACGGCACGCGCACCCCCGAGGAGTACCGCCCCAAGCTCATCCGGGGCGGGCACGTCGCCGTCCTCGACATCTCGGCGTCGGTCACGTTGCGCGATCAGGTCTCGGCGGTGCTCGTCGCCCGCGCCGGCAGGGTCGCCGTCGATGCCATCTCGATCTGGGACGGGACCGACGACGGGCCGGTCGGCATCACGCTCACGCCGGGTGCGCCCGCCGTGGCGGCGCAGTGGCTCTTCGCCGAAGGCGCGCCGGTCGACGACGACCAGCTCCAGCAGTTGGTCGCCTTCAACCCCGCCGAGGAGGAGGCCGACGGCGAGGTGATCGTCGTCGCCGACGGCGGCGAGCCGATCGAGCCGTTCGCCATGGTCGTGCGTCCGGAGGCGTACACCGTCGTCGACGTGGCCGGCGACCGGCGCCTCCCGGCGACGGGCGGCTACTGGGCTGACGCCGCCGTCTACCGCGGGCCGGCAGTGGCCGTGGGTCGGCTGCTGAGCGGCGGTGGCGGCGCGCCGGGTATCAGCGCCGGGCTCGGGTCGCCCTTGGTCGCCAGCCGCTGGCTGGTGCCGACGGCCGGGCTCGACGGCGTCCGCGGCAACCAGTTGCTGGTCGCCAACCCGACCGACGCCGCGGTGACGGTGCAGGTCGACGTGCTGCGCGGCGGGCGGCGCACGGCGCTCGACGAGCCGGTGCAGATCCCGGCCGGCGCCCGGGCCGTGATCGACCTGGGCGATGTGGAGGACGCCGAGCGCGCCAGCATCGACCTGCGCGCCGATGGGGCGGTGGTCGTCGAGCACAAGCTGGCCACCGCCGACGGCTTCTCGGTCGGGCTGGCGCTGCCGGTGGACGGGACGATCGCCGCCCCGCCCGCACCCGAGCCACCTGACATCTCGGCGCCCGTCGGTACGGGACTGCCGCCGGACATCGAGGTGCCGGGGACGACCCCGGGGACGTCGCCGGGCACCGTGCCGGGGACCACGGCGACCGTGCCGGTCCCCAGCTCGGACACGTCGGTTGCGCCTGTGCCCGCGCCATCCTCCACGGCGGCGCCGACCAGCGTGGTTCCGCCGGGCTGAGGCATCCGGGGTCGGGCCGCCCGACCGCCGACGGTCAGGGCAGATCGACCGGCGTGCCGGCGTCGAGCGTCGGGGGTGCCGCGGCGCAGAGGTCGGCGAGCCGGTTCCGGTCGTCGGGCGCGAGCGGCCCGACGACCGAGGCGTGCACCAGGCCGGTGGCGGCGTCGACGAGCACCAAGGTCGGGACGGCGTCGATGCCGTAGCGCCCGTGCAGCGCTCGGGCCTCGCCGACCTCGAGGTCGATCACGGCGACCCGGCCCGGATCGGCGAGCCCGGCGACATCGGCGCGCACGGTGGCACACGAGTTGCAGGTCGCCGACGTGAAGGTCACGACCGCCCACGTGGCGTGGAGGTGGCCGAGATCGGCGGGGTCGAGCTGGCTCGGCACCGACCAGCTGGTCTGGGTGGGGGCGTCGCCACCTCGCCGGCGCAGGACGGCGGCCACGGCGACCGCCGCGACGATCAGTGCCACCGCCAGGCCGAAGCGTTCCACCGGATCAGTCGGTCGGGGTGACGTGATGCTGGCCGGCGGGCTCCGGTGCTGCCGGCGCTGCGGCGCCAGCGGCCGTCGGTGGGGCCACGCCGGTGCGGTCGGGCAGTGCGGCGCCGGTGAGCTCTAGGAGCCGCACGACCTCCGAGCCGTCGATCGTCTCGTGCTCGAGCAATGCCCGGGCGATCAGGTCGAGGGCTCGGCGGTGGTCCGTGAGCGTCTCGCGACAGCGCTGCTCCTGCTCGCGCAGGATGCGTTCGACCTCTTCGTCGATCACGCGCGCCGTGTCGTCGGAGTAGTCGCGGCTGTGCATCATGTCCTCGCCGAGGAAGACCGGGCCCTGGTTGCCCCAGGCCATCGGTCCGACCCGTCGGGACATGCCCCACTCGCGCACCATCTTGCGGGCCAGCTCGGTGGCGCCGACGAGGTCGTTGTTGGCGCCGGTCGAGATGACCCCGAACACCAGCTCTTCGGCGATGCGGCCGCCCATGCGCACGACCAGGGAGTCCTCGATGTAGTCCTGCCGGTAGATGTGACGCTCCTGGTCGGGGAGCTGCTGGGTGACGCCGAGCGCCATGCCGGCCGGGATGATCGTGACCTTGTGGATCGGATCGGCCGTGGGCAACACGGCGGCGCACAGCGCATGGCCGGCTTCGTGATAGGCGATGGCTTCCTTCTCGCCGTCGCTGAGGGCCATCGACTCGCGCCGCTGGCCCATCAGCACCCGGTCTCGGGCCTCTTCGAAGTGACGCATCCGGATGACGTCGTCGCCCTCGCGCACGGCGAACAGCGCCGCCTCGTTCACCAGGTTGGCCAGATCGGCGCCGCTCATCCCCGGCGTGCCCCGAGCGACCACGTCGAGGTCGACGTCGGGGCTCATGCGCTTGCCTTTGGCGTGCACGTCGAGGATCTCTCGCCGGTCCTCGAGCTCGGGCAGCGGGACCACCACCTGGCGGTCGAAGCGACCCGGCCGCAGCAGCGCCGGATCGAGGATGTCCGGGCGGTTGGTGGCGGCCATCATGACGATGCCTGCCGAGACCTCGAAGCCGTCCATCTCGGCGAGCATCTGGTTGAGCGTCTGCTCCCGCTCGTCGTGCCCGCCGCCGAGCCCGGCGCCGCGCTTGCGGCCGATCGAGTCGATCTCGTCGATGAAGATGATGGCCTTGCCCATCTTGCGGGCCGTCTGGAACAGGTCGCGGACCCGGCTGGCGCCGACGCCGACGAACATCTCCATGAAGTCCGAGCCCGTCACCGACAGGAACGGCACGCCCGCCTCGCCGGCGACTGCCCGCGCGATCAAGGTCTTGCCCGTGCCGGGCGGACCGACGAGCAGCACGCCCTTCGGGATTCGGGCGCCGATCTCGGAGAAGCGCTCGGAGTGCTTCAAGAAGTCGACGATCTCGGTGATCTCCTGCTTGACGCCGTCGTAGCCGGCCACGTCGACGAACGTCGTGTCGGGGCGCTCGGTCGTGTACAGCTTCGCCTTGGAGCGGCCCACCGACATGATGCCGCCCATCTGCGAGGACGCCCGCCGCTGCATCCACAAGAAGAACCCGATCACCAGCACCAACGGGAGCATGTAGATGATCAGTGTCTGCCAGATGCTCTCCTCCGGGGTGACGAAGGTGACCCCGTTCTGCTGCATGGTCTCGGCGTCGGCGTCGGGCGGGGGCACCGGGCCGGTGGTGGAGAAGGTGTTGCCGTCCTGGTACTTGCCGGTGACGTTGCCGTTGCGGTTGTTGTACTGGGCCTCGGAGATCTTGCCCGCCTCGAGGTCGGACAGGAACGTGCCGTAGGAGACCTGCTGGGACGGGTTCACTGCCGTCATGGCCGGGACGATGAACAGTGCCCCGACGAACACGGCCAGCAGCACCCACACCGTCCACCGCGGCCAACCTTGCTCACCCCCGAACCCGCGCGGCTCACGGCCGTCGGAGGGCGGGGGAGGAGGGGACTGCTCGGGCGTCATGCCCGACAGCCTAGAAGAGCGCGGCGAAAATCCCTGTCAACCGGCGTCGTCGCCGTCGTCACGCAGGCGGCGCGGCAGCGGCCTGGGCGCGCTCGTGGGCGACGATCGCCTGGCGGCGGTCGCGCAGGTCCCAACCGATCGGCACGGTGAGGCTGTCCGCGTGGAACAGGCACAGGTCGTAGGTGGCCGGATGGCTCTCGCCGGTCAGGTCCACGAGCCACACCGTGCTCTGTGCGTACTCGTACCCCAAGGTCGCCACGGCAGGGTCGGGGCAGCCGGGACGGTCGCAGTGGCGCGTCATGGCACGAAACGCTACTGACGCCTCGCGCGGCGGCGGGGGATGGTCCCGCCCCGGTTCTCGCGCCGGAGGCGGCGTTGCCTATGGTGGCCCGCCGTGGCAGACCGCGACGAGGACCCCGAGCTGCGCGACGTCGCGGCCGCCGGCACCGGTGTGACGTCGACGGTCGATCGGATCCTGGGCGTCGAGGCCGACGAGCTGGACGAGCACGGCATCGCCAAGCGCTTCGGCATCAGCTGGGAGCCGCCGATGCCGCTGATGGTGGCGGTGGGCAGCTACGTCGGCGCCACGTTCGGCGTGGCCATCATCTACTCGATCGTGGTCACCTCGCTGCAGCTCACCCAAGGGCCCTCGGGCGCCGGCGGAGTGATCGGGCAGGTGACCGGGCAGCTGGCCACCGGGCAGTCGCCGGACGTGACCGTCGGGACGATCGACCTCACGCTCGCCATGCGGGCCTTGCTGCAGTTCTTCCTGTGGGCGCCGCTGGCCATCCCGGCCATCGTGGTGGCCCGACGCAAGGGCGCCGGGGTGCAGGCCGACCTCGGCCTCGAGCTGCGGGCCCGCGACGTCGGCGTCGGTGCCGTGATCGGCATCGCCTGCCAGCTGCTGGTGCCACTGCTGTACGTGGCGTTGCGGCCGTTCATCGGCACCCCGGACGTGTCCGCCGAAGCGCGCGAGCTCACCGACCAGGCCACCGATGTCGTCGGCATCGGCCTGCTGCTGATCATCACCGTGGTGTTCGCCCCGTTGGTCGAGGAGATCTACTACCGCGGCCTGGTCCTGCGGGCGGCCGAGCGCAGCTACGGCGCCACGATCGCCCTGCTGGGATCCTCGCTGTTCTTCGCCGTGACCCACTTCCAAGTGCTGCAGTTCCCGGCGCTGCTGCTGTTCGGCATCGTGCTCGGAGCGATCGCGCTGCGCACCGGCCGCATCGGCATCCCCATCACGGCACACATCGCGTTCAACCTCACTGCGGTCGTGCTGCTCCTCGCCTTCCCGGATTCGCCGTTCTGATCGCCCCGTGAGGGTGGTCCCTCCCGCACCTGCGGGGATGCCACCATGAGCACGCCATGACCGACCACGACCCCGAGCTCCCCGCCACCGGCGGCCTCATCGGCTCCGGCGACGACATCGACGCGTTCCTGTTCCGTCCGCTCGACGCGCCGCCCGAACCCGAGCCCGAGCCCGAGCCCGCCATCGACGGCGACCCCGAGCGCGACGGTGCGGCCGAGTCGGGTGCGACCGAGGTGGGCGACGGCGCGGACCCCGCGGCGGCGGACGGGACGGCCCCGGCCGGCGCGTCGCGGCGCACGATCGTGGCAAGGGCCTGGGACCGCACCGCCGCGTTCCTCGTCGGCCGTCCCATCGAGTCGTGGGTGGCGTTCGTCGTCGTCGCCGCCTGTGTGGTGTTCACCTACGTGCAGGTGGCGCACCCCTTCTCCAACGTCCCGAACCTCGGCTGGAGCGGACTCGGCACCGTCTTCGACGACAACACCCCGGCGGGTGGCGACATGGGCGCCCACGTGTGGGGACCGGCGTACCTGCGCGATCACCTGCTGCCGTCGTTCCGGCTCACCGGCTGGACCCCGGACTGGTACGCCGGCATGCCCGCGTACCAGTTCTACATGGTGGTGCCATCACTGGCGATCGCCCTGCTGAGCTACGTCCTGCCCTACGGCGTGGCCTTCAAGCTCGTGGCGATCAGCGGGGTCGTGAGCCTGCCGATCGCCGTGTACGTCTTCGGCAAGCTCGCCGATCTGCCGTTCCCCGCGCCCCCGCTGATGGCGGTCGGCGCCACCGTGTTCCTCTTCGACCGGTCGTTCTCGATCTACGGCGGCAACATCCCGTCGACGCTGGCCGGGGAGTTCGCCTTCTCGATCTCGTTGACCTTCGCCGTGCTCTACCTCGGCGTGCTGCTGCGCGGCCTGCGCACGGGGCGCCATCGAGGGTGGGCCGCCCTCCTGCTGGCGCTGACGGCGCTGTGCCACCTCATCCCATTCATCTTCGTCCTCGTCGGCACCGTCCTGGCGCTCGCCCTGCACATCGGCGTCGACCGCAAGCGGTTCGTCCGGATCGGCCTGCCGCTGCTCGGCATCGCCGCCGTCGGCGCCGCCGTGAGCTGGAACGTGTCGCTCGACCAGTCGGTGCCGGACGCCCCGATCCTGTCGACCGTGCGCTGGTCGCTGGAGCGCCCCTGGGGCCTGGCGGTGGCGGCGGTGGCCATGGCCGGCTACCTCGCCGTGATCCCGGGCTGGCGCCGGCACGGCTACTGGATCCCGGTGCTGGCGGTCGGGGGCATGCTCAGCGCTTTCTGGTCGGTGCCCTTCTACCTCCAGCACAAGTACATGAACGACATGGGCTGGGAGAAGCGCGAAGACCCGTACAACATGCTGTTCGATCGCGCCACGATGGACGGCACGCAGATGGTCAACCACCCGAAGCTGTGGTGGGTGCTGGCCTTCGCCGCCGCCGGTCTGCTGCTGTCGATCATCTGGGGACACCGTGGCGGGCTGTTCTGGGGTCTGGTGGCGGTGACCATGGGCGTGGCCTTCGTCCTCGTCCCCGAGGGGCGGTTGTGGAACGCCCGACTGCTGCCCTTCTACTACCTGTCGCTCTACCTGCTCGCTGCCATCGGCATCGCCGAGATCGGACGGCTGTTGTCGGTCCTGTTCGCCCGCGACGTCGCCAAACCGATCCGCACCATCCCCATCGTGACGGCGTCCGGCGGGCTCCTCTTCGGGCTGATCCTGCTGGCGCTCCCGTTGCGGGTGCTGCCCGGCGGGAGCGTCGGGACCGACAACGTCTTCCGGTGGGGGCCGCTGTCGACGTCCGACTCGAGCTACATCCCGTCGTGGGCGGACTGGAACTTCGTCGGCTACGAGAACAAGCCGGCCTACCCCGAGTACCACGATGTCGTGCAGACGATGGCGCGCGTCGGCGCCGAACGCGGGTGCGGGCGTGCGATGTGGGAGCACGAACCGCAACACGACCGGTACGGCACGCCGATGGCGTTGATGCTGCTGCCGTTCTGGACCGACAGCTGCATCGGCTCGATGGAGGGTCTGTACTTCGAGTCGTCCTCGTCGACGCCGTACCACTTCATCAACCAGGACGAGCTGTCCACCCGGCCGTCCAACGCCCAGCGCGACCTGCCCTACGGCGCCGGTCAGAACACCGAGGCCGACTTCGCCCGCGGCATCGAGCACCTGCAGATGTTCGGGGTCCGGTACTACATGGCCATCTCCGATCACACCAAGGCCTTCGCCCGCGAGCACCCGGACCTGGAGCTGGCGGCGTCCTCGGGGCCCTGGGAGATCTACGAGATCACCGGAGGCAACGAGCTCGCCGTCGGGTTGGACTACGAGCCAGCCGTGGTCACCGGCCTCAGCGAGGTCGAGCCCGAGCTCGACATCGGCGGCAAGCCGAAGACGGGTTCGCCGTGGCAGCACGTGACCATGCCGTGGTACGTCGACGAGGCGGCGTGGGACGTGCCCCTCGCCGAGTCGGGCCCCGACGCCTGGCAGCGCGTGTCGGTCGGTGGCTCGCCGGAGCTGCGCGCCACCGGCGGCGTCGAGGTGTCGAACATCTCGACCGAGCTCGACTCGATGAGCTTCGACGTCGACCGGACCGGGGTTCCCGTGTTGGTGCGCACCTCCTACTTCCCGAACTGGCAGGCATCGGGGGCAGACGGTCCGTGGCGCGTGTCGCCGAACCTGATGGTGGTCGTCCCGACCGCGGAGCACGTCGAGCTCACGTTCGGCCGGACCGGCATCGACTACCTCGGCATGCTGCTGACGGTCCTCGGCGTCGTCGGGCTGATCGTGCTGTTCCGCCTGCAGCCGATCGATTATCGCGACCCGGGCCTGCGGCGTGCGCCCGACCCGGAGCTTGCTCCGGTCGACGTGGCCGTCGCAGCATCCTCTGGGGTGGGTCCGGTCGTCGGGCCCTTTGGTGCGACCGCCGCGGACGCACCGTCGGCAGCCTGGGGGGTGGCACCCGGACCGGAGGCATCCGGCGCCGTGGAGCAGGACCCGCCGGCGGACGATGACCCGTCGCTAGGGTGACGCCCGTGCGTCGGAGTCGTGTCGTCGTGGCCGCCGTGGGGGTGCTGCTGGGCGTCGGCGCAGCGCGGGCGATCGCCGGGCGTCGCGAGCGTCGGGTGGAGGTGCTGACGAACCTCGACCAGAAGCGGCTGCGACCCTCGCCCCCCGGTGACGTGCGGCTCTCGGTGGTGGTGCCGGCCTATCGCGAGCACAGCATCGGGGTGACCGTCATGCGCCTCCGGGCGGCACTGGCCGATGTGGTCGCCGACGGCGGGCTCGAGATCATCGTGGTCGACGACGGCTCCCACGACGGCACGGCGGAGCTCGCCGAGGCCGCCGGCGCCGACCTGGTGCTGCGCCAGCCGGTCAATCGCGGCAAGGGCGCCGCGGTGCGCGCCGGCCTGCTGTCGGCCCACGGCCGGACGGTGGCGTTCACCGATGCAGACCTGTCGTACTCGCCGGACCAGCTGGTCGACCTGTTGGCCGAGGTGGAGGCGGGCTGGGACGTGGTGGTCGGCAGCCGTCGCCACACCGACACGACCACGCTCGTGCGGGCCCGGCGTCTGCGCGAGATCGGCGGACGCATCATCAACCGACTCACCCACGCCGTGCTGTTGGGGCACCACCGTGACACCCAGTGCGGGCTCAAGGCGTTCCGCTCCGATGTGGCACAGCTCATCTTCGGGCACTCCCACGTCGACGGGTTCGCCTTCGACGTCGAGGTGTTCCACCTGGTCGAGCTGTACGAGCTCTCGCTGTTGGAGGTGCCGGTGCGCGTCGAGAACCGGCAGCGGTCGACCGTGAAGGTGGCCCGCGACGCCGGGCGGCTGGTGCGGGACCTCTTCCGCATCCGCCAGTGGCACCGCCAGGGCGTCTACGAGCTCGACGCCCGCCACGCGCCGCTGCTCAGCGCCCCGGCGCTGCGTTCGGCCCCCGACGGGGCCTCCGACGTCGCCTGACGGCGCGCTCGGCCGGCCGATCCCGGTGGTCGGTGCACCGAAGGCCCCGAACTAGGCTCGGGCGCCTATGACGAGCAACGGCGCTCCCATCGACCCTGCCCGCCTCGACGCCGTGGTGAAGGCGTACGACATCCGGGGGACCTACCCCGATCAGCTCGACGCCGCCATGGTCGAGGGCCTCGGCGCCGCCTTCGCGGCGTTCGCGCTGGCCACCGACGGCGACGTGGCCGAGATCCTGATCGGCCGCGACATGCGACCGTCGGGCGTCGAGCTGGCGGACGCCTTCGCCCGGGGCGTGACCTCCCAGGGCGTCGACGTCGTGCACCTCGGCCTGTGCTCGACCGACGAGGTGTTCTTCGCGTCCGGGCATTGGGGCGCGCCTGCGGCGCAACTGACGGCGTCGCACAACCCGGCCCAGTACAACGGCATCAAGCTGTGCCTGTCGGGTGCCAAGCCGGTGGGCGAGGACAGCGGGCTCGGGGAGATCAAGGCGGCGGCCGCCGCCGGGGTCGCCCCCGCCGACCGCGTCGGCAACGTGCGCGAGCGCGACGCGCTGGCACCGTTCGCCGACCACGTGCGCAGCTTCGTCGATGCCGACGGTCTGGCGCCGTTGCGCGTCGTCGCCGACACGGCCAACGGCATGGGAGGGCTGATCGCTCCGGCGGTCTTCGCCGGACTGCCCATCGAGCTCGAGGTGCTCTACGGCGAGCTCGACGGGACCTTCCCGAACCACCCGGCCGATCCCATCCAGCCCGAGAACCTGCGCGACCTGCAGGCGCGGGTCCTCGCCACCGGCGCCGACGTCGGCCTGGCCTTCGACGGGGACGCCGATCGCGTGTTCCTCGTCGACGACGAGGGGGAGCTGGTGTCGGGCTCGCTGACGACGGCCATCGTCGCCCGCGAGATGCTCGAGCGGTACCCGGGCTCCACGATCCTGCACAACCTGATCTGTTCCAAGGCGGTGCCCGAGGTGATCGTCGAGAACGGCGGGACCCCGGTGCGCACCCGGGTCGGTCACTCGCTGATCAAGAAGGTGATGGCCGACACCGGCGCCGCCTTCGGTGGGGAGCACTCGGGCCACTACTACTTCCGGGACAACTACCGCGCCGACAGCGGCATCATCGCCGCCTTGGTCGTGCTCCAGGCGCTGTCGCACGCCGATGTGGCGTTGTCGGTCCTGCGCAAGCCGTTCGAGCGCTACGCCGCTTCCGGCGAGCTGAACACGACCGTGCCCGACACCGCCGCCGTGATCGACCGGGTGGCCGCCGCCTTCCCCGATGCCGATCAGGACCGGCTGGACGGGTTGACGGTCGACCTCGGCGAGTGGTGGTTCAACCTGCGTCCCTCCAACACCGAGCCGCTCCTGCGACTCAACCTGGAGGCGGCGGACGACGAGGCCGTCGCCCGTCGGGTGGCGGAGGTCCAGGCCATCATCGCCGCCGCCGGCTGAGCGGCACCGGAGCACGGGCGACACCCGGACTCCGGCGCGCATCCACGAGGCGACTACGCTCGCCGAGCGACTGAAGGAGACCCATGGCGCTCGACCCCCAACTGCTCGAGATCCTGGCGTGCCCGGAGGACAAGGGCCCGCTGCTGTACTTCGCCGACGAGGACGTGCTGTACAACCCGCGGCTGAAGCGGACCTACGCCATCGCCGACGACATCCCGATCATGTTGATCGAGGAGGCCACGGCGCTCGACGACGACGAGGTGGCGCGCCTCGATGCCAAGGCCGAAGCCGACGGCGTGCCGAGCACGGGGACGCCCGCCTGATGGCCCGGCTCGACAGCGTCGGCATGTGGGACCTCCACGCCGGGCTGCCCGAGCAGGTCGAGCACGCGACCACCCTCGCCGACGGCATCGAGGAGCTGCCGGCGCACGACGAGATCGAGAACGTCGTGGTGATGGGCATGGGTGGCAGCGGCATCGCCGGCGACCTCGTGCGCGAGGTGGCGGGGCCGTTCATGCCGGTGCCGGTCGTCGTGCACAAGGGCTATGCCATCCCCAACTTCATCGGTGAGGGCACCCTGGTGTTCGCCGTGTCGTGCTCGGGCAACACCGAGGAGACGATCGACGCCGCCACCAACGCCATGTTGCAGGGTGCCCACGTCGTGGCGCTGAGCAGCGGCGGGGAGCTGGCGGAGCTGGCGCGGGGGTGGTCCATGCCGCACATCGCGCTGCCGCCCATCCCGATGCCGCGCGCCGGCATCGGCGCCGTGGGGATCCCCCCGCTGCTGGTGCTCGAGCGCGTCGGGCTCTTTCCCGGCGCCACCTCGTGGATCGAGGCGGCCGTGCACCAGCTCAAGCTCCGTCGGGACGAGCTGCTCGACGGCGGCATCGCCCGGACCGTGGCCGAGGCGGTGGCCGGCACGGTGCCGATCGTCTACGGCGGCGGCGGGCTCGGCGCGGCGGCGGCCTACCGCTGGAAGTGCCAGGTCAACGAGAACGTGAAGGCGCCGGCGTTCGCCAACGTGTCGCCGGAGCTGTGCCACAACGAGATCTGCGGTTGGGGCGCCTCGGCGCCGGTCGACCGCAGCATCTTCTCGGTCGTGAACCTCCGCACCGAGTTCGAGCATCCGCAGCTGGCCAAGCGCTTCGCCTTCGTCGACGACCTGCTCCGCACGAGCGTGCACAGCGTGCACGAGGTCGTGGCCCAGGGCGACGGCTCGCTGGCGCAGCTGCTCGACCTCGTGCTGGTGGGGGACTTCGTGAGCCTGCACCTCGCCGAGCTGGCCGGTGTCGATCCGGGCCCCATCGAGGTGCTCGACCGCCTCAAGGAAGAGCTGGCCCAGAGCGCGTGATGGCCTACACTGTCGCGCTCCCGGGCTGATCTGACCGGAGCCAGCAGGCCCCAGCTCGGACCTTCCAACTGCCAGTCGCGCGCGCCGCGGGCGCGCGCCCGTGATGGACCGGAGGTCCGACCATGTCCCTGAACGACACCATCCAAGGCTCCGGCGCGCTCCAGTACCGCGTCGCCGACCTCGACCTCGCCGAGTTCGGTCGCAAGGAGATCCGCCTCGCCGAGCACGAGATGCCCGGGCTGATGGCGCTGCGGGCCGAGTACGCCGACGCCCAGCCGCTGGCGGGCGCCCGCATCACCGGCTCCCTGCACATGACCATCCAGACGGCGGTGCTGATCGAGACGCTCACGGCGTTGGGCGCCGAGGTCCGCTGGGCCAGCTGCAACATCTTCTCCACCCAGGACCATGCCGCGGCCGCCGTCGTGGTCGGCCCGAACGGCACGGTCGACG
>CAZYKR010000047.1:0-19804 GCA_964648005.1 uncultured Iamiaceae bacterium
GCCAGATCGAGCCCGGCCTTCGACGCCAGGTAGGCACCGAGTCCAGGCATCGGCTTGACCACGGCGTTCGACGAGCAGCAGCCGACTCGGCCGTCGGGTGCCAGCAGGGGCACGAGCGCCCGGAGCACGGCGTGGGGGCCGACGAGGTTCGTGTCGAGGATCCGACGCAACGCCTCCGGTTCGAGGTCACGCATGGGCGCCAGATGCGTGACGCCGACCGTGACGAGGACGGCATCGATGCCCTCGGGAGCCGTGGCATCGACGGCGGCGGCGAACGCCTCGACCGATGCCTCGTCGGTCACGTCGCACGGGACCGGGACGACGCGCCCCGGTCCGGGCGCATCCGCCGCGAGCGCCTCGAGCTGGGCAACGGAACGTGCTGCGGCGACGACGGTCGCCCCGGCGGCGCCGGCGGCACGGGCGGTCGCCGCGCCGACCCCCGCCGAGGCACCGACGATCACCACGCAGCGACCGTCGAGCGCTCCTCCAGGCATCTCACTAGTATGACGCACACGTCAGGTTTCGTCGGCTGCCGGTCTCCGGCTCCGGCGCCCGTGGGGGGATCCGCATGTCGGGAGCGAACGCGTCGGGACGGCGCGCCATGGTGGCGTGGGCGGCGATGGCCGCACTCGGCATCGCCGCTGCGGCCTGTGGCACCGACGCCGCCGTCTCGGACGCCGATCGGGCCGGCTCCGGCGGACCGGCCTCGGCCGCGGTGGACGACGGCGGCTGCTCGTGGCTCCAGGCCGGCGCCGGACCCGAGCGCACGTACACGTCGACCTGCGCCAGCCGCATCGACGCCACCACCGCCGGCGACCTGATGGTCGACTGGTTCTTCCCGACGGCCGACGCCGCCACAGCGAGCCCGGTCGTGCACGACGGCACGATGTACCTCGGCGACTGGTCGGGCCTGTTCTACGCCGTCGACACCGCCACCGGCACGGAGCGCTGGCGCTTCGAAGCCGACACCAACCCGGGCGTCTACGCCGGCCAGATCACGGCGAGCGCCGCACTGGGCGACGTCGGTGGGACCGACACGGTCTTCTTCCCCAGCGGCAAGACGGTGCACGCCCTGCGCGCCGATGACGGCACCGAGCGCTGGTCCGTCGACGTCGGCGTCGGCTCCGACCGCGAGCCGACCGAGATCGAAGGTGGACTCCTCCTGGTCGAGGACCTCGTCATCGCCGGCATCGATGTGCACAACAACCCCGGCTTCCGCGCCGGGGTCGTCGCCCTCGACGCCGCCACCGGCGACGTGCGCTGGCGGTGGGACGGCGACGCCGGTGCCGAGCCGTCGGGCTGCGTCGACGTGTGGGGCACGGCCAGCGCCGACCTGCAGCGCCGGATGGTCTTCTTCGGCACGGGCAACTGCCCGTCGGCGCCCGAGATCTGGCGTCCGGCCACCGAGGCCGTCGTCGCCGTCGACCTCGACACCGGTGCCGAGCGGTGGATCTTCCAACCGCACCAACCGAACAACGACGACCTCGACTTCGCTTCGGCACCCAACCTGTTCAGCGCCGGTGGGCGCGACCTGGTCGGCATCGGCAACAAGGACGGCGACTACTACGCCCTCGACCGAGGCAACGGCGAACTGGTGTGGCGGGCCGATGCCACGGAGCCGGGCCTGGAGGAGCCGGGTGGGAACTTCTCGACCGGAGGGTTCATCGGCGCCGCCGCCGTCGTCGGCGACACCATCGTCGGCGGCACGGCCGTCGGACCGGCGCCGTACCTGCACGGCATCGCCACGTCCGACGGTGCCGTGACGTGGCAGCAGGCGAAGGCGCAGGCCATCTACTCGCCGCCCGGCGCCGTGCACGACGTGGCGTTCATCGGCGGCACCGACTTCACGCTGCGGGGCGTGCGCACGACCGACGGGGCCGTCGTCTTCGAGCATCCCGTCGACGCCGTGATCGCCGCCGGACCGGCTGTGGTCGGTGACGCCGTCTACGCCCCCATCGGGTTCAAGGAACCGGGCACGTCGGCGCCGATCGCCAACGGCGGGGTGCAGAAGCTACGCCTGCCCCGGCCCGGGGAGACCACGACGTCGACGACCGCAGCGCCGACCACCACGGCCGCGCCCGGCGTCACCGGCGTGGACCTGACCAACAGCGGCGGTCCGTGCATCGGCACCGCCTGCCCGCTGCCGTTCGCGCTCAAGCCCACTCCGGCCGACGCCACGCCGTCGGGGACGATGGTGGTGCAGACCACCCCGTTCTCGATGACGGTCGAGGTCGCGGGGCTGGGCGAGCCTGACGGCTGGTTGTCGCCGGGGTCCGACGCGGCAACTGCTGGTGCCGTGACGTACGCCGTGTACCTGTCGGAAGGTGACGACAACCCGGTCGGGGGGCTGGTGTGCGTCCTCGAAGGCGACCCGGCCGGCGCCGGCGGTTCGTGCACCGGCGACGCGCTCCCCCGCCGCACCACCTACAACCGCATGACGATCCTGGCGGTCAACGAAGCCTCGACCCTGCCGGCGCCGGCGGAGGGCTTGGCCCGCTTGGTCACGACCGTCGCCTTCGACCCGCCGCTCACGCCGGCGCCATGACCCGTTCCCCACGAGCTCGATCCGAGGTCGCCATGACCATCCGCTACCAACCCGCCGCCCGACTCGTGCCCGTGCTCGCCGCCGGCGCCTTGCTGCTCGGCGCCTGCAGCTCCTCGTCGGACAGCGCGTCGCCCGGCTCCACCACCGGGACGACCGGTTCCTCGCCCGGCTCCACCACCGGCGGCACCGCCGCATCGACCTCGGACGCCACCGGCTACCTCGTCTTCAACGGCCAGGGCAACAACCTCGATGCCTACGACCCGGCGCCGCCGTTCGACAGCCAGCAGGTCATCACCAACGCTGCCGACGACCCGGACGGCCTCGACATCAACGCCCAGATCTGCTTCTTCCCGGACCAGCCGAACCGCTTCATCGCCGGCGAGGACACGGGCCAGGGCACCGGCGACCTGCAGGGCTGGGGCATCTTCGACCTCAGCGGTGATGCCCTCGGCGACCTCGAGGCGACCCAGGTCGGCAAGCTGGTGCCGACCTATCAGGGCTCGGCGGACAACGCCGAGAACTACGGCTGCGGGTTCCTCGACGACGGCCGGCTCCTGACGACCGACGTCGGCAACCAGGCGCTCGGACCGGCCGACGGCCAGCTCATCGTGTGGTTCGGCCCGTACGACCGCACCGAGGTGCCCTACTGCAAGCTCGACATCAACATCGCCACCGCCCAGTCGATCTGGGTCGGCGAGGACGACCGGGTGTACGTGGCTTCGGCACGGCCGTCGGACGAGGCCGGCGCCACAGCGGGCGGCGTGTACGTGTACGACGGACCGTTCCCGACCGGGCCCGACGCCGCCGGCGGCTGCGGCGGCACCGACGACACCGGGGCGCCGCTGGCCGAGATGACCGGGACGAAGCTGATCGCCTCGGGTGACCACGGGTTGCTGAGCCCCTCGGGTCTCGCCGCGGCGCCCGACGGCAACCTCTACGTCTCGTCGGTGTTCACCGGCGTGATCAACGAGTACACGACCGACGGAACCTTCGTGCGCACCATCCTCCAACCGCCCGCCGGTGAGACGCTCGGTGCCGCGCCGTTCTCGACCGGCACGCCGCTCGGTCTGGCGACCGGGCCCGACGGCAGCCTCTTCTACGCCGACATCGGCCTGGTGCTCGCACCCGGCGAGTCGCCTGGACCGGGCGACGGGACCGGGACGCTGCGCCGCATCGCCTTCGTCGATGGCGAGCCCCAGGCACCGGAGACGATGGCCGACGGCCTCGCCTTCCCCGACGGCGTGGGCATCTACCTCCCCTGAGGCCCCGTCTCGACCACCGGCCGAACGACTGAGCAGCTGACGTCGATATCGCACCGAATCTGCTCACTCGATTCGGCGGACGGGACGACGGTCGCCGCGAGGCGGGCAAACGGCGTGCAGCCGAGGCCGCGTGTGGGCACACTGACACCTGAACTCGCTCGGGAGCCCGAGCCCCTCCGTTCCCTCCGAACCGGGAGCTCCGATGGCCTCCTCCGAGCGCGACCTCGCCGTCGCATCGATCGCCGCCGAAACGGACGGCGTATTCACCGACGCCCAAGCTGCAGCGGTCGGCGTCACCGCCGCCATGGTCCGCACACGCGTGGTGCGAGGCCAGTGGCTGCGCCTCGGCCCCGGCGTGCTCGCCGTCGCCGGTGCGCCGCCCACGTTCCAGGCCCGCTGCCGAGCCGCATCCTTGGCCGTGCCCGGCAGCGCGATTGCCGGGCGCGCCGCCGCCGAGCTGCACGAGCTCGGGCCGTTCGAGCCGGCACGACCCGAGTTGGTCGTGCCGCCTGGCAGCAACCGCCGCAGCCCGTTGGCCGACGTCTGGCAACGGCGACGGTTCCGGCGCACCCGTCTGCACGGCATCCCTATCGGAACCGTCGATCAGACCATCGTCGACCTTGCGGCGCTGCTACCTCCAAAGACCCTGGCCCGCACCGTGGACGACGCACTGGTCGATCGACGCGTCCACCTGGCGCACCTCGAAGACCGGCTCGTCGAGTGCAGCGCTGATCGTGCTCGTGGCACCCGGGCGCTGCGCGAGGTCGTCGAGGCACGCTCGGACGGCACGGCCCCGACCGAGAGCGAGCTCGAGCGCCACCTCCACCTGCTGCTCGCGCATCCTTCACTCCCGCCGAGCGATCTCCAAGCAGCGCTGCCATGGCGAGCACCGGCATCGGGGCGCGTCGACGCCGTCATCTGGTCGTGGCGGCTCATCGTGGAAGCGGACGGGCGGCGGTGGCATGCGCGTTGGCACGCCTTCGAGATGGACCGTCGACGTGATGCCGAGGCGCTCGCCGCCGGGTTCCGCACGCTCCGACTGACCTGGGCGATGCTGACCGTCGATCGCGCATCGACCATCGACCTGCTCCTACGCATCGGCGCAGGAGCCACGACCGGCGCCGGTCGGATCTGACACGACCGGCGGCCGAACGACCGAGCACCATGCGTCGACATCGCACCGAATCTGCTCACTCGATTCGACGACGGCGGCCGAGCGGATTGCTCAAGCGGGGTCGGTGGCGGCGAGGTCGAGGCGGCGGGTGAAGTCGGCATCGGACTCGGGCTCGGAGAGCAAGAAGCCCTGCGCATGGGTGCATCCCATCGCCACCAGCGCGTCGCGCTGGCGCAGGTCCTCGACCCCCTCGGCCGTGATCGACACGCCCAGGGCCGAGGCCAGCTCGACCGTCGAACCGACGATGGCCCGATCGCGCGTGTCGTCGGGCAGGCCCATCACGAAGGCCCGGTCCACCTTGAGCGAGGTGAGCGGCAGCCGCTTCAGGTACAGCATCGAGCTGAAGCCCGTGCCGAAGTCGTCGATGGCCAGCCCGACGCCCAGGGCACGCAGCTCTTCGAGCACCGCCACCGACCGCTCGGGATCGGCGAGCAGCGTGCTCTCGGTCAGCTCCACGCAGAGCGCGTCGGCGGGCACGTGCGCTTCGCGCAGCACGGCCTGGAGGCGGGCGACCAACCCCTCGCGCCGCAGCTGCAGCGCCGAGACGTTGACCCGGAGGACGAAGTCGTCGGCCAGCCCGGCGGCGCGCCAGCGGCCGAGCGCGGCGCAGGCGTCTTCGAGGACGCGCTCGCCCAACGGCACGACCACACCGCACTCCTCGGCCATGGGGATGAACTCCCCGGCGGCCAGCAGCCCGTCGACGGGGTGCTCCCAACGCGCCAAGGCCTCGGCGCCGACGATGCGCCCGGTGAGCAGATCCCACTCCGCCTGGTAGTGCACCACGAGACCATCGCCTTCGACGGCGGCGCGCAGCTCCGCCTCGCGGCGCAGGCGCTGCGACACCGACGCCCGGGCCGCCTCGTCGTCGATCTCGAGTTGGTCGCCGCCGCGCTCTTTGGCGCGATACATGGCCAGGTGCGCTCGGCGCAGGAGCTCCTCGGGATCGGCCACGAACCCCGCGGTATCCCCGGCGCCGGAGTGCACGACGCCGGCGCTGGCGGTGAGGGCCACGGGATGCCCGCCGACCTCGAACGGCGGCGCGAGCGCGGCGAGCACCTCCCGGGTGGCGGCGACGGCGTCGTCGAGGGTCGCCGAAGCCGGATGCAGGAGCAGCAGCTCGTCACCACCCAGCCGGGCGATCATCGAGTCGGGCGGCACGGCACCCGACAACCGGGTGGCGATGTCACCCAGCAAGCGATCGCCGGCACCGTGGCCGAGGGCGTCGTTGACCATCTTGAAGCGGTCGATGTCGACCATCGCCACGCCGACGCCGGGCGACCGCAGCGACGCCACGTCCTCGGTGGCCAACGCCAGCGCGTCGGCGAACGCCCACCGATTCGGCAGCCCGGTCAGGACATCGCTGCGCGCCCGTCGCGCCAGCTCGACCTCGACGTCGTGGCGCACGAGCGCCGCCGAGACGATGTTGGCCGCCGCTCGCAGGGCAACGATCTGCCCGGCGCCGAGGCCGCCACCGGCGAAGGTCGACTCGGCCATCACCAATCCGTTGAACGCTCCGGCCCGGTACATGGGGACGGCGAGCACGCTGTGCACGCCCCAGGACCCGAACAGCTCGCGCTCCATGGCGCAGTCGTCGGGAAGGTGGTCGACCGAGGCGATGTGCACCTCTTCGAGCTGTGCCAGGCGCCGCATCATCCAGCTGGACTCGAGCCGCACCGACTCCGACAGCGCTCCGCCGGGTTGGTTGACCGCCGCCTCCCAGGACGCCAACAGCACGACCCGCAACGGTTCCGATCGCCAGATGGACAACCGGGTCACCCATTCCAGCCCCGACAGCAGGACGAGCGCCTCGTCGAGCGCGTCGTCGAACCCGTCGGCGTCGACCGCAGCGAAGATCGAGGCCAGCTCCACGATGCGCTCCTCGCCGACCAGCCGCTGCAGCGCGTCGGCGCGCTGCGCGTACGCGGCGCTGTCCTCGCGCAGGGTGATGATGATCGACCCCAGCGGTTCGGCCGCGGCGCCGGTGACCGTGTCGTACCGCAGCGACACCCAGTCGCCGCCGGCGTTGCGCACCCGTTGGACCTGCCCCCGCGGCGCCCCGGGTCGGCCCGCCCAGCGGAGCAACGACTCGAGCAGCTCCTCGACCTCGTCAGGGTGCAGGAAGTCGACCAGGCTGCGACCGACGACCGCCTCGGGGTCGTAGCCGAGCATCGGGCGGACCGATGGGCTGGCGAAGGTGATGGCCCAATCCGCGTCGCACGCCACGACCGCCTCGTCGACGTGCGCGAGCACTCGACCGAGTGCTGTCCGATCCAGTTCGTACCGGGGCCCGCCGCCCGGCGCCGGCCCATCGGCGTTCGCCATCACGCCTCCGTTCCGCCCGACGCAGCGTAGGCCGTACGTCGCGACCGTGCGCCGTGAAGTCGCGGCGCACCGCCGCACCAGCCGCGTCAGAACAGCGAGTCGCCGGTGGCGATCACGACGGTCTTCGATTCGAGGAAGGCGTCGATCCCCTCCCGGCCGCCCTCGCGCCCCACGCCGGAGGTCTTCATGCCACCGAACGGGGCGTTGGGCATGACGGTGTACCCGTTCACCCCGAAGGTGCCGCTGCGCACCGCCTGGGCGACCCGGATCGCTCGCTTCACGTCGTTCGTCTGCACCGAGGCGCCGAGGCCGTAGTCGGTGGCGTTGGCGAGGCGGATGGCCTCGTCCTCGTCGTGGAACGGGATCATGGCGAGCACCGGTCCGAAGATCTCCTCCCGGGCGATCGTCATGGCGTTGTCCACGTCGGCGAAGAGCGTCGGATTGACGAAGTTGCCGGCTGCCAGGTCGCCGCCGGGCCGGTCGCCGCCGACGACGAGCCGTGCACCCTCGTCCCGACCATCGGCGATGAGCCCTTCGACGCGTGCCAGCTGTCGGCCGTTGATGATCGGCCCCGACGTGGTGCCGGGGTCGAACGGGTCGCCGAGGACGGACATGGCCGCCATGGCGGCGCAGGCGTCGATCATCTCGTCGTAGACGGTGTCCTGCACGAGCGCCCGCGTGTGGCACACGCAGCCCTGCCCGGACAGCCCCATCGACACCATGCCCATCAGGGCGGCGGCCGTCCCGCCGACGTCGACGTCGTCGAAGACGATGTTCGGGCTCTTGCCACCCAGCTCGAGCGAGACGCGGGCGATGCGCTCGGCAGCCGCGGCCATGACCCGAGACCCGACGGCACGCGAGCCGGTGAAGGTCACCTTGTCGACACCCGGGTGGGTGATGATGGCCTCGCCGACCTCGGGACCGGTGCCGAGCACGAGGTTGACGACCCCCGGAGGCACCCCGGCCTCCACCAGCAGCTCGGTCATGCGCACCGCCGTCAGGCTGGCGTACTCCGACGGCTTGACCACGACGGTGCAGCCGGCGGCCAGCGCCGGCGCCACCTTCTGGGCGAACAGCATCAGCGGCGCGTTCCACGGGATGATCGCCCCGACCACGCCGACCGGCTCGCGCAGCGTGAGGAACAGGCCGTCGCCGCCGGTGTAGGTGGGGAGGGTGTCGCCGGTGATCTTGTCGACCCACCCGGCGTGGTGGTCGAAGGCGTCAGCGGCGAACTGGCTCGACACCTGGTAGATCGCCGAGAACGACACGGGCATGCCATTGTCGAGCGTCTGCAGTCGGTTGAGCTCGTCGCCGTGCGCCTCGAGCAGTGCCGCGCACCGCTGCAGCAGCAGCCGCCGGTCCCGGGCCTTCCAGCGCGGCCAGTCCGTCTCGTCGAAGGCGCGCCGGGCTGCGGCGACCGCCCGGTCGACGTCCGACGCCGTGCCGAGTGGGAACGACGTGACCACCTCGTTCGTCGCCGGGTGGATGTGGTCCCACCGCTCGCCGGTGGCCTCGGACCAGGCGCCGTCGATGAGCTGGCGAGCCCCCGACACCCCCAGCGAGTCGCGATGCGGAAGCACGGTCATCGTCATGGGCGCGAAACCTAACACGCGTGTCAGGTTTTCGGTCGGGCCTCCCGGCTGACTCGGCGCGCCCGGTGCCGGGAACGACTGGTGCCGGGCGCTTGCGTCGCGCGCCCGGCACCAGCCGTCTGCGGCCGAAGCCGCAGATCCCCCATCTCCCGCGAGCTCAGGCGGCGGTCGCCACCGCCGTTCCCTCGACCTTGACCTCGCCGTCGGCGTTGGCCAGACGCACGGTCAGCTCGACGACCTGCTCCCCGTCGTCGGCACGCTTGTCCGCCACGACGACCGACGTGGTCAGCTCCTCCCCCGGCCAGGTCTGCTTGGTGAATCGCACCTGGTAGGAGCGGAGGTTCTCGACGCCGACGTAGTCGGTGATCGCCTTGCCCAGCAGACCCATCGACAACATGCCGTGCCCGAAGACGCTCGGCAGGCCTGCCGCCTGGGCCGCCACCTCGTCGTGGTGCATGGGGTTGAAGTCCCCCGACGCGCCGGCGTACTTGACGAGGTCGGTGCGCGTCAGCGCATGCGTGATCGACGGTGCTTCGTCGCCCACCTGCACGTCGTCGTACTGCAGTGCCATGTCGCCTCGCCGTCGGTCGTCGATCGCTGCGCCGGGCATGGTATCCCACCTGACACGTGCGTCAACTTTGGCCGGCCGGAAGGTGCGTTGCCGCCCGGGGCACGAGCGGACGTGACCGATGCGACGCCGCGGGACCTGACCCGGCGCCGGCCGCGTCCCTACACTCGGCGGTCGATGGGTGACGGCGCCGTCGAACGGTACCCCCGGCCGCTACAGGCACGCGCCGCGGTGCGTGGAGTGATCCTGTTGGATCTGCTGGCGAACGCCGCCGGCGCCGCCGTGGTCGTCGTGTACCTGAAGCTGGTCGCCCCCTCCCAGCTGGCAGACGAGCAGCAGCTCGGCTTGAACCTGGCCGTGTTCGCGCTGTTCGTGGCCGTCACCGTCGCCGTGGCAGCGCCCATCAACGCGCACCTCCTCCACAAGGCCTTGGAGTGGGTCCGGGAGGGACGAGCGCCCACCACCCAGGAGCGCATCGACACGGTCGGTCAGCCGCTCAAGCAGACCTTCTCGGCCTTCATCGGCTGGATGGGCGCGGCCGTCGTGTTCGGCGCGCTCAACGACGACGTGTGGCGCATCGCCGTCGGCATCGCGCTCGCCGGCCTCGTCACCTGCGCGCTGCTCTACGCCTTGCTGGAGCGCCACTTCCGGCCGATCGTGGCGCTCGCCCTGGCCGGCGCCACGCTGCCCCGGTGGCGGCGCGAGATCACGACGCGCATCATGCTGGCGTGGTGGATCGGCTCGGCGGTGCCACTGCTCGCCGTCGGCCTGGCCCCCTGGACCATCGAGGACGCATCGACCGACACCGGCCGCCGCCTGAGCCTGGTGGTGATCGGCTGCGTCTTCGCCGGCGGCATCGTCATGCGTGCCGCCGCCGGTGCCGTCTCGGCCCCGGTCACGGAGGTGGCGTTGGCCCTCGAGCAGGTCGAGGACGGGAACCTCGACGTGTCGGTCGACATCACCAACGTCGGCGAGCTCGGACGCCTGCAGGTCGGGTTCAACAACATGGTCGATGGCCTGCGGGAGCGGGCGCGCCTCGCCGACCTGTTCGGCCGGCAGGTCGGCATCGACGTCGCCCAGCGGGCGCTCGAGGCAGGTGCCGTCGAGCTCGGCGGGTCCGAGCGCGAGATCACGGCCCTCTTCGTCGACCTGGAGGGCTTCACCGCCTTCACCGAGCAGCACTCACCCAGCGAGGTCGTCGCCGAGCTGAACGCCTTCTTCGAGGTCGTGATCCGTGTGGTGATGGCCGAGGGCGGTTGGGTGAACAAGTTCGAGGGCGACGCCGCGCTGTGCATCTTCGGTGCCCCGGTCCCGCTGGAGGCCCACGCCGCGCACGCCCTGCGCGCCGCCGCCGCCATCCCCGCCGAGGTGGCCAAGCTGCCCGAGGCACCGAGCGTCGGCATCGGCGTGGCCACGGGTCGGGTGGTCGCCGGCAACGTCGGCACGACCGATCGCTACGAGTACACGGTCGTGGGCGACGCCGTGAACGTGGCGTCGCGCCTCACCGAGATGGCCAAGGGTCGGACGACGTCGGTGCTGACGTCCGAGGACACCATCCGCATCGCCGGGGACGGCGCCGTCGGTTGGCGTCCGGCCGGCACGGTCAAGGTCCGCGGCCGCGCCCGGCCGATCCGCATCTTCGAACCGGAGGCCGACGGCGCTCCGGCGATCGAGGACGCCGGGCGCTCAGCCGAGGAGGAGCCCGGCGAGGCGGTCGTGGTGCCAGGTGGCTGAGCCCAGCAGGTAATCGCCGGCGTAGGCGCGCCGCAGGTACAGGTGCAGGTCGTGCTCCCACGTGTAGCCGATGCCCCCGTGCACCTGGAGCCCGTCCCGGGCGGCATGGCGGGCGGCGCGCCCGGCCGCCGCCTTGGCCACGTGCACCAGGCGATGGCGCTCGGGAACCTCGGCGTCGGTCGCCATGGCGGCGGCGTACACGGCGGCCGTGGCGCGCTCGACGTCGAGCGCCATGTCGACCAGCTTGAACTGCAGACCTTGGAACGCACCGATCGGTCGATCGAACTGGACGCGCTCGCCGGCGTAGGCGACCGACGTGTCGAGCAGCCACCGTGCCACGCCGACCAGTTCGGCGGCCACCACCACCGTGGCTCGGTCGATGACGCGCTGCACCGCCGCGCGCGGCACCTCGACGACCGGGTGGTCGCCGGCGAAGGCGTCGGCGGGCACCTCGATCTCGAACGCCCGACGCGTCGTGTCGAGGGTCTCGACCAATCGTGGTGCGATCGCCGCCGCGTCGACGAGGGCGACGCGCGCCGAGTCCGGCCCGGCAGCGGCGACGATCGCCACGGTGTCGACGCGGTCGGCTTCCAGGACCCAGGTGCGCAGCGGGCCATCGACCAGGCGACCGGCGTCCCACACGCCGTCGCCGCCGGCCAGCGCCACCGTGCCGGACCGCGTCCCGGCAGCGACGGCGGCGGCGACGTCGGCCCAGGGCGTGCCGGCCTCGTCCACCAGCGGCGCGAACAGCGCCGCCGTCGGCACGAACGCGCCGGGGGCGAGGACCCGGCCCAGCTCCTCGGCGAACAGGGCGAGGTCCACCAGCGGTCCGGTGCCGAGCGCCACCCAGTCGCGCAGGTGCGCCTGCCACAGGGCATCGGCGACGGTGGGATCGTCGGCGTGGGCCCGCACCAGCGCCGGAGGGCACTCCTTGGTGGCCAGCGCCCGAGCCGTGTCGCGCAGCAGCTCCTGCTCGTCGGTCAGCGTGAAGTCCATGGCTGCTCCCTCACGGTTCCCTCCACGTCGTGCCTCACGACCGCGGCAGGCCGAGGACGCGGGTCGCAACGACGTTGCGCTGGATCTCCGAGGTGCCGCCACCGATGGTGCCGGCCAACGCCACGAAGAACCCCTTCCACCACCTGCCATCCTCTTCGGCACGGGCCGGGTCGACCACGGCGCCCCCGGGGCCACACAGGTCCATCCCCAGCTCGAAGAGCTGCTTGCGCAGCTCGGACGTGGCCAGCTTCATGAACGAGTGCTCCGGAGCGGATGAGCCCTGGGCGAACCCGGCGAACCCCTTGTAGCCGAGCGAGCGCAGCGAGCTGACCTGCTCGTAGGCCTCACCCAGCCGGCGCCGCACGACCGGATCGGTGTCGAGGCCACGCCGGCGGGCCAGGGCGACGAGCCCCTCGAGGGCCCGGTGGGCGCCGAACACGCCCTCGACCCACAGCCCACCTCGCTCGTGCGCCAACGAGCCCATCGTGATGCGCCAGCCGTTGTTGCGCTCCCCGACCAGGTTGGCCTTGGGCACGACGACGTCGTCGAAGAACACCTCGGCGAACTCGATGGCCCCGGTGATGTGGCGCAGCGGCCGCACCTCGATGCCGGGGCTCGCCATGTCGATCAGCAGCACGGAGATGCCCTTGTGCTTGGGCGCCTCGGGATCGGTGCGCACGTAGCAGAAGCACATGTCGGCGAACGGCGCGTACGACGTCCACACCTTCTGCCCGGTCACGACGAAGCTGTCGCCGTCGTCGACGGCGCGGGTGGCCAGCGCCGCCAGGTCGGAACCGGCATCGGGCTCGGACATCCCGACGCACCAGACCGTGTCGCCGCGGATGGCGGCGGGCGCCAGGGCCCGCTGCGCCTCGTCGCCGAACTCGAGCAGCGAGGGCCCGACGATGGCGTAGCCCCCGAAGTGCACCGACCGGACGATGCCCTGGTCGGCGAGCTCCTCGAGGTACAGCAGCGTCTGGGTGGGCGTGGCGTGGCGTCCGCCCAGCTCCGGCGGGTAGGCCGGGATCATCCATCCGTGGTCGAACAACGTCGCCTGCCAGGCACGAGCCCAGTCCGGCACGCCGTCGACGCCCTCACCCATGAAGTCCTTGCCCCGCCGCGCCTCGGGCGGGCAGTGCTCGTCCAGGAAGGCTCGCAGATCGCGGCGGAACGCCTCGTCCTCGTCGCTCCAGCTCAGCTGCACCGCTCGGTCGCTCCCCTCCGCAAACCTGACGTGAGCGTCACCTTACGGTATGGTCCCGCGCCGCCGCCACCGACCAGGAGGAGCGCCATGGCCGAGGACCGACCCATCGCCCCGGTGACCGAACGGGTGACCTACACCGTCGACGGCGGCGTGGCCCACATCACCATCGCCGCACCCGAGCAGGGCAACTCGCTGGCCTGGGACATGCGCGACCGCATCGGCGACCTGCTCGAGGAGGCGTCGGCCGATCTGGCGGTCCGCGCCGTGGTGCTGCGCGGTGCCGGCGAACGCCACTTCTGCACCGGCGCCAACCTGGGCGGCCCACGACCGGCACCGGCGACGCGTCCGTCCGGCGCGCCCGATCGGGCCGTGGGCGACGCCGCCCGCCTCATCCGCCGCGGATGGCAGCGCCTCGTCGGTGCCGTCCTCGACTGCGAGAAGCCGGTGGTCGCCGCGGTCAACGGCGCGGCGGCCGGCGGGGGCGCACAGCTGGCCATCGCCTGCGACTTCGTCGTCATGGCCGAGCACGCCCGCATCATCGAGGTGTTCGTCCGCCGCGGGATCATGCCCGACGCGGGCGGCGCCTACCTGTTGCCGCGCGCCGTCGGGCTGCACAAGGCCAAAGAGCTCCTGCTCCTCGGTGATGACCTGTCGGCGGCCGACGCCCACCGGCTCGGGGTGGCGATGCAAGTGGTGCCTGGTGACGAGCTCGACGGCGCCGTCGCCGCTCTGACCGATCGGCTCTGCTCCCTGCCCACGAAGGCGTTGGCGATGACCAAGTGGCTGTGCAACCGCTCGTTCGAGTCGAGTCGCGCCACCGCCTTCGACGAGGAGGCGTTTGCGCAGGAGCTGGTCAACGGGTCGACGGATGCACGCGAGGGCATGACTGCCTTCATGGAGCGGCGGGATCCGACGTTCTCCGGCTGGTGACGCTCAGCCCAGGGGCGATCAGTCGTCGTCGTCGTCCGCGGCGTCGTCGGCGACCGGTCGACCGTCGGGGCCCCAGTCGTAGCCCAGCTCGTCGAGCCAGTCGTGCAGTCCGGTCTTCATGCGGAACGACGCCGTCGCCTCGCCGTCCTCGAACGGGAAGGTCACGATGATCGTCGACTTCTCGATCCCGCCCACGTCGGCGGCGGCGACGTCGACCTTGGTGATGGCGGAACGATCCAGTGCGAACTCCCGTTGCGGAGCCCAGGTCACGAAGGCCAGCCGATCTGCCGACACCGCCAGGCAGCCCAGGCCCTGCGCGCCACCGGCCTCGGGCGGGATCGTGCCGAGACCGGTCACCTTCGGCTCGAGCAGCGTCCAGTCACCGCCGATCAGCTCCTTCGCCCGGTTGATGGCCTCGTCGCCCTTCTTCTTGAGCTTGGGGCCCGACACCAGGGCGACGATGACGACGATGAGCACGAAGCTGCCGACGATGATGAGCGCGATCTCCATGGGCGGCGAAGCTAACAGCCCGCCATCGCCGGTGCGGCGAATGACGACCACACGACGCAGCCCCTAGGTTGCGGTGACGAACGTCACGGTGATCAAAGGGGGACGCCATGGCGCGCGACGACGATCCCGGTCTGCCCATCAAGCTCGGGCCCTGCTCCAACGGCGAGTTCGTGCCGCCACCGCCGACGCCGCTGGTGCGTGAGGCGGCCCGGCGGGCCCGGGCCCAGGCGGAGGTCAACGCCAACCGGCTCGGGATGAGCCGGCGCCGCTTCCTGCTGTCGAGCATGGGCGCCGCCACCACCCTGGCCGTCCTGGCCGCGTGCTCGTCCGAGCAGAAGGCGGCCGAAGGTGACGGCTCGGGAGCCGGCGGCACCTTCGACGTCCCGCCCGACGCCACGGTCGACCGCGAGGTGGCCGACGACCTGCTGTCGAGCGACCAGTTCGTGTTCGACGTGCAGACGCACTTCCTCGACGCCAACCACGACATCCCCGACCTCGGCATCAGCGAGCAGTTCAACAACCCGGCGTGCGACGACGGCGACCCGCGGGCGTGCTTCTCGGTCGACTGGTACCTCGACCTGCTGTTCAACGCCAGCGCCACCAACATGATCGTCATCTCGGCACTGCCGTTCGCCGGCAGCCCGCTCAACCCCGAGGTCATGAAGGCCACGATCGACCTGGCCGACTCGCTCGGTTGCGAGGGACGCGTCCTCATGCAGGGCGAGGCACACCCGTCGGTGGGCACGCTCCAGCAGGCGCTCGACAACATGAACACCATCTCGGCGGCGATGCCGGTCGGGGCGTGGAAGACCTACACCCACTGGGGCGGACCCGGCTGGTGGCTCGACGACCACGACCCGAACGCGCCGCAGGTCGGCGAGGCGTTCATCCAGCGCGCCAGCGAGCTGGGGCCGAACATCATCGCCGTCCACAAGGGCTTCGGCGTGGGCAGCCCCTACGCCCACCCGCGCGACGTGGGCCCGGCCGCCGCCAAGCACCCCGACATGCGCTTCGTCGTGTACCACTCGGGCTTCGACATCGGTTGGGGTGTCGAAGGCCCCTACGACGAGGCGAACGACAACGGCATCGACCGGCTGATCACGTCGGTGCGCGCCAACGGCATCGGCCCGGGCGGCAACGTCTACGCCGAGCTCGGCTCGACGTGGCGGGCGCTGATGGGCAACCCCGACGCCGCGGCGCACGCCATCGGCAAGCTGCTCGTGGCCTTCGGTCCCGACAACGTCGTGTGGGGCACGGACTCGATCTGGTACGGCTCGCCGCAGGATCAGATCGACGCCCTCGCCACCTTCCAGATCACGCCGGAGTTCCAGGAGCGCTTCGGCTACCCAGCGCTGACCGACGACATCAAGGCCAAGATCTTCGGCCTCACCTCGGCCAAGCTCTACGGCGTCGAACCGATCACCGGCAATTGCAGCTTCGACCGGTCCGAGATCGTCGACACGCAGCTCACGTCGCTGGGCAACGCCACGTACGGCCCGCGCACGGCGGCGCAGGTGCAGCGCATCCAGCAGACGGACCTGGCCACGATCCACGGCCTGCTCTAGCCGGTCAGCGCAACGAGGTCTCGGGCATCCAGTTGCCGTGGAAGCCCTGCGGCACCCGATGGCCGAGCTCGACGCGCGCCACCGGCGGCGCCGCCACGTCGGTGGCGTCGAGGATCTGCAGGCTCGACGTGTCGGTGGCGCCGTCGTGGACGTAGCCCATCAGCCAGCCTTCGTTCTCGGCGGCGTCCGGCGCGGCGGGCACGAACACGAACTCCGACGGCGTGCACCCGGCGCCGAAGTGGTGCTCGGCGACCGTGCCGGCGACGACGTCGTAGCCGAGCAGCGTGCCGCCCGGCCCGCCCTGGCCCCCACCGAGCCCGGCCAGCTCGGGCACGGCAACGCTGTAGCCGTAGCGGTGCCGGCGCCCGGCGAGACGCTCGTCGGCGCGGGGGAACTCCTGGCCTCGCTCGTCGATGACGGTGCGGCTGCAGGTGCCCGCCGCCGGGTCGAGGACCCACCGCTGCATCGACGGCTCCCCCTGGCTCGGCTCGCGCTCGGTGTTGGCGAAGGCCTTGGGGTGTACGACGAGGTCCATGACCACGCGGCCGTCGTCGTCGTAGGCGTTGAGCGGGTGGTACACGTAGCAAGGCTCGTCGAGCTCGATCCAGACCGTGTCGGCGCCGGTGCCGCTGCGGGGCATGATGCCGACGCGCGGCGTGTACTCGGGGTCCCACACGAACGGCATCGAGCGGCCCGCCATCGCCAGGTCCAGCGAGAACACGACCGGCAGGTCGAAGGCGATCACCGACGAGTCGGTCATCGCCATGTCGTGGACCATGACCGGCGCACCGAGCGTCAGCTCCTCGGTCCGGCGCAGCACGCCGTCGGTGCCGATGACGTGGTATCGCAGGGTCGGCTCGGCGAACGAGTAGGCCATCACGTGCAGCTCGTTGGTGTCCGGATCGAACTTGGGGTGGGCGTTGATGCCGGCGGGGAGCGGTCCGCCGAGGTTGGTGGCGCGCACCGTGTCGAGGTCCGGCGAGAGCTCGAACGGCAGGCTCAGCTCCATCAGGGCGAGCAGCCGACCGGCGTGGTGGACGATGTTCGTGTTGCCGAGGCCGGGAACGAGGCCCCCCTCGTCGCTCGGCACGGCCGGCTCGCCCAGCGCCCCGGTCACCTGGGGCGAGCGGACGTACCGGTTGCGGTACCACTCGGCCTTGCCGTCGCGCAGGCGCACGCCGTGCACCATGCCCTCGCCGGCGAACCAGTGGTGGTTGGACGGATCGGGGGCGATCGGGTTGGGACCGGTGCGCACGTACCGCCCGTCGAGCTGGGCCGGGATGGCGCCGACGACGTCGAGGTCGGTGACGGTCACCTCCTCGGCCACCGGGGCGAAGTTGTCGCTGAGGTAGACGTTGGTGGTCTCGTCGGCGTCGGTGGTGGTCATGGCTCCCCCTCGGACACGGCTCCATCGGCCGGCACGTTTGATAACGCTGTTATGTAACACCGTCGGTGTTACGGTGTCAAGCGATGGCACGACCCCGCACCTACGACGACGCCTTGCGGGACCGGCTCATCGAGACCGCCGCCGAACTGCTCGCCGCCGAGGGTCCCCGGGGGGTGTCGGTGCGGCGCGTGGCGGCGGCGTGCGACACCTCGACCACCGCCATCTACGCGCTGCTCGGCAACAAGGGCGAGCTCGTGCGCTCGATCTACCTCGAGGGCTTCCGCCGCCTCGGCGACCGGCTCGCCGCCGCCGACGCGCCCGATCCGCTCGACCGGCTGGCGGCCCAGCGCGACGCCTACCTGGCCAACGCGCTGGCCAATCCCCACCTGTACGCGGTGATGTTCGGTCCGACGCCCGCCGGATTCGAGCCCGACGACGAGGACACGACCTTCGCGCTGTCGACCTTGCGCCAGCTCATCGACTGCGTGCAGGACTGCATCGACGCCGGCGCGCTCGACGGCGACGCCGACGAGATCGCCCTCGAGCTCTGGGCGTCGTCGCACGGCGTGTGCATGCTGGCGCTCGCCGGCATGTTCGACGCCGACGAGGCGCACCGTCATCTCGTGCGCCTCCAGGACCACCTGTTCGCGGGCCTGACGGCGCAACGCGGTGCCCTCAGCGGCGGCGCCTGAGCCGACCGTCGTGGTTGTGGGCCTCGGCGGCGGTCCGTCGGGCCACCTCGGCGGCACCGACCATGCCCGCCTTGTTGCGCAGCTCCGCCGGCACGACCGGCGTGCGCACGTCGAGCAGCGGGATGAACTTGTCGGCCTGCTTGGACACGCCGCCGCCCAGGACGAACCGGTCGGGCCAGAAGAGGTTCTCGACGAGGTGCAGGTACTCGTTGACCCGCGCCGCCCAGTCCTCCCAGCTCAGCGCCTGGGTCTCGCGCACCGATTCGGCGGCGTAGTGCTCGGCGTCGTCACCGTGCAGCGACAGGTGACCGAGCTCGGTGTTGGGCATCAGGCGGCCGTCGACCAGCACGGCCGAGCCGATACCGGTGCCGAGGGTCACGACGATGACGACCCCGGCGACCCCCTTGGCCGCACCGAACGCCGCTTCGGCCTCGCCGGCGGCGTCGGCATCGTTGATGCAGGTGACGACCGAGGCGCCGGTGGCGGCGGCGAAGGCCTCCGTCGCCGACTGCCCGACCCAGGCGTCGTCGAGGTTGGCCGCCGTGTGCACGGTGCCGTCGCGCACGACGCCGGGGAACGCCGTGCCGACCGGTCCGTCCCAATCGAAGTGCTTGGCGATGCGGGCCACGACATCAGCCACGGCGTCGGGGGTGGCCGGATGGGGGGTGAGGATGCGGAGGCGGTCGGACTTGAGCACGCCGCGCTTGGTATCGACCACGGCCCCCTTGATGCCGGTGCCGCCGATGTCGATGCCCAGGACCTTCATGGCGCCACAACGTACCCGCCCGGCGGCATGACGGGTCGCGCCGGCTCAGTCGGCGATCGGGACCTCCATGAAGGCGGGGTTCAGCACGAAGCCGCGGCGCTCGTACATGGGCCGACCGTCGTCGGTCGCCACCAGGGTGACCCGGCGCACGCCGTTGGTGCGCGCCCAGGCCAGGCAGGCGTCGAGCAGGTCCCTGCCGATGCCCGTCCGGCGAGCGGGCGGCACGACGTACATGTTGATGACGTAGCCCTCGAGCGTGCGCGCGTCGCCAGGTCGGGGCTGCATGTCGTGCACGACCATCGAAACGACACCGACCGGCCGGCCGCCGTCGTCCTCGGCGATCCACGACGGCAGCGTGCCGTCGGCGAGGCGCCGTGCGACGAAGCGTCCGGTCTGCGCCACGAACGCCGCGTCGAACGAGGACCGGTCCACGCCGCGCTCAGCTGCGAGGAACTCGAGGCGGAGCCGGGTGACCACGCCCGCGTCGTCGGGGGTTGCCGGTCGGATGGGCATGCGGCGAGTCTGGCGCGTCGGTCTCGCAGATACGGCCAGAGTTC
>CAZYKR010000048.1:0-19770 GCA_964648005.1 uncultured Iamiaceae bacterium
CGAACCCAGAACCTGCGGATTAAGAGTCCGTTGCTCTGCCAATTGAGCTAGAGGCGCAAGACCGATGAAGCTGTGAAGTGTACGGCACCGGGGGAGCGGCCCAAAAAGGGTGTCCCGCGGCCCGTGTGGGGTGGCTGAGGGGAATCGAACCCCCGACCTCCAGGACCACAACCTGGCGCTCTAACCGACTGAGCTACAGCCACCGTGGGATCGCCGAGCATAGGCGCGCCGGCGACCAGCGCGGAATCCGGTTCGGGGGTCGAACCTGTCGGAGGGGGGCGTCGGCGCGGTAGGGTCGGTCCGGCTCTATGTGTGCACTGCTGTGGAGGGTGAGCATGCGATCGACCATCCGACCCCGCGCCGTCCTGGTGGCGACGCTCGCCGTGCTGGTGGGTGCCACCGGGCTGCTGGCCGCTCCCGCGAGTGCGGGCCTCGGTTCGCTGACGTTCTCGATGTCGCCGACCTCGGGGCCGGCGAGCACCACGGTCTCGTTCTCGTCGATCACGGACTGTTCCGTCGGCGCCGACACCGCCATCATCGCCAACACCCCGACGCCCTCGGACGCCGATGTGCTGGCCTCGGCGCCCGTCGACGTCGAGCTCGGCGACTGGTCGCTGACCTACGACATCCCGGCTGATGCGGCGCCCGGCGTCATCACCTTCTGGGCCTTCTGCGTCGGCACCCCCATCAACCAGGCGGCGCTGTCGGACGCCACGATCCTCGACACGTACCAACCGCAGGACTTCACCGTCACCGGCTCCGGCACCACGACGCCCACGACGGCGCCCCCGACGACCGGGACCACCGTGGCGAACACCGTGTGGCTCGACCTCGACAACACCACCTACCAGCAGGGCGCCACGATGCTGATGGACACGGGCGGCTGGATGCCGGGCGCCGAGGTGGGCATCGTCGTCTTCTCGGACCCGACGGACCTCGGCGTGGCGCTCGCCGATTCGCTCGGCAGCCTGCAGCACAACTGGACGATTCCGGCGAACTTCCCGGTGGGTAATCACACGGTGACGCTCACCGGGTTGGACCTCGCGGGCAGCATCGTCACGATCAGCGCTCCGTTCAACGTCACCGCCCTCGCCGGGGCGCTGACCACGACCACGACGGCGGCTGCGGTCATCTCGTCGGGCTCGCTGCCGGCCACCGGCATCACGCCCTACACGCTTCCGCTGACGGTCATCGGCGGCCTGCTGGCCATCGGCGGCGTGGCCCTGGTGGCCCTCGATCGGCAGCGCAAGGCGGGGCTGGCAAACCGGTCGGTGTCGCCGACTCGTCCGCACGGGGTCGACGGTCGGTCCCGGCGGGGTGGTCCGCCCGACGGTCGCACCGGCTGAGCACGACCTCCAATCGAACCGGCTCGACGACGGGTCCGCGCCCTACGCTGGCGCGTCCACGCCCTCGTAGCTCAGCTGGACAGAGCATCGGACTTCTAATCCGGCGGTCGCAGGTTCGAATCCTGCCGGGGGCGCTCGCTTGACCGGTCGATCCATCTGCCCGTGGCCTGCCGGAACCGTTCATTGTCTTTCAGATGGTTGTGGGCGGAACTACCTGATCCCAGGGTTGATCATGCAGCAGGCCTGAACTAGCGTGATGGAGCCGGCGGTGCTGCTCTGTGCCGAGAGCATCACCAACACGCCGGCATGGGTGGGGCCCCGTTCCGCCGAACGGGCACGAGCAACGCAGCCGCCGCCGCCGAGCTCGTGCGATGGCCCGCCAGGTGGTGCCGCCAGTTCCTTCAGGTTCTGGCGGCGCTGCCGCGTCTGGGGACGAACGGGAGCCCGGGCGCGGCCCAGCTCTGGCCCGGTACGGTCCCGGGCCGTGAAGCGCTTGTTGCTGCTCCGTCACGCCAAGTCCGACTGGTCGGATCCGGCCCTGCCCGACGAGCTCCGGCCGCTGAACCGCCGCGGCGAGCGAGCCCGACACCGCATGGCTGGATACCTGCGCCGTGCCGAGCTGGGCGTCAGCTGCATCATCACCTCGCCGGCGACCCGGGCGGCGACGACCGCTGCTGCCGTCGCCGAAGCGCTCGGGGTGCGTGCTGAAACCGACCCGCGGCTGTACACCTTCGGCGCCGCCGGTGTCCTCGCCGTCGTGCGTGGCCTGCCCGACGTGCACGACACCGTGCTGCTCGCCGGACACAACCCGGGGTTCGAGGACCTCTCGGCAGACCTCACCGGCGAGGTGCACGACTACTTGACGGCGTCGCTCGGCGTCATCGACGTGCCGGTCGACCAGTGGCGATCCGTGCGCACCGATGGGTCGGCCACGCTCGAGCGGCTGATCCACCCCCGAGACCTCCCCGGCTGAACCATCCGTTCTGGTGCGGTAACCGGTCGGAATTCGACGCGGTTTCACTACCAGAACGACGGAGGATGGGTCTTTCGGCTGGCGGAACTGCCGGGAACTGGGCGCTGGGACGACCGACCCGCGGCCTAGCGTGGACGGGTGCGCGGCGACGACGGCATCCTGGCACCGGCATGGCGTGCGCTCACGATCGGGCTGTTCCTCACGATTTTCGTCGCCGCCATCGAGGCGCTCTCGGTGGCGGCAGTCATGCCGCTGGTGGAGCAGGACCTGCGTGATCTCACCCTGTACGGCTGGGTGTTCAGCGCCTTCTTCCTGGGGCAGCTCGTCGGCATCTCGCTCGTGGCGCGCCTCATCGACACCGGACCGGTGCGCGTACCGCTCGCCTTGGGCTTGATCGTGTTCGCCGCCGGACTGGTCGTCGCATCGGTGGCGCCGTCGATGGGCGTGCTGGTCGGGGCGCGTGTCCTGCAGGGCATCGGCGCCGGCGCCATCCCCGCCGTGGCGTTCGCCGTGATCGGTCGGGCGTATCCCGACGACCTGCGACCGGCCATGTTCGCCGTCGTGTCCACCGCCTGGGTCGTCCCTGCCGTCTTCGGGCCGGCCCTCGCCGGCTTCGTCGGCGCGCACGTCGGTTGGCGCTGGGTGTTCGCCGGGCTGCTGCCCTTCGTGGCGTTGGCCGGCACCTTGGCCGTGCGGGCGGTGCGGGTCGTGCCGTCGCCGACCACCCCGGCCGCCGCTCGGGGCGACGACGCCAGGGACGTTCCGGAGGTCACCGCCACGGCCCCATCCCGGCCGGATCGGCGGATCCCGTTGACGCTGGGCTTGACCGCGGCAGCCACTGTCACGCTCGCCGGCGCCAGCATCGACGGCGTCGCCGGTGCCGCGATGCTCGTCGGCGGTCTGGTGGGCACGATGTGGGCCTTCAGCCGGCTCACGCCACGCGGCACGCTGCGCCTGGAGCGCGGCGTCCCGGCGGGCGTGGCGCTCAAGGGCCTGCTGGTCGTGGCCTTCTTCTCGGCCGACGCCTTCGTGCCCTACGCCATGGTCGAGGGGCGCGGTACCGAGGTTTGGGTGGGCAGCCTCGTCATCACCACGGTGTCGCTGATGTGGACGGTCGGATCCTGGATCCAGGCCCGGGCCGTGCTGCGGGTCGGGCCCGTGATGCTGTGCCGTGTCGGGTTCGGCTGCTTGGCCCTGGCGCTGGCGGGCATGGCGATCACGATGGCGGCATCGGTGCCTGCGGCGGTTGCCTTCCTGGCCTGGGGACTCGGCGGCATCGGCATCGGCACGGTGTACGGCGCCGTCACCGGCTCGGTTCTGGCCACGGCCCCGGTGGGCGACGAGGGGGCGACGTCGGCCTCGCTGCAGTTGTCCGAGACCCTCGGCATCGCGCTGGGCACCGGCGCTGCGGGCGCCGTCGTGTCCGGCCTCGTCGAGCGCGGGGCCTCGCCGGCGTCTGCGGTGAGCGTCGTGTTCATGGCAGCGGCGGCCGTGGCGTTGATCGGCCTCGTCGTCGCGGGACGGTCACCGGCGTCCGTGCGTCGGGCAACCGAGCCCGCCCGGCCCGTCACGGCGTGATCAGCACCTTGCCCTGCTCGCTCGGCCGCTTGAGCGACTCGAACACCTCGGGCAGCTGGTCGAGGCCGATCTCGTCGGTCACGAGCGGCTCGACGTCGACACGTCCGCGCGCCAGCAGGTCGATCACGGCGTCGAACTCCGGCCGCGTGTAGTAGAAGGCGAAGCGCACGTCGAGCTCCTTGGCCATCATCGTGAACGGCACCATCTGATCGGGAGCCATGCAGACGCCGGCGACGGTGACGATGCCATCGACGGGCGCCACGTCGGCAGCGTGCTGGATGAGCCCGGGCAGGCCCACGCACTCGATGACGTGCTTGGGCGGCGCGCCCCCGCACCGGGCCGCTGCGGCACTCGCCACGTCCTCGGCCACCGGGTCGATGACGGCCGTGGCACCTACGGCGAGCGATAGCTCGCGCCGGTGCGCCACCGGGTCGGACACGATCACCTCGTGGGCGCCGGCCTGGCGGAGCCACAGCGCCACGGCGGCGCCGATCGGCCCGCCACCGAGCACGAGGGCGTTGTCGCCGATGCCGATCTCGGCCCGCTGCACCGTGTGCAGCGCCACCGCCAGGGGCTCGACGAGGGCGCCGAGCCGGGCATCGACGGCGTCGGGGAGATGGTGCAGATCCCGTGCCGGCATCGTCGTCAGCTCGGCGTACCCGCCCGGGCGCTCGATGCCGACCATCTGCGCCGTGGCGCACTTGCGCACGCGCCCGGTGAGGCAGGCGGCGCACGTCCCGCAGGTCGCCAGCGACAACACCGCGGCGCGGTCACCCGGTGCCCAGCCCTCCACGCCGGGGCCGACGTCGACCACGGTGCCGCACAGCTCGTGGCCCATCACCAGGCCCGGCAGCGGCAGCACGTCGGCGGCGTGGAGGTCCGACCCGCAGATGCCGCAGGCGTCGACGTGCAGGAGCACCTCGCCTTTGGTCGGCGTCGGATCCTCGAGGTCGACGACGGCGAGCGGGGCACCCGGTTCGGTCAGCACGGCGGCACGCATGGCCGGCAGCGTAGGCGGGCGGCACGCCGCCTGGGGTTGACACGAGCTAATGCCTATGTATCAGTAGCCAGGGGGGCCAGCGGGGCCGCGCCACACCCGGGGGGATGCCATGGCGATCGACGCCGAGACGCCGACGTTGTTCACGGACGAGTTCATGATGAACCCCTATCCCGAGATCGCGCGCCTGCGCGCCGAGGACCCGGTGCACTGGGTGCCGGAGCTGGGCTGCTGGTTCGTGACCCGCCACGACGACGTGAAGCGTCTGCTGAACGACCCCGACATCGCCACACCCGACCTCCGGGCCTGGGAGGGGCACGTGCCGCCGGAGCCCGGCAGCTACCTGGCGTGGGTCACCGACAACTCGATCCTGGCGCTGTCGGGCGCCGAGCACGCGCGCGTGCGCCGGCTCGTTTCCAAGGCCTTCACACCCAAGGCGATCGCACGGATGGAGGACCAGATCCGCGAGGTGGTCGCCCGGTTCGCCGCCCCGCTCGCCGGACGCACGGGGGTCGTGGACCTGATGGGGGAGTACACCGAGCCGATCCCCAACACCGTCATCTCGCGCATCACCGGCATCCCGGCGATCGACGGGGACGAGCGGCGGTTCCGTGAGCTGGCCCAGGCGCTGATCGGCGCTGCCATCCCGTTCGCCTCGCCTGAGGAGCAGGCGGCGGCCGAACCGGCGCTGCTCGAGCTCTCGGCGTGGGTCCGGCGGCTGGCCGGCGAGCGTGCCGCCGAGCCGCGCGATGACCTGATCTCGGACCTGGTGCAGGCCCACGACATGGGCGACACGATGACCGCCGACGAGATCGTGCTGCTGGTGACGGCGCTGATCAGCGCCGGGAGCGAGACCACGGCGCTCGGCGGCATGGTGGCGTTGCTCACCCTGCTCCTCATGCCCGATGTGCTCGAGCGGGTGCGGGCCGATCGGTCGTTGCTACCCCAGGCGGTCAATGAGGTGTTGCGCCACACGATGGGCGGCCCGGGCGGGCTGCAGCGCTACGCCGTGCGCGACGTCGATCTGCGCGGGGCGCAGGTCCGTGCGGGCCAGATGCTGCTGTTGAGCTTCGGCGGCGCCAACCGTGACCCCGAAGCGTTCGACGATCCCGACGTGTTCGACATCGACCGGGACCACAGCAACCTGCTGAGCTTCGGTCACGGTCCGCACTACTGCCTCGGCGTGCACCTGGCCCGCACCGAGCTGCGCTGCATGGTCGACGCCGCGCTCGACGTCATCCCGCCGGGTGCCGAGCTACGGCTCGAGCAGCTCGAGCTGCGGCCGTTCGGGATGTTCAGCCGGCCGGTGAACCTGCCGGTCGACTTCGGTCCGACGCCGGCGCTGATGGGTTGATCGCCGACGCGGGTCGTGACCGGTTGATCGCCGCCGCGGAACCCCCGAGGTAGCTCTCGACCACCTCGGGGTGGGCGAGGACCGCCTCGGGTGCGCCGACGGCGACGACCCGTCCCTGGTCCATCGCCACCAGGCGGTCGCAGAGCGACGCCGCCAGGGGCATGTCGTGCTCGACCAGGACGATCGTCAGGTCGAGGTCGTCGCGCAGGCGCCGCAGCAGCGAACCCATCGCTTCGACCTCTGCTTGGGCCAACCCGCTCGACGGCTCGTCGAGCAGCACGATCGACGGTCGGCCGGCGGCGATGCCCGCCAGGTCGACCACGCGTCGCAACCCTGTCGAGAGCTCGGCCACGGCGTGGTCGCGGTAGCGCTCCAGGCCGAACCGCTCGAGCAGAGCGTCGACGGTCTCGAGCACGGCGCGCTCGCTGCGCCGTTGCGCCGGCGTTCCGACGGCGGCCTCGACCGCTCCGGGGACGGCCACGGCACGTTCGCAGGCGATGGCCAGGGTCTCGGCGACGGTCAACGACGGGAACAGGCGCGGATCCTGGAACGAGCGCGCCACGCCGAGGTGCGCCAGCGCGGTGACGCCGGCGTGCGTCTCGTCTGCGCCGCCGACGTGCACGACGCCGGCGCGCACCGGCGCCAGGCCGCTCAGCGCATCGAGCAGCGTGGACTTGCCGGCGCCGTTGGGACCGATCAGTCCCACGACCTCGCCACGAGTCACCTCCAGGTCCACGTCGTGCACGGCCACCACGCCGCCATAGGCCACCGTGACGCCGCGGGCGTCGATGGCCGGCGGGCCGTCGGACGTCGCGACGCTTCTCGGCGGGATGTGTGGTTCGTCGGCAGCCGGGGCGCCCTCGGTGATGCCGGCGAGGAAGACGCTGCGGAACAGGTCGGGTCGGTCCAGCAGTCGCGCCGTCGTGCCGCGGAACCGGACCTGGCCCCGCTCGAGGAAGATCGCTTCGTCGGTGATGGTCAGGGCCAGGTTCACCGACTGCTCGACCACGACGACGGTGGTCCCCGTCGCCCGCACCCGCTCGACGAACGCGATCAGCCGCTCCACGACCAGCGGCGACAGACCGAGCGACAGCTCGTCGATGAGCAGCAGGCTCGGGCCGGTGATGTAGGCCATGCCGACCGCCAGCATCTGTTGCTCGCCACCCGACAGGCTCGCTGCCGCTTCGCGGCGGCGGACCTCGAGCACCGGGAACATCGCCAGCACCTCGTCGCGCCGTGCCGCCGAGGCCGGGCCACGACGATCCAGCCAGCGAGCCAACTCCAGGTTCTCGTCGACGCTGAGCGCGCCGAACACGCCACGGCCACCCGGTGCGTGCGCGATGCCGAGGGCGGCGACGCGGTGCGGTGGCAGGCCGGCGATGTCGCGGCCGGCGAGGGTGATCGTGCCGCCCGCCGGTGACACCAGGCCGCTGATCGCCTTGAGGACGGTGGACTTGCCGGCGCCGTTGGTGCCGAGCAGGGCCAGGGTCGATCCCTCGGGCACGGCGAAGGTCACGCCGTCGATCACACGGGTCGAGCCATAGCGCACGTCGAGGTCCCGCACGGCCAGCAACGCCTCGCCCGGCGCATCGGCGGGCGCACGTTCGGATGGCGCACGCGCGTCGGGTGGCGCACCGGCGTCGGGTGGCGCCGCCTCGGCCGCCGGGACCGAGGCGGCGGCATCGTGGGTCACGAGGTCGGGGTAGAGGCGGCGCAGCAGGCGGTCGCGTCCGGCGAGCACGCCGCCCACGATGCCGGTGGGGAAGGCATAGAGGACGATGAGCACCCCCACCGCCGTGGGCAGCACGCGCCAGAAGCCCGAGAGGAACCAGCCGCTGGCCTGCAACACGAGGGCCCCGGCAAGGCCTCCCGCCGGCGTGGCGATGCCTCCCACGACGGTCGAGGTGAACGACGCGATGCCCTGGTCGGGCGTGAGCAGCTGCTCGGGGTAGGACTGCAGCACATGGGTGAGCAGGCACCCGGCCACGGCCGCGATACCGCCCGAGGTGGCGAAGGCCACCAGTCGGATGCGGGTGGTGTCGATGCCGTAGGCGGCAGCGACGAGCTCGCCGTCGCGCTGGGCGACCATCGCCCGGCCGGGGCGCCCGCGGCGCAGGCGCCGCACCACCTGGTCGCACGCCACGAAGGCCGCCAGGCAGACCCAGTACATCGACGCCTGGCTCGTCAGGTCCCAGCCGAACAGGCGGGGCCGGGGCACCCGATCGGCCGGGATCCATCGCATGTAGTCAGGGTTGAGCAGGTAGGTCGACACGGCGACGCTGAACGCCAGCGTGGTCACCGCCAGGAACAGGCCGCGCAGGCGCAGCGCCGGGATCCCGACGACGACCGCCACGGCGCCGCCGAGCGTCGCCGTGAGGACGAGCGCCGCCGACAGGTCGACGCCGCGCACCACGGTCAGCCAGGCACCGACGGCCGCACCGACGGCGACGAAACCGGACTGCCCGAGCGACACCTGACCCGCCCATCCGGTCAGCACCACCAGGCTCGTGCCGACCATCGCCAGCACCAGGACCGTCGACGCCTTCAGCAGGTCGCCCGGCCCCAGCACCGCCGGCAGCGCCGTCGCGGCGACCAGCGCGGTCACGACCGCCACGACGGTCGCCACGCGCACGGCCGGCTGCCGCCGGATCCTCGAGGCCAGGCGGCGCGGCTCGTCGAGCACCCGCCAGCTCGAGGTGGCATCGCGCTCGGCGCGGGTGTGCTCGCCGCGCAGGAACAGCAACCCGACGCCGATGGCCACCGCCAGCACGACGGCGAACAGCTGCGGGTGCTGCGGGTTGTTCCACGCCACCGCCTGTTCGACGACGCCCAACGCCACGGCGGTGACGGCGATGCGGCCCAGGTGGGTGAACCTGCCGAGCGTGAGCGCAGCCAGCGCGGCGAGCAATGCCACCGTCGAGTCGGTGGCGGCTTGGGGAAGGCCCACGATGGAGACCCGCCCGAACACCCCGGCGAAGCTCAACAGCGCGGCCGCGGCCCACACGACGACCTGCAACCGTTGCACCGGGATGCCCAGCAGCCCGGCGAGGTCGGCCCGCTCGGCGGCAGCGCGCACCCCGGCACCGACGCTCGTGCGGAGCAGCGCCACCGCCACGAGCGCCAGCAGCGCCACGGCCACACCGGCGGCCAGCGCGTGCTCGGCGCGCAGCACGATCGGATCGAGGAACCACCGCCAGCCGAGTCCGCTGGTGATCTCCTCGGCGCGCGTCGGGTGCCCCCACAGGTTGGGCAGGAAGATCGATACGCCGACCAGCAGTTGGGCGATGCCGATCGTCGCCGCGGTCAGGACGAGGCGTGATGACTCGGCGAAGCGGCGGATCACGAGGCGCTGCACGGCCGCCCCGAGGCCGATCGCCGCCACGGCACCCACGACGCCGGCGGCGGCGTACCCGACGCCGCTGTAGACGATGAGCTGCACGGCGAGCACGGTCGGCACGACACCGAGCGCGCCCTGGGCGAAGTTGATGATGCGGTTCGCCCGATAGACCAGCGCCATCCCGACCGCCACCAGCGCCCCGAGCAACCCGAGCACGATCCCGCCGGCGTACACCCCTGCCGGCGCCGGGAACAGCACGGCCTGGGCGATCAGCAGGATGGCGGCCGGCGCCAGGGCTCGGACGACCGGTGGCAGGTCACGGCGCATGGAACGTCGTCCACGAGTCGTCGGGGTCGAACGCGTGCGGCGGTCCCGAGGGCCACGCGCCGGGCAGGTAGCGCGTCGCCCGGTCGGTGAACGACCACATGCCTGCGCCGACGGCGCCCGTCTCGTCGGGTCCGACCGCGTCGGCGTCCCACCAGATCTCGGCGAAGTCGTCGATGCCGGCGTAGTCGGGCGTCGGCCACAGGCCCCGCTCGCCGAAGCTGATCGTCGGCACCAGCGGGTTCGACTCGCCGGAACCGCCGATGGGGGGTGCGTCGAACAGCGCCTGCTCCATGCGCTGCGGGGTCAGGTCGTCACCGACGATGCGCAGCGCGGCGTAGAACAACGCCGGCGCGGCGAAGTGCTGCAGCGTGCTGCCCGTCGCCGGCGGGTCGACGCCGTGCTTGGACCGGTACAGCTGGTGCACGAAGCTGTCGTCGGGCGACGACGGGAGCGGCAGCGGCGTGATGCCGAAGGCGTGGGCCATCTGGTCCGGGTCGTAGTTGCGGCCCCACGAGTTGCGCTCGGACGAGAACGCTCCGGTCATCAGCCACTCGGGGTACCAGCCCTGGGCCGACGCCTCCGCCATGAGCGAGCGCAGGCTGAGCGGTTCGCCGCCGTACACGATCGTCGTCACGCCGTCGTGGCGGAGCTTGGCGATGAGCGTGGTCTGGATCTGCTTGATGGCGAACGGCTCGGTGTAGGCCACGGTCGCCGCCGGTTCGATGCCGGCGGCGCGCAGCTGATCCGTCAGCGCCGCACCGAGCCCGGCGCCACCGAAGGGGCCGTCCATGTACAGCACGCCGAAACGGCGTTCGCTCGCTTGGATGGCGGGGTCACCGGCGAAGGCGGCGGTGCGGCCGGCCAGTCGCTTGGCGACGTACTCGGCGGTGTGGGCGCCGACCTGCTCCGGACTGGTCTGCAGCGACCACACGTAGGGGGCGTTCGACTCGTAGAAGGCGTTGGTGCCCGACACGACGCACATCAGGCACATCACGCCGCGCGCCGCCAACTCCTCGGCGAAGGCCGTGCCCAGCAGCGGTCCGCCCCACACCATGAAGGGCTGGACCTCCTCGGCGATCGTCACGGCATCGGCGCGCGCCGCCACCGTGTCGAGCAGGTTGCCGCTCCCGGTGAACGGGACCAGCTCGACATGCCAGTCGCCCGTCGTTCCCTGCGCTTCGAACATGTCGACGAAGCCCTGCACGGTGGCCAGCACGTCGGCGTTGTCGTCGTCGGGAGCCACGAAGTCGGCCACGATCCTGCTCACGGGGTCGTCCTCGGGCGGTTGGTACAGTGCGACCCGGATCGTGTGCCCGTCGATGCCGCGCACCGCGCCGTCCGCCGTCAGCGGCGAGCCGGGGGCAGTGCTCGGAGGTTCGGCGCGCGCAAACCCGACGGCGACGACCAGCACGGCCGCCGCGACCACAGCGAGCAGGCCCTGGTGTCGACTCATCGGATGGCAACGATCATGGCAGGGCCTCACGTGGCATGCGTCACAGGTGGCGTAGTTGTAGCAACTGCCGGAACGACGCGAGCGGCGGCATGACCCGCCGCGGCGACGCCACCCGGGAACGCATCGTGGATGTGGCCGAGCGGCTGTACGCGGCGCGGGGGGTCGACGGGGTGTCGCTGCGGGAGATCCGCATCGAGGCCGGGCAGCGCAACGTGTCGGCGCTGCAGTTCCACTTCGGCGACCGCGACGGCCTGCTGCGTGCCATCGCCGACCGGCACCTCCCGCGCATCGACGCCGTGCAGGAGGCGATGGCGGTGCAGCTGGCCGACATGGTGACGGCCGACGACGCCGCCACCGTGCGGAAGCACGTGGCGGTGCTGGTCCGTCCCGCCGCCGAGTACCTGGCGCTCGGCCCGAGCGAACGGGCGTGGGTCCAGATCGCGGCGCAGCTGGCGGCGCAGCCGACGCTGACCTCCGCGGACCTCCTGACGCACCTCACACCCGCGGCGCTCGACAGCGGCACGGCGCTGTTCGAGCTTCTGCGGCCGACGCTCGGGGACCACCTGGCTGCGGAGCGCCTCTTCGCCGTCGGCACGTCGAGCCTGCACCTGTGCGCCGACCGGGCGCGCATCGAAGAGGCCGGCGGCGCCACGCGCCCGTTGCTGGCGTTGGCCCCGTTCGCCGACAACCTGGTGGACATGGCGGCCGGCGCGTTGCTGGCACCCGTGGGGCCGGCGGCGTGAGCGAACCGGCGCCACCCGCACCCGCCGTCAGCGCGGAGCGGCTTCGGCCCGGCGGCGGCTACGTCTTGGTGCACGGCGGCTCGATGAGCGCGCGGTTCTGGGACCGGGTCGTGCCGCTGCTCGACGGTCCGGTCGTGGCGCCCGACCTGCCCGGCGCCCAGGCTCGTCCGGCCGACCCGATGGGGACCACGATCGCCGACGCCGCCGACGTCGTGGTGGCCGCCGTCGACGACGCCGGGTTCGACCGGGCCGTGATCGTGGCGCACTCGGCAGGTGGGTTGGTGGTCCCGGCCGTCGTCGAGCGGCTGGCCGGCCGTGTCGACCACATCGTCCTCAACGCGGCGTCGGTCCCGCCCGAGGGCGGGTGCGGGCTCGACTGCATGAAACCGCACCATCGTGACCTCACCCGCGACGCCGTGGCGGCGGCGCGGCGCGACGGCCGGGTCATCACCACGCCCGGGCCACCCGACGACCTCGAGCCGCTGCGAGCGTCGTACGGCGGACCGCCGCTCAGCGACGACGATCTCGCCTTCGTCGCCGATCCGCAGCGGCTGGTGCGCGACACCTTCAACCGCTTCTTCGAACCGGTGTCGTGGCGCGCCGTCGGTGACGTGCCGATCACCTACCTGCGCAACCTGCGCGACGGCCCGGTGCCGCTCGCCCTCCAAGACGCCATGATCGCCAACCTCGCGCACGTGACGGTCGTCGACCTCGACGTCGGGCACATCCCCGCCATCACCGACCCGCACCTGTTCGCCGACGCCGTCTACACCGCCGTCGCCGCGTCCCCCGAACCAACCCCGAATTGGGCTGACGACTCCGACATGCCGGAGTCCTGAGCCCGATTTCGGTGGGTTGGGTGGAGCGCGAACGGCGGTTCAAGACTGGTGAGCGCGCGTTCACGCGTGTGAAGCTGTGGCAGCCGGGGGAGAGGCCCGGGGGCGCGACGTGCAGGGGGAATCGATGACGAACGAGGTCTGGCGTGAGGAGCGGTTGCTCATCGACGGGCGGCTCGTCGATGCGTCCGGAGGTACCTACGACAACATCAACCCGGCCACCGAGTCGGTGCTCGGCGTTGCGGGCAACGGGACCGTCGACGACATGGACGCCGCCATCGGCGCCGCCCGCCGGGCGTTCGACGAGACGTCGTGGTCGACCGACGTCGACCTGCGCCTCACCGGGCTCCGTCAGCTCCACGAGGGGCTCGAACGCCACCGTGAGGAGCTGCGGGCGACCACCGTCGCCGAGGTCGGCTGCCCGGTCGGTCTGACCCACATGGCCCAGCTCGACACGCCGATCGACGGGGTCGCCTGGCTCATCGACCTGCTCGAGCACTACGACTTCGTCGAGGACCTGGGCGACGCCGAGCCGTTCGGCATGCCGTCGCACCGCTGGGTGCAGCGCGAGGCGGCAGGCGTCGTCGGCGCCATCACGCCGTGGAACTTCCCGGTGCAGATCAACCTGGCGAAGGTGGCGCCGGCGCTGGCGGCGGGCTGCACCGTCGTGCTCAAACCGGCGCCGGACACGCCGTGGACCGGATCGCTGCTCGGGCGGATCGTGGCCGAGGAGACCGACATCCCGCCGGGGGTCCTCAACGTCGTCACGTCATCCGGGCACGAGGGCGGCGCCCTGTTGGCCTCGGACCCGCGGGTCGACCTGGTGTCGCTCACCGGGTCGACGGCCACCGGCAAGAAGGTCATGGCGGCGGCCGCCGAGTCGCTCAAGCGCGTCTTCCTCGAGCTCGGCGGCAAGTCGGCCGCGGTCGTGCTCGACGATGCCGACATCGCCGGCGCCGCCGGCGCCACCGGCTTCCAGGTCATGACCCACGCCGGGCAGGGGTGCGCCATCACGACGCGCCTCGTCGTGCCGCGCGCCCGCATGGACGAGGCGGTCGACGCCGTCGTCGGGGTCATGCGCTCGCTGCCGTACGGGGACCCGACCAAGGCCGAGCACATCATGGGGCCGCTGATCAGCGCCCGGCAGCGCGAGCGCGTGCTCGGCTACATCGAGACCGGCATCGCTGAGGGCGCCACCGCCGTGCTGGGCGGCGGCGTGCCCGAGCACCTGCCGGTCGGGTACTACGTGGAGCCGACCGTGCTCGTCGACGTCGACCCGAACGCCACGGTCGCCCAGGAGGAGATCTTCGGGCCGGTGCTCGTGGTGCTGCCCCACGACGGCGACGACGACGCCGTGGCCATCGCCAACAACTCGGCGTACGGCCTGTCCGGCGCCGTGTTCGCCGGCACGATCGAGCACGCCAAGGCCGTGGCGTCGCGCATCCGCACCGGCACGCTGTCGCTCAACAACGGGCTCTGGTACGGCCCCGACGTGCCCTTCGGCGGCTACAAGCAGTCAGGTCTCGGCAGGGAGATGGGGCGCGCCGGTTTCGAGGAGTACCTCGAGACCAAGTCGCTCGCCGAGCCGGCCTGACGGGACCGGCGCGTCACGGCGAGCTCCGATCAGGCCGTCGCCGTCTTGGCCAGCGCCGCCAGGTCGGCGCCCGGCTCGGGGCGCTCGAAGCGGCCCTTGTCGAACGAGCGGACCGACACGTCGTGCCCGGCGACCTCGGCGCGCAGCGCCGCCACCGTGGATGTCTCCCGGCTGCGGTGGGCGAACGGGTCGAACGAGTACCAGCGCATGGCGTTCTCGTAGGTGATCTTGTTGAGGTCGTCGTCGCCCACGTCGGCTGCAGCGACGGCGAGCTCCTCGGCCGGGGTCGGCCAGCTCGAGTCCGAGTGCGGGTAGTCGCACTCCCAGGCGATGTTGTCGATGCCGATCTTGTGGCGCAGCTCGATGCCGACCTCGTCGGCGATGAAGCACGTCAGGAAGTGGCGGCGGAACACGTCGCTGGGCATGAGGTCGCCGAAGTCCTGGCCCGTCCAGCGGTGGTGCATGTCATAGGTGCGGTCGAGCCGGTCGAGGAAGTACGGGATCCATCCCGTGCCGCCCTCGGACAGGGCGATCTTGAGGTCGGGGAACTGCTTGGGGATGCGCGACCACAGCAGGTCGGCCGCTGCCTGGCAGATGTTCATCGGCTGCAGCGTGATCATGACGTCCATCGGTGCGTCGGGCGCGGTCACGACCAGCTCGCCCGACGAGCCGAGGTGCACGGACAGCACGACGTCGTGCTCGACGAGCGCCCGCCACAGCGGATCCCAGTGGTCGCTGTGGAAACTTGGCAGCCCGAGCTTCGCCGGGTTCTCGGTGAACGTCAGCGAGTGCACCCCCTTGGCGGCCAGACGGGCGACCTCGGCGGCGGCGAGCTCTGGGTCCCACAGCACCGGCAGGCCCATGGGGATGAAGCGGCCCGGGTGTGAGCCACACCACTCGTCGACGTGCCAGTCGTTGTAGGCCTGCAGCACGGCGAGGGCGAGGTCCTTGTCCTCGGTGGCGTTGAACAGGCGACCCGAGAACGACGGGAACGACGGGAAGTTCATCGAGGCCAGGATCCCTGCGGCGCTCATGTCCTTGACCCGCTCGGCGACGTCCCAGCAGCCGGGGCGCATCTCGTCGAAGGCGGTGGGCTCGACGCCGTACTCCTCCTTGGGGCGACCGGCGACGGCGTTGAGGCCGATGTTGGGGATCTTCTGCCCCTCGAACATCCACACATCGGAGCCGTCGCGGCGGCGATGGATGCGCGGCGCCCGGTCGCGGTAGCGCTCGGGGATGTGGGCGTCGAACATCGTCGGCGGCTCGACGACGTGGTCGTCGACGCTGATCAGGATCATGTCCTCTGGCTGCACGGCGGGCCCCCTCGCGCTCGAAGCCGTTTCCTACAGATTGAACTACGATTCAATCTGATGCAACCCGGATCTTCAGAGGCGCTCGTCAGCGCGGAACGCCTCGGGCACCCACCCCGGCGCCCGGCCCTCCTTGAAGGCCCGGTAGCCCTCGACCATCTCGGGGCCGCGCAGGCTGGCGTCCATGCTCATGCGGTCGTAGGCCCCGTAGTAGTCGTCCATGACCCGCTTGCACGCCAGGCGGGCGTCCGGGGCGGCCTGGCACAGGTCGCGCATCACGGTGTGCGCCGCGTCCAGGACGTCGTCATGGGGCACGACGCGGGTGATCAGCCCCCACTCGAGGGCCTCGGCGGCATCGAGGGTGCGGCCGGTGAGCAACAGGTCGCGGGCACGGGCCGGGCCGACCTGGCGCGGGAGGATCTGGGCGTAGTTCGTGTCGGCGATGCCCCGCAGCAGCTCCGGGCAGCGGAACGTCGCCCGGTCCGACGCCACCGCCACATCGCTCACCATGGCGATCATCATCCCGCCGCCCTGGGCGATGCCGTTGACGGCGCTGACGATCGGCTTGGCCGAGTGGCGGATCGTGTCGAACGGCGTGTTGTCCATGGCGAGCAGCGTCGGCAGGTCCGCCCACCCGTCCTCCGTGCCGCCGCCGAGGTCACCGCCGGGGATGAACACGTCGTCGACTCCGGTCACGATGAGTCCCGCCAGCTCCGGCGTACGGTTGACGTGATCGACGGCGTAGCGGATCCCGAAGTACATGGCCGGCGTCAGCGCGTTGCGGCGTGCCGGCCGGTCCACCGTGACGACGCCGATCGGTCCCTGGCGTTCGAAGCGCAGGAACGGTGTGCCGAGCCAGTCGCCCTCGGGCGGCCGGCGGTCCAGATCAGATCCAGTCATGGAGGAGGAACCTAGTGGCGTCCCGTGGAGCCTCGTCCAGACCGGCGGCGCCGGGTGCAGCCGCGTCCCGATCGGACGCGTCCCCGCCGGTGGAGGACCAGGCGGCGAGCCGTCGGGCCGAGCGTCGGCTCCAGCAGCAGGAGCTGGCGCGCACGCAGTTGCTCGACGCTGCCGAGGAGGTGTTCGGCACGAAGGGCTACCACGAGGCGACGCTCAAGGAGGTCGCCGAGCTGGCGGAGTTCTCGGTGGGTTCGGTGTACTCGTTCTTCGCCAACAAGGACGACCTGTTCCTCAGCGTGCTGCTGCGCCGTGGCGCGCAGTTCCTGCCGGGCATGGCCGAGGCCGCGGCGTCGAGCACCGACCCGGTCGAGCAGCTGCACGCCCTGGTGGCGTTCGAAGTCGGCTTCTTCCGTGGGCATCCGCATTTCGCCCGCCTGTACCTGCGCACGTCCGCTCCGGCGATGATGCCGGCCGAGGTGGCCGACTCGGCCGAGCTCGCCACCAACACCGCCGAGGCGATGGCCATCCACGCCGGGGTGTTCGAGCGCGGCCAGGCCGCCGGCGTGCTGCGGGAGGGATCGCCGCGGGCGCTGGCGCGGCTGTTGAGCGGCGTGGTCATGGCGTTCCAGGCGGCCGACCCGGTCGTGCGGTCCGCCACCGGCGCCGCCGATGGCGCCGATGCTCCCGACGGCGCGGATGCCGCCGATGCGCTGAGCCTGGAGCAGTTGCACGACCTCGTCACCGACGCCTTCGTGGTGCGGAGCTGACGGCACCTCGTCGACCTTGGGAGGAACCGATGGATCTGGGATTGGCTGACGCCGCCGTCGTCGTGAGCGGCGGCACCAAAGGCATGGGGCGCGCCGCCGCCGGGTGCTTCGCCGCCGAAGGCGCCCGGGTGGCCGTGCTCGCCCGCACGCCGGAGGTGCTCGACGAGACGGTGGCGGAGCTGCGCCACCTCGGCGCCGCCGATGCGGTGGCGTTGCGCGCCGACCTCACCGACCGCGCCGCCGTCGAGGCGGCGTTCGCCGAGGTGGGGGATCGGTGGGGGGAGCTGCACGTACTCGTCAACGCCGCCGGACCCGTCGACGTCGGCATCGCCCGCTTCGACGACCTCGACGACGAGGAGTGGATCGCCACCTTCGACATCGGCGCCATGTCCGCCGTGCGCTGCGTGCGCGCCGCCCTTCCCCTGTTGCGCGCCGCGGCGTGGGCGCGCATCGTCAACGTGTCGGCGCACTCCACCAAGCGCCAGTCGGCAGAGATCGTCGCCTACACGGCGGCGAAGGCGGCGATGACCAGCCTGTCGAAGAACCTGTCGCTCTCGCTGGCGCCGGAGGGGATCCTGGTCAACACGGTCTCGCCGGGGTCGTTCCTCTCCGAGGGGATGCGGGGCTACCTGCGCGCCCTGCCCCCCGAGCGCCACGCTGACCCCGACTCGCTCACCGACGCCATGCGGATCATGGTGGAGGACTTCGGCCATCCGGCCCAGCTGCCCCGCGCTGGCGACCCGTCCGAGATCGGCCCGGTCATCGCCTTCGTCGGCTCGAGGATCAACACCTACATGACCGGCGCCAACATCAACGTCGACGGCGGCTCCGACTTCTGCTGAGCGTCGGGCGGCGCACTCAGCGCTGCGGCACCACCGGCACGTGCGCCGGGCCGCGCACCGTCGTCGTGCGCACCATGACCACCTCGTCGGGGTCGACGGTGAACTCCGGCACGCGCGCCAGCGCCTCCTCGAGGGCGATCCGGGCTTCGAGGCGCGCCAGGTTGGCGCCGAGGCAGTAGTGCACGCCGTGGCCGAACGAGACGTGGCGGTCGAATTGGCGGGTGACGTCGAAGCGGTCGGCGTCGGGGAAGGCGCGCTCGTCGCGACCGGCGCTACCGGTCAGCAACGCCAGCCTCGAGCCGGCCGGGACCGTCTCGCCGTGCCAGGTCACGTCGGCCGTGACGAACCGAGCCTGGATCGGCGACGGCGCCTCGTAGCGCAGCAGCTCCTCCACGGCGTTGGGGATGCGTCCGGGGTCCTCGACGAGCAGGGCCCGCTGGTCCGGGTGGCGGGCCAGCAGCACCGCCGCCCAGCCGAGCAGGCGGGCGGTCGTCTCGGAGCCGGCGAGCTCGAGCAGACCGACGAAGTTGAACAGCTCGCTGTCGGTGAGCCGGCGGGTCGTGCCGTCGTCGAGGTCGATCTCGGCGCGGACGAGGTCGCTCGTCATGTCGTCGGCCGGTGCGGCGGTGCGCTGGGTGATCAGGTCGCGCACGTACGCCTGGTGCGACGTGATGGCGTCGAGCTTGTCCTGGCTGATGCCGTCGGGCTCGTAGCGCATCATGGCGTCGCCCCAGATGCGCAGCTGGTCCTGATCGGCGCGCGGCACGCCGAGCAGCTCGCCGATGACCATCGACGGGATCTTGGCGCCGAAGTCCTCGACGAAGTCGAACGTCTCGGCGTCCCGCAGCTCGTCGAGGAACCGGGCACACAGCTCCCGGATGCGGTCCTCGAGTGACGCAACCCGTCTCGGGGTGAACGCCCTGCTGACCAGCCGACGCAGCACGTCGTGCCCCGGTGGGTCCATGAAGATGAGGATGTCCTGGCCGTAGCCCTCGTCCCCGTCGATGTCGATCGAGCGGGTGTCCATCATCTCGAGCACTGTGCCGCGCGCCGAGCTGTAGGTGTGCCAGTCGGCCGAGGCGGCCACGACGTCGTCGAAGCGACTCAACGCCCAGAAGTCGTGCTCGTCGTTGCGGTACAGCGGTGCTTCGTCGCGCAGGCGACGCCACGTCGGGTGCGGGTCCAGCGCGATGGCGTGGTCGTAGGGGTCGTACCGCACCGGCTCGGTCATCGTCATCGAATCGCCCCCCGTCGTGTCGCCCAACCCGATCGGCCTGCAAGGTAGTCGGAGCCCGGGCGCGACCGGGCAGACTGGACGACCGACCCGGCCCGCTGGCGTGCCGCGGGCCGGAACCCACAGCGAGACGAGGAGCAGACGATGGCGACGACGGTCCGGTACGTGTCCGGGATGAC
>CAZYKR010000049.1:0-19721 GCA_964648005.1 uncultured Iamiaceae bacterium
GACCTCCCCAAGCGTGCCGGCGACTTCGTCAGCGGCAAGCGCCGCGGCGGAGGCGGCGAGGGCGGGCCGTCGTCGATGTTCGGCGCCGCCGAGAACCTGCTGATCGAGCTGGCCAAGGGCAACGGGAAGATCGCCGACCCGTCGATCCGTCAGGGTCTCATGGAGCTGCACTCGCTCAACGAGATCGCCCGCATGACCAACCTGCGGATGAAGGCCGGCAGCGACGTGCCGGGCATCGGCAACATCGCCAAGCTGTCGATGAGCCGCATCCTGAAGCTGTCGCGTGACCTCGGCCTGCAGATCCTCGGTGCCGAGGCCACCCTGCACGCCTACGACAGCGCGGGGCGCGAGGCGCTCACCGCCGCCGGCGCCAACCCGTTCGGGGCGATGGTCACCGAGATGGCGCTGTTCTCGCCCGGTCCGTCGATCTACGGCGGCACCGACGAGATCCAGCACAACGTCATCGGCGAGCGCGTGCTCGGGCTGCCCAAGGAGCCCAACAACGACAAGACGACGGCGTTCAAGGACCTGCCGAAGAACGCCTGAGCTCGTCGTCGAGCTCGTCGGTCGGCGCCGGCGTGCCGTCCGCGCGCTGGCGTGAGGCGACCGCCGCGGCCAGGGCGTAGGTCACGGCGTTGATCGTGGCGTGCGTCATCGCGGGCGCCACGACGCTGTTGGTGCGCAACCGCTCCCAGGCGAAGGCCATGCCGGCCAGCGCCGTCGTCACGACCGTGCCCGCCACGTGCGCGCCCCGGCCCCGGCCCTGGCTCGTCGGGTTGGCGCCGTGGTCGGCGAGCGCCGGGAACACGTGCCAGAAGCCGAACAGCACCGACGTGGCGGCCGCGGCCTGGAGTGGGGGCAGTCGCCGCAGTGCGAGGCCGAGCAGCACGCCGCGGAACACGACCTCCTCGTACACGGCGGTGCCGAACGGGATGTGCACCAGCGACCGCTGCGCCACCTCGCGCCGGGACACGTCCATCACCCGATCGTCGACGAAGTAGTCGCGCGTCGCCGGGTGCAGCGCCGCGGCGGTGATGCCCAGCGTGAGGGCCGTCGACACCCCGACGCCCCGGCGCAGGCCCCGGCCGGCGCGATCGGGCCGCAAGCCCAGCTCGGTCGGCGACGCGCCCATGGCCAGCGCCGCCAGGACGGCCCCTGCGGCGGTGCCGAGGTGCACGGCCACGTGGTGCCGCTCGTCGATGACCGTGTGGTCGGCGATGTGCAACCCGGCGATGGCCGCGACCAGGCCGAGCTCGGGCAACGGCAAGCCGGTGTGGGGCTCAGGTGCCGGCCGGCGCCAGCGCGACGGGTGCCACGCACGGTCGAGCGCGTCGAGGGTCCAGGCCATCGGCCAAGGGTAGGCTCGCCCGCCATGGCGAGGATGAGCCGGGCGGACCGTCGAGCGACGCGGGTGTGGTCCCGCCAGGACCAGTGGGTGTTCCGCCCCGACGTGTGGTCTGGCGTGCTGCTCGGCTCCGCCGCCGTGGTCGAGTCGTTCTGGCCGTCGCTGATGCCGCGCTCGACGGTGCACCAGGCGATGGTGTCCGGCGCCTCGGCCGCCACCGGCTTCGCCGCCGGCTCGGCGTCCTACGGCTGGGGCAAGACGCTGGCCCGACGCGAGGGCCTCCCGCGCATCGCCGCGCTGGGCGCCAACGCCGCGGCCGCCGGCGGCGTGTTGGCGTTCCTGGGCGACCGCGAGGGTGAGCGCCTGTGGCGCCCGGCGATGCGCGCCGGCGCGGAGGCCGTCCTCGCCGGTTCGGTGGCGTCCGCCGCCGTCGAGTTCGTCCGCACCGCCAAGCACCCGGTGCGTGCCGGCGCCGTGCTCGGGGCCGGCGCCGTGACCGCCGGAGGCGTGCGTGTCGGCTTCGCCATCAAGGCGCAGCTGCAGCACCGCGACGAGTACGACGGGCCGCCGCCCAAGGCCTTGCCGGCGGTCGCCCAGTCGGTGAGCGTCGCCGCCGCGCTGGCAGCGCTCGTCAACGGCTTCCGCTACAGCGGCGACGCCGCGGCCCGGCTGCTGTCCCGACGCATCGGTGTCCCCGAGACCCCGGCGAAGATCCTCGGCCTCGCCGGCGCCACCGGCGTGTGGATCGGCATCGGCACCGCCTTCGCCGACACGTTCGTCAAGGGCATGGAGCTCTACAACCGGGTCCTCGACCCCGGTTACGACGATCCGCCGACGTCGGCGGCGTGCTCGGCCAGCGCCGCCTCGCCGTTGAGCTACGCCCGCACCGGGCGCGAGGGACGCCGCTTCATCGGCGACCGCCCGTCGGCCGACGACATCGCCGAGGTGACGGGGCGGGCCGCTGTCGCCGAACCGGTGCGCATCTACGTCGGCTTCGATCACGCCAAGCACGCGCCCGAACGGGTGGCGCTGGCCCTGGCCGAGCTGGAGCGCACCGGCGCCTACGACCGGTCCCTGCTCATCGTCGGCTGCCCGCCCGGCAACGGGTGGGTCAACACCATCCCGTTCGAGGTCGCCGACTACCTGCTCGCCGGCGACAGCGCCGGGGTGGCCATCCAGTACGAGCGGTTGCCGTCGCTGCTGTCGATCCAACGGGCGCGCGACGGTGGCCACCACCTGCGACTGCTGCTCGAAGGCATCCGCGACGCGCTGGCCGATCGACCGGCGGACCGGCGTCCCCGCGTGGTCGTCTACGGCGAGAGCCTCGGCGCCTGGGCCGGGCAGGACGCCTTCCTGCACAAGGGCACGGGGGGTCTCGACGAGCTCGGGGTCGACGCCGCGCTGTGGGTCGGCACGCCCTTCTACAGCGGCTGGCTGCGCGAGGCGCTGGCACCCGGCGGGGCGATCGAGGACGGCACCGCCATCGAGGTCGACGGCATCGAGCAGATCGAGGCCCTGTCTCCCGAGGCACGCGGCCGCCTGCGCACCGTGTTGCTCAGCCACGACAACGATCCGGTGCGGCGCATCAACGTCGACCTGTTGCTGCGCGAGCCGCCGTGGCTGGCGGCGTCGCCGCGCCGGCCGACCGTGCCGCGCGAGCAGCACTTCATTCCGATGCTCACCGGCTACCAGACGATCGTCGACACGGTGAACGCCACCAACCCGGTGCCGGGCGTGTTCCGGGCGACCGGTCACGACTACCGCCTGGACCTCCCGGATGTCACCGTCGCCGCCTACCGGCTGCCCCAGCCCGACGCTGCTGTGGCCGACCGGCTGATGGCCAAGCTGCAGGCGGACGAGGCGGCGCGTGCGGCACGCTTCCGCCTCCCCAAGGCGGAGGCCGAGGGCGAAGCCGTGGATGCCGACGCCGTGGCGGCTGCCGGCGACGCCGCCGCGGACATCGACCCGCTGTCGATGCCCGCCGGACCCCCGTCGATCTAGTCCGACACCCGACGCAGGTCAGCTGGTGGCGCGCTGCTTGCGGCGGCGACGCTCGATGAGCGCCAGCGCCGTCGGGGGCACGAGCCACAGCGGCGGCACGGCGGCCACCGAGTACGGCGCCGGCGGCGGGACCGGCGGGCGCAGGTCGTAGCGGGGCTTGACCGACGAGGTGGCGCAGCCCGGCCCCCCGTCGAGGCCGAACACCAAGACCGGGTTGATCCCCGAGAAGATGCCCCACGGGCTCTCACAGCCCGGCACCACCCAGGCATGGCTCATCCACAGGTGCTTGCCGTCTTGGATCTTGCCGCCGAGCGCCTCGCACTGCTCCTTGGTCATCGACGAGTCACCGATGGTGATGCCGTTCTTGAAGCACAGCGTCTCGTGCCGGTGGTAGTGATCGTTGCGGCCGGCGAAGCCGACGTCGGGCTCGACGGGGCCGTAGTGGACGATCTCGTAGCTGAGCCCGATGACGTGAGCGTCGGGGGTGTCGCCGTCGTACAGGATCATCTCGGGCTTGTCGACCTCCCACACCTCGTCGAGGTACTCACCCTTGATGTAGTGGCCGCCGATGCCCGGGATGTAGGGCGTCACCTGCTCGTACCCGGCGGCGATGGCGTCACGGGCCGTCGGGTACTTCTTGGCCACGCCCCGGGCGACGACCAACTGCTCGGCGAGCTTCGTGCACGTCGCCTGGTCGGTGATCGCCTTCCAGGCCGACGGACCGGTGTGGGCGTCGTGGCCGCCGGAGCCGTCATGGTTGTGGCCGGCGAGGAAGTCGAAGTACTCCTGGTCGGTCTTGGCGGCGAGGCCCTGGATGGCGACGGCGGTCTGCACCTCGCTCTGGTTGTGCGGTTGTGACAGCTCGAGCGCCGTCGGCCCGTTGATGAAGTCGACGCCGGCGATGGTGGCGTCGCGGTAGTAGCTCGCCGGGTTGAAGCCGAGGTCGCAGCGGTTGGACGGGCCCCAGTCGATGGTGATGGCGTTGGGGTCGGTGCTGCCGTGGTCGTGGCCGTCGGTCGTGCCATCGGTCGACCCGTGATCGTGACCGTCGGTTGCGCCCGTGTCGGTGCCACCCGAGTCGTGGTCGTGCCCATCGTCGGTGGCGTGATCGTCATGGTCGTCGGTCGACGACGACGAGCCAGAGCTGTGCGAGTGACCCGACGACGAGCTCGAGCCGGACGAGCCGGAGCTCGACGAGTGGTCGTGGTCGTCCTCGACGAGGGTGGCGTCGTGGGCGTGCTCGTCCTCGATCACGGTCTCGTCGTGGGCGTGGCCATCGGCTCCCTCCGCCCCATGATCGTGACCGTCGGCGAGCTCGCCGCCGTGGCTGTGCGCTGCGGTGCTCGGGGCGGCCAGCACGGCGGTGGTGGCACCGAGTGCGGCGACGGCGCCGATGACCGACACGATCTCGGGGATGCGCCGTGCGGGCGACCCCTCCCAAGCCAGCGCCAAGACGGCCCCGCCGAGGAGCAGACCCTCGAAGGCCACCGTCACACCATCGGCCCACGAGACGGCTTCGGGCACGCCCGCGTGGCTACCGAAGGGCAGGCCCCACGTCCGGCTGACTACCCATGCCGCGATGGCGACGAGCTGCACCAGCGCCGTCGCGCCCAGCACGGCCCGGCTCGGACGCATCACCAACGCGATGCCGAGGCCGATCTGGAGCCAACCCATGGCGCCGAACATCAGCGCCAGCAGGGTGCTGTCGGCGCCGTGCGCCGGCACCATGGCCAGATGGATGGCACCCGCGCCCGCGCACAGGGCTGCCAGGAACCAGTACCGCACCAGGGCCGGTTCCCCTGCTGCGGTGGACGGGACGTCCGCCGTCACCGTTGCACTCATCAGTTGTCCCCCTCGGGACCGGGCGCTCACCGTGGGACCTCACGTGAACATCTCCGGCTGAGCGAGAAGTGTAACGCCCGTCACACTCCGTGGCGAGGGGCGACTCCGCGCAACCCGATCTCAGGGGGACTGTCCCCCGGCGCCACCGGTAACCTCGGTCCGCCCTCGTAGCCAAGCGGTCAAGGCAGCGGACTTTTAATCCGAAGATCGTGGGTTCGAATCCCACCGGGGGCACCGCGGCGCAGACGGACTGCGCCGGGAGCCGGGCTGAGAGGGTGGGCCCGGCCCCCGGCGACGATCCGATCGGTGTCGCCCGCACCAATGGGGCGACGCCGAGATCAGGCGTTGATGGGCGAGTGGTCGGCGTCTTGCACCGACACGTCGATGATCCGTGCGTAGGGATCGATGTCTCGCACGGCGCCAACGACGCGCACCGACAAGATGTCGGCGACCTGCTTCGACACGACGATGCCCGGGTCCAGGTGCACCAGCAGGTCGGTCGTGCCGTTGCGCATCACGGTCGCCGTCGCTGCGGTCGAGTCGTAACCGTGCATCTCGAGGACCGACCGCTCCGAGCGCAGCGCCGCGGCGCCGTGCCGGGCCAACGGCGTCGCCACGGCGGCATCGAGGGCGTCGAGCAGGCTGCCGTCGGCGCGGGCGGTGGCGAACTCGGCGAACGGCACGTCCTCGTCGTCACCGATGACCAGCGGCACGTGGCGGCGCAGCGTGCACCGGACCCCGTCGGCCGTGGCACCGTCGGTCAGCGCGACTGCCACGTCGATGCCGTCCTCGAGCGGACAGTGGTGACCGTCGAGCAGGCCGTTGCAGGCGAACGCATCATCGCCGGCGTCATGGCAACGCTCGACGGCGTGGCCCGCCGCCTCGAGCTCGGCGCTCACCTCGGTGGCCACCCCCGGCGACGTTTCCAACAGCAGAACCCTCATGACACTCCCCCTCTGGGTCGGTGGATAACGAGCGTTATCTTCCGCCCGCGGCGCCCGGCGGCAGCAGGGCACCTCGACCTCCCAGGTTGGGACCTAAGTCCCTCCACCTATGGCCGCTACGTCCTGCCGCATCGTGAAGCGCTGACGCACGATGGGACAGATCGCTGCGACCGGCGGCGATCGCTCTCCGTGATGCGACCGGCAAGTGCGTCGAGGTTGCGTCCTTCATCGACCGGCTTGAGAAGGAGTCCCATGTCCGACACCGACAACGTCGTGGTGACGCAGTCCGGAAACGACGGCAGCGTGCTGTCGATGTTCGCCGTGCTCGCCGCCGTCGGCGCGTTCGTCATCGCCGTCATCTCCGTCATCGTGGTCAGCACCAAGGCTGGCGGCGGTGGCGGTGAAGCTGCTGCGGCAGCGCCGGTGGCGGTGACCGCCACCGAGTTCAAGTTCACCCCCGGCGACCTCGCCGTGCAGCAGGGCGGCTCGCTCGCCATCACCAACGGCGGCTCGCAGGTGCACAACCTCGAGGTGAAGGACGGCCCGAAGACCGCCGACATCGCCGCCGGCGGCACCGCCAACCTCGATCTCGCCGCCCTCGCGGTCGGCTCGTACGAGTACTTCTGCAACATCCCGGGCCACGCCGACAGCGGCATGAAGGGCACCCTCACCATCTCCGAGAGCGCCCCGTCCGGCGGCTCGGCCGCAGCCGACACCGGCTCGGGGGTCTCCGATGACGCCGCCAGCCACGGTGGCATCGACTACCAGGCCTCGGACGAGGTCATGACCGCCAACCTCGACGCCTACCTCGCCGCCAACACCGGCAAGACCGAGCCCCTCACCGAGGGCGTGGGCAATGAGGTGCTGGCGCCGACGACCGTCGAGGCCGACGGCACGCTGGTGTTCGACCTCGAGGCCAAGATCGCCGATTGGGAGGTCAGCCCCGGCAAGACGGTGCAGGCCTGGACCTTCAACGGCATGGTGCCGGCGCCGTGGATCAAGGTGCCGTACAACACCAAGGTCCGGTTCAACTTCAAGAACTCGCTGCCGTCGTCGTCGGACATCCACTGGCACGGTCTCGACACGCCCAACGACCAGGACGGCGTCGCTCCGCTGACCCAGGAGTACGTCCAGCCCGGCGAGACCTACGTGTACGAGTTCACGACGACCGACCGCCCACAGCTCGGCATGTACCACCCGCACAACCACGGCCAGATCGCCATCCCCAACGGCATGATGGGCATCTTCCAGGTTGGCGACGTGCCGCTGCCGCAAGCGGGCAACGTTGGCGGCTTCGAGATCCCGGCGGACATCACCGTCTCCCAAGAGATCCCGATGGTGCTCAACGACGCCGGCGTGATCGGTCTCACCCTCAACGGCAAGAGCTACCCCGCCACCGCTGCCGTCGTGCAGAACGTCGACACGTGGACGGCGATGCACTACCTCAACGAGGGTCTGCTGTCGCACCCGATGCACCTGCACGGCATGCCGCAGCTGATCGTGGCCAAGGACGGCATCCCACTCGACCAGCCGTACTGGGCCGACACCATCAACGTCGCCCCCGGCGAGCGGTACACGGTGCTGGTGCACCCGACCATCGAGAACGTCGGAGCCTGGGCCTTCCACTGTCACATCCTCAACCACGCCGAGAACGACGACGGCCTGTTCGGCATGGTCACCGCCTGGGTGGTGCCCGACCCGAACGCACCTGCCGCATGAGCTGAGCCCACAGGGCCCGGATCGGCCGCACCAGCGGCGCAGAGATCTGGCCTCCGGGGAGGGAACCGCCGGTCGCATCCCTCCCCGGGGGCCTTCTCGCGCTCCGAGGCCGGCGTCGGGCCTAGGCTCCGCACCCATGGGACCCGTCGTGTGCGCCATCGACTTCTCCGACGTCACCGAGGCGGTGCTCGCGCACGGGGCGACCGTGGCCCGGGCCTTCGGCACGCCGCTGCTGCTGGTGCACGTGGCGGCGGGTGAGCCGGCGCTGGCCGGCTACGACAAGGACCACGTCAGCACGTACACCCGCGACGACCGCGCCGGCGAGCTGCGCGACGAGCACACCAAGCTCGCCGACCTGGCCTCGTCGGTGGCGGGCGACGACCTCAGCGTCGAACCGCTGCTGGTGATGGGCGACACCGTCGACCGGCTGCTGCACGTCGCCGGCGAGAAGGACGCGAGCATGATCGTCGCCGGGTCGCACGGCCACGGCGGGCTGCACCACCTCCTGCTGGGGAGCATCTCCGAAGCGCTCGTGCGTCACGCCGAGCTCCCGGTGCTGATCGTGCCGGCCAGCGGCCGGAGCTGACCTCAGGCCTCGTGACCGGCGAGGCGCCGGTCGACCCAGCGCCAGACGACCTCGAGGATCACCCACGCGATCGGCACGACGATGGCCACCCCGGCGAAGTCCGAGAGCTGGTCGGGGAGCTGGAGCATGAAGAAGTCCTTGCTCCATGGGATGACGAAGGCCAACACGGCAGCGGCGACGAGCACGGCCATCAGCGCCCAACGCGGCGGCGACATGGGTCTGGCCACCAGGTAGGTCACGAACAGCCCCACGCCCAGCAAGGCCATGACGGCCAACGACGACGCCTCGGTGTCGGCGCTCGACGCGTCGGCGGTCGTCAGCGCGCTGTCGGAGAGGCTTGTCCCGCTCAAGAGGAACACCAAGAACACGGCCGCGCCGGAGACGATGCCGGCGGGCACCGAGCGCCACAGCACCCGCGGCACGAACCCGGTGCGCGCCCGCTCGGTCGACGGCGCCAGGGACAAGAAGAAGCCGGGCACGCCGATGGTCAGGAAGTTCACGAGCGTGAGGTGGCGCGGCAGGAAGGGGAACACGACACCGGCCATCGCCGCCGCGAGCGCCAGCAGTGCGGCGTAGGCGTTCTTGGTGACGAACAGCGTGGCGACCCGCTCGATGTTGGCGATGACGCGACGCCCCTCCGCCACCGCCAACGGCAGCGACGTGTAGCGACCGTCGAGCAGCACGAGCTGGGCCACCGCCCGCGACGCCGCCGAGCCCGAGCCCATGGCCACGCCGATGTCGGCGTCCTTGAGGGCCAACACGTCGTTCACGCCGTCGCCGGTCATGGCGACCGTGTGCCCGCGGGCCTGCAGGGCGTGCACCATGGCCTGCTTCTGTTGGGGCTGCACCCGCCCGAACACGGCGTTGGCCTCGAGCACGTCGGCGAGCTCGTCGGGATCGTCGGGCAGCGTGCGGGCGTCGACGCCGTGGTCGGCATCGGGCACCCCGACCGTGCGGGCCACGGCAGCGACCGTCAACGGGTTGTCACCGGAGATGACCTTGATGTCGACGCCTTGCTCGCGGAAGTAGGCGAGCGTCTCGGGGGCGTCGGCGCGGATGCGCTCGGACAACGTCACCAGGCCCATCGGTGAGATGGCGTCGGGGAGCTCCTCGCCGGCGAGCTCGTCGGGGCTGAACGCCAGCAGCAGCACCCGCCGCCCGGTCGCCGCCAACTCGTCGGCGCGGCGACGCACCGGGTCCTCGGCACCGGCATCGGCGAGGATCACCTCGGGTGCGCCGAAGACGTACGTCCCGGGCGCCTCGCCGGTGAACGCCACGGCACTCCACTTGCGGGCGGACGAGAAGGGGACGGTCCCGGTCACCCGCCAGGCGCCGGTCGGGGCGTCGATGGCCTCGGACACCGCCAGCTGGGTGGGGTTCGGGTTCTCGTCGGCGCGAGCGAAGGCGCCGAGCGCGTCGCGCAGCGACGCCTCTGTGCCACCGAGCGCCTCGACGGTCTCGAGCTGGATGCCGCCCTCGGTCAGCGTGCCCGTCTTGTCCAGACAGACCGTGTCCACGCGCGCCAGTCCCTCGACGGCGGCGAGCTCCTGCACGAGGGTCTTGCGGCGACCGAGCCGCACGACCGAGACGGCCAAGGCCACGCTCGTCAGCAGCACGAGCCCCTCGGGGATCATGCCGACCAGGCTCGCCACCGTGCGCACCACGGCGTCGGCGAACGGCAGGTCGACGCGCCACAGCTGGCTGGCGAACGACGCCAACCCCACCGGGATCAGCACGATCGTGATGAAGCGCAGGATGGTGGTGATCCCGTCGCGCAGCTCCGAGCGCACCAGCGTGAACCGCTTGGCCTCGGCCGCGAGCTTGGCGGCGTAGGCGTCGCCACCGACCCGCGTCGCTCGGAACCGACCGCTGCCGGCCGTGACGAAGCTGCCGGAGAGGACCTCGTCGCCGACGTGCTTGCTCATCGGGTCGGCCTCGCCGGTGAGCAGCGACTCGTCGACGCCCAGGTGATCCGCCTCGAGCACGTCGCCGTCGACGACGACTTGATCGCCCGGCGCCAGCAACAACACGTCGTCCTCGACGACGGCGGTCACCTCGATCTCGACGACCGAACCGTCACGCAGCACCCGCGCCTTGGGGGCGTTGAGCACCGCGAGCGAGTCGAGCGTCTTCTTCGCCCGCAGCTCCTGCACGACGCCGATGACGACGTTGACGACGGCGATGATGCCGAACAAGGCGTCGGCCGGCGAGCCGAAGACCAGCACCAGCACGGTCAGCGAGGCGATCAGGCCGTTGAAGTAGGTGAAGACGTTGGCGCGGATGATCTCGCCGGTCGAGCGACCGACCGATGACTCGTCGACGTTGACCCGTCCGGCGGCGACGCGCTCGGCGACCTGGGCGGCGGTCAGCCCGACGCGCCCGTCGGCCGGGTCGTCCGCTGCCGTCGTCGCCGTCATCCGGCGCTACCGCGGCGGCGGCGCTCGGACAGGCGTGCGGCGTACACCGCCGCCTCGGTGCGCCGCTCCATCCCCATCTTCGCCAGCAGGTTGGAGACGTAGTTCTTGATCGTCTTCTCCGCCAGGAACATCTGCTCGGCGATCTGGCGGTTGGTCATCCCTTCGGCGAGCAGCTCGAGGATGCGACGCTCCTGGTCGGTGAGCGAGTCGATGCGCTCGTCCTGCCCGCCACCGGAGCGCAGCCGGTCGAGCACCTTCGCCGTCAGCGCCGGGTCGAGCAACGACTGCCCGCCGGCCACCTTGCGGATGGCGTCGACCAGCTCGGTGCCCTTGATCTGCTTGAGGACGTACCCGGCGGCCCCGGCCATGATGGCGTCGAACAACGCCTCGTCATCGGAGTAGCTGGTCAACATCAAGCAGGCGATCTCCGGGTTGCGGGACCGGATCTCGCGGCACACCTCCACACCGTCACCGTCCGGCAGCCGCACATCGAGCACGGCCACCTGTGGTGCGGTCGGTGGGATGCGCGCCAGGGCCTCGGCGGCGGTGCCCGCCTCGCCGACCACATCGAACCCGGCCGCCTCGAGCAGGTCGCGAAGCCCCCGCCGGACGATCTCGTGGTCGTCCAGCAGGAAGACCTTGACGTCGCTCACCCGGCCATTCTTCCCGATGCCTACACTCGCCGCCATGACCGACCCCGGCGCCGCGGTGCCCATCGCTGCGCTCGATCACCTCCTCGACGCCATCGTGACCGTCGGGAGCGAGCTGAGCCTGCCGTCGGTCCTGCGCCGTATCGTCGAGACGGCGACCACCCTCGTCGACGCCGCGTACGGCGCGCTGGGCGTGCTCGACGAGGACCGTGCCCGCCTCAGCGAGTTCATCACCGTCGGCCTCGACGCCGACGAGTCCGACCGCATCGGCCACCTACCCGAGGGGCTCGGCGTGCTCGGTGTGTTGATCGTCGAGCCCAAGCCGATCCGCCTCGACGACCTCACCACGCATCCCGACGCGCACGGCTTCCCGCCGAACCATCCGGTGATGCGGTCGTTCCTCGGTGTGCCGATCATGGTGCGCGGCGAGGTGTTCGGGAACCTGTACCTCACCGACAAGCGCAACGGGGCGCCGTTCAGCGAGCTCGACGAGCAGATGGCGGTGGCGTTGGCGTCCGCGGCGGCGATGGCCATCGACAACGCCCGCCTGCACGCCCGCGTGTCGGACCTGATGGTGGTCGAGGACCGCGAGCGCATCGCTCGCGAGCTGCACGACACGGTCATCCAGCGGATCTTCGCCACGGGGTTGAGCCTGCAGGGCATCATCTCGCGCTGCGGCGACCATCCCGAGGTGGTCGACCGTCTCAACGCCGCCGCCGCCGACCTCGACGACACGGTGCGAGACATCCGCACGACCATCTTCGAGCTCGAACGCCCGCGCCTGCCCGGCCGATCGCTGCGCAAGGAGGTCATGGCGGTGGCCACCGACGTCGGCGAGTCGTTCGGGTTCGGCGTCTCCACCCGGTTCTCGGGTCCGCTCGACAGCTCGGTGGACGCCGAGCTCACCGACGAGCTGACGGCCGTGGTGCGCGAGCTGTTGACCAACGTCGGCAAGCATGCCTCGGCGCGGCGTGCCGAGCTGTCGATCGTCCTCGCCGGCGACGTGCTCGAGGTGCGCGTCGACGACGACGGCACGGGCTTCGCCGACGCCGGCGGAGACGGCGGCGCACCCGACGGTCCGATGCCGGGTACCGGCGACCGTGGCGGGCTGGGGCTAGGAAACCTCGCCACTCGGGCCGAGCGACGCAGCGGGAGCCTCCAGGTCGACACGTCCGCCGGCACGACCACCGTCATCTGGCGGGCGCTGGTCAGCTGAGGTTGCCGGCCGGCCCTTGCCGTCGGCGTGCGCGGCGGCGCCGACGAACGCCGCATGGGCGCCGTCGTGGTGCCAGTGCCGCACCCGCCGGCCGCTGACGATGTCGGTGCCGATGGCGAGGTACCAATCGGTGGCAGCGTTGGCCCACGGCCGCAACGGCAGCGACGTGACGTGGGCCAGCTCGCTCGGTGTCGTGACCACGCGCGAGACGCCCTGTACGAGCACGCTCCAGCCGCTGTGGCTGACGTCGTCGAAGGCATCGGCCTCGAAGGCGACGACCGAACCGGCCATGGCCGCGCCGAGCTTCGTGCCCGGGGCCGTGCGCACGACGATCTCGTCGCCGTCCACCACGAAGTTCACGGGCAGCACCACGGGCAGGGCGTGCATCGACATCCCGATGCGCCCGATCGGCACCGATCGCAGCAGGGCGAGGCATTCGTCCCGCTCGATGACCTCGAGACCGTTGAGGTCGAACTCCATCCGACCCATCTTGGGCAGCGATGGCCCCTGCAGCTAGGGCCGTTGGTCCCGAGCGGCGCCGTCTAGGCTGCGGCGTCGTGATCGGTGACCACCTGCGGCTCGTCCTGCCTGCCGACCCCGGCTACGGACGGATCGCCCGGATCACGGCGTCGAACCTGGCCCTCCGGCTGGGGTTCGACCACCGAGCCGTCGAGGATCTGCGCATCGCCGTCGACGAGCTGATCATCTTGCTGCTCCGCCCCGAAGGCGCACCCGGCACGATCACCGTCGACTTCGTCGTCACGACGGACGGGCTGACGATCGACGCCTCGACGACCGCCGGCGAGCGACCCAACCTCACGGACCAGGCGGCGCTGGAACGGTTCCGGGCCATCGTCGCCCCGACGGTCGACGTGGTGTCCCTCGACGACGACGGCGTCCACGCCCACATCGAGAAGCACGCCGCCTCGGCGTGACCCGAGCGTCGCGCCGACATCGGGGCATCGTCTCAGCGCCCGGTGTGGCCCCAGCCGCCCTCGCCGCGCTCGGAGTCGTCGAGCTCGTCCACCTCGACGAAGCGCACGTGCTCGACGCGTTGGATGACCAGCTGGGCGATGCGTTCACCGGTACGGACCCAGAAGTCCTCGGTCGGGTCGGTGTTGACGAGCAGCACGGCCAGCTCGCCCCGATACCCGGCGTCGATCAGCCCCGGGGTGTTGAGGCAGGTGACCCCATGGGTCCGGGCGAGCCCACTGCGAGGCTGCACGAAGCCGGCGTACCCCTCCGGGATGGCGAGGCGTAGCCCGGTCGGCACGACGGCACGACCGCCGCCGGCGGCGAGCAGCACGTCGGTTGCCGCACGCAGATCGACGCCGGCGTCGCCGGGCTTGGCGTAGGCGGGCACCTCGAGGTCGGGGCGCATCCGCACGATGGGAATCTCGAGCACGGGTCCGAACTGTAGGACCGTAGGGTGGGCGTCCATGACGACGACGCCGGCGGCAGCCTCCTCCCCCGGTGCCGTCACCCCGCGACTCGAGGCGCGGGTGCCGCCGATGGGGGCCGTCTGGTTCGCCAGCCTGGTCTTCTCCACCGGGCCTGTCGTCGTCGCCGGTTCGGCCATGTCCGGCGCCGTATTCTCGTTCTGGCGGCTGTGGATCGGCCTGCCCCCGCTCGTCGCCGCGGCCGGGTGGTCGATGCGCCGGCACGGCACCGGGCCGACGACGCGGGGCTGGGCGCTGGCCGCCGTCGCCGGCGTGGCGTTCGGCGTGCACCAGGTGCTGTTCATGACGGCGCTCAAGGCCACATCGGTCGTCGACGTCACGTTGATGAACACCCTGGCCCCGATCGTCGTCGGCGTCGCCGCCGTGCCCATGTTCGGGGAGCGTCCCGGGTTGCGGTTCCGGATGTGGTCCGTGCTCGCCATCGTCGGCGCCGCCGGCATCGCCGTGCTCGGCTCGACCGGCGTCGACGGCAACCCTGCCGGGATGGCACTCGCCGCCGGCAACGTCGTCGCCTACGCCACCTACTTCGTGCTGTCGAAGCAGGCCCGTTCGGACATCGACACCTGGCCGTTCCTCCTCGGCGCGCTCGGGACGGCGGCTGTGGTCGTCAGCGGCTGGATCCTCGTCTCGGGCACCGACGTCGGCGGCGTCGGCGCCGGCGATCTGCTCCGGTGTGCCTTCGTCGCCGTCGTGCCCGGCATGCTCGGCCACGGGGCCATGACCTGGGCGGTGCGCTTCGTGCCGGCGAACGTGCCCCCGGTGATCATGCTGACGATCCCCATCTTCTCGGGCGTGTTGGCCTGGCTCGTCATCGGCCAGTCGGTCACCGGCGGGAAGGTCGTGGCGGGCGCCATCACCCTGGGCGGCGTGCTCGGTGCCATCCGCTCACCGGCTGCTCCGGCGGTGGCGGTCGAGGCGCTGGACCTGGCGGAGGAGACGTAGGCTCGCCGCCATGCTCGCCTGGATGGACCTCGAGATGACCGGCCTCGACCACACGTCCGACGTGATCGTCGAGATCGCCACCATCGTCACCGACGACGACCTGAACCTCATCGCCGAAGGCCCCGATCTGGTCGTCCACCAGCCGCCCGAGGTGCTCGCTCGCATGGGCGACGTCGTGCGCGAGATGCACACCCGCAGCGGCCTGCTGCCCGCCATCGAGGCCTCGACGATCACCCTGCGCGAGGCGGGCGATGCCACCCTGGCGTTCCTGCGGGAGCACATCGGCGAGCCGCGCAGCGTGCCGCTGTGCGGCAACTCGATCGGCACGGACCGCCGGTTCCTCGCTGCCTACCTGCCCGAGATCGAGGAGTTCCTGCACTACCGGTCGGTCGACGTGTCGAGCGTCAAGGAGCTCATCAAGCGCTGGAACCCCGCCATCCTCGCCGACGCCCCGGCCAAGCACGAGACTCACCGGGCCCTGGACGACATCCGCGAGAGCATCGACGAGCTGCGCTTCTACCGCGACCGGTTCTGCATCCTCGCCGAGCAAGCCTGAGGCCCAGCGCCGGGACGCGGGGTGGGACTTGACCGAACGGTCAAGTTATCGTGGCCGCCATGTCCGACGGCCACGACCACGCCACCCGCCCGCTGCGCGAGGAGCAACAGGAAGCTTCGGACGAGATCGTCGAGGTGGCGCCGGCCATCCTGCGCCTGCAGCTACCGATCGACTTCACCGGCCTCGGCCACGTCAACACCTACGCCCTCGAAGACGCCGACGGTTGGACGCTCGTCGACCCGGGCCTGCCGGGACGCAAGGCGTGGGACGACCTCACCGGGCGGATGGACGCCGCCGGCATCCCCCTGGCGCGGGTGCACACGGTGATCGTCACGCACTCGCACCCGGACCACTTCGGCGGTGCCGGCCTGCTCGCCGAAGAGGCCGGGGCCCGCATCGTGGCGTCGCACCAGTTCCGCACGTGGTGGGACCCCGACGACCTCGACGACCGCGAGCTCGAGACGGCGGCGCGCACGTCGCTTCCCGGCGGCACGACCACGGCGGCGTCGATGGTGCATGCCATCGTCGGCGACGGCGAGGGCGACGACGCCGAGGGCGAAGCCCTCCCCCCGTCGCCGTTCGGGCGGCCGACGCCGTGGGGTGGCACGACCGAGGACCTGCCGCCCGAGCGCAAGGCCGAGCTCGCCGCCAACATCGCCGAGGCAGTCCGGTGGTTCCGGGTGCCGCGGCCGTCGGTACGCCTCGCCGACCAGGACCCGATCGTGCTCGCCGGGCGCGAGTGGTTCGGGCTCTACACGCCGGGCCACACGGCGGATCACCTGTGCCTGTTCGACCCGACCGAGGGCGTGCTGCTGGCCGGCGATCACGTCCTGCCGACGATCACCCCCCACATCTCAGGGATGATCGAGGGCGACCCGCTGGCGCGCTACGTCGAGTCCCTCGACCGCATCGCCTCGTTCGACGACATCCGCCTGGTGCTGCCCGCCCACGGCCAGCCCTTCACCCGGCTGGTGGCGCGCGTCGACGAGATCAAGGCCCACCACGACGACCGGCTCGAGCAGCTGCGCACGATCAGCCATGACACCGGGTGGGCGTCGGTGCAGGACCTGTCCCGTCGCCTGTTCTCCGAGCGGTCGTGGGGATCGATGGCGGAGAGCGAGACCTACGCCCACCTCGAGCACCTGCGCCTGCGCCACGAGGCCGACCGCCGAGAGACCGCCGGCCGTCTCGAGTACCTCGTCCCCTGAGCCTTGTGATCCCGTGACGTTCCTGTGGTGCTGACCCGCGCGAACGCGGGCACGCACCACCAGAACCGTGAGGACCGTGCCACACTCGGAGCTCGTGGGGAACCGGGCGGGACGAGAACCAACCGACGGGGGCAATGGGGCGGACGTCAACGGCCGGATGCCGCAGGCCGACCGCAGCAGCGCTGCCGTGGTAGCGGCAGTGCTTGCCATCGTGGCGCTGCTCGTCGGCGCCACGATGGTGGTGGCGGTGGCGACCGGTCGGTCGCACGAAGGAACCTTCGCCCCCGTACCGCAACCCGGACCGACGACAACGATCGACGTCTCGCGCCGCTCGGGCAGCGGTACGACGCCGCCCACGCAGTCGTCCGAGCGCCCGCCGCCGACGTTCGGATCGGCGCTCGTCGAGGGGAACCGACGCCAGGCGGCGTTCGGCGGCATCGTCCTCGATTGGCCCGAACTTGCCCTCGCCGATGACCTGGTCCTCGTCATCGGCGAGGCCGGCATCATCGCGCTGGATCGCACGACCCTCGCGCATCGCTGGTATCTGCCGTGCGACGAAGCGCGCCTGTCCGGCGGCTTCGCCCGGTCGGCAGGGACCGCGGCGCTCGTGCAGTGTGAAGGGACCGGATCGCTGCGCGGGGTCGACCTCGCTACCGGCGACGTCATCTGGACCGAGCAGGCCTACTTCTCGTACGACGGTCTGCGTGCCTCGAACAACGTGTACGCCTGGCTCTCCGACAACAAGGTCATCGTCGCCGATCCCAGCACTGGCGAGCGCCTGTGGACCGGCCCGGTGAGCGTGCTGCGAGGCAAGCGACCGCTCGGGGTCGACGACGAACGGGTCTACGTGAGCGCGGGCGGCACGCTCGGCGCCTACGACGCCACGAGCGGCACGCCGGTCTGGGAGGTCGACCTCGCGTCCGTCGAAGCCCGATCCGACGGCGGCCAGCTGTTCGCCATCGCCGGAGATGAGCTGATCCGCCTCGACGCCGCCACCGGAGGCGAGGTTTGGCGCACCAGCCTCCTCGACGACCGGCCGGTCGAGGGCGAGATCCTGGCCATCACGCCGCAGTCCGTCATCGTCGAAGGCGCTCCAGGACAGATCGCTGTCGTCGACCGGTCCTCGGGTGGGCTTCGGTGGCGAGAGCGCGGCGCAGAGCTCGTCGGCGCGGGCGCCGGCACGGTCGCCTTGTTGGTCACCATCATGGACGACGAGGGCGACGAGGAGGACGTCGTCGAGATCGGCGTCTACGACGAGCTCAGCGGGACCATGGTCGAGACCCTCCCGTGGGCGCCGATGGCGATCGACGGCGACGAGGCCGCGTGGCTCGAACTCGACGACAGCTCGGATGTCGAGAGCGCGGTCACCCTCCACGTCGCGCCTCTGCGGCCCTGACGGGTCGGTGTGCCACACTCGGCCGGTGGGACGTGCGCAGGACCGGGCCCCGGCCGCAGTGGGACTGGCGGCCGCCGCCGTCATCGTGCTGGTGCTCGGCGGCCTGATCGTGCTCGCCGTCATCGCCGGTCCGTCGGACCAGGACACCGCACGGAGCTCCGGCTCGAGGTCCTCCCCGACGACCGTCGTTGGGCGCCCGTCCGTGACCACCGCCCAGCCAGGGCCGGGCGGCGGCACCGTCGGACCCCCGGCATCCTCCGGCGACGAGACGCTGGTGCCGCTTCCCGGTCGGCCGTTCGATGCCCCGCTTGCCACCGACGACGCCGTCATCGCCCTCCTGCCCGATCAGCTGCTCGCCGTCGACCGCACCGACCTGACCGAGCTGTGGCGCGTCCCGTGCCACGTCGGTCGCTGGGCCGACCCCACGCCGTCGCCGGCGCACCGCACGGTGCTGGTGTGGTGCGACCAAGAGCTCACCGCCGTCGACAGCGACGACGGCGAGGTCCGCTGGAGCACCGATCGGTGGGGCGCCACCTTCGCGCCCGTCGACGTCGGCGCCGATGTCGCCCTGCTCACCACCGGCGACACGATGTCGGTCATCGATCTGTCGACCGGTGCTGTCGCCTGGGAGGTGACGGCGCCACCGGCTGAGGTCCCGCCGATGACGGTCGGCGACGCGGTCGTCGTCACCGACGGTCGGTCGATCGTCGCCTACGACGCCATCTCCGGTCGCAGCCGCTGGGCGCAGGACGTGCAGCCGACATCCGCGCTCGACGTCGACGGCGAGCTCTACGCCGTCGTCGACACGTCACTCGTGGCCTACGACCCCGCCGACGGTGCCGAGGTGCGCCGGATCGACCTGGCAAACCCGCCTGTCGGACGGCCGCAGCTGGTGAGCTCCGGCGGGGACCTGGTGATCGTCTCCGACTGGTTTCGCACGTCGACGGCGGCCATCGGACGGACCGATGGCGTCACTCGTTGGGTACGGCCTGACAGCGCGGCGAAGGCAACGCCCGGCTTCCGCGGTGCCCTGGTCGTCCGTCTCGACACCGAGGCCATCTCGGCGCTCGATCCGCAGACGGGCGAGGTTCGGGCCACGTTCGGGACCGACGGCTGCACCGCCGACGAGGACGAGGTCTTCTGCGGCGTCGAGCAGGGTGACGACGGCGCGCTCGCCATCTGGCGACTGCCGTAGACGGCGTCGCGACCGGGTCGATCGCCCCGTTCCCGTCACGATGGTGTGGTGCGCACCCGCGTCGGCGCGGTTGGGCACCACAAGAACCGCAGTTCCCGTGCCACACTCGACGCCGTGGGGACCTGCGGGTGGTGCCATCGTGACCTGGCGAGCACGACGGTGCTGTGCCCGAGCTGCGGCCACCGCGTCGGCACGAGCCCCGGCGGGCCGACGACCGACCCGTGGGGCACCGCCGCCGACCCGA
>CAZYKR010000050.1:0-19635 GCA_964648005.1 uncultured Iamiaceae bacterium
GGATCCTGCGACGTTCCCGGAGGTTTGGCGTCGGTCGTAGGAGTCGGTGACGTTGCCGAAGTCGTCGTAGTGAATCGTCTCGGTGGGCGTATAGGTCTGGCCGCCAGCGGTGGGCTGGGTGTAGGTCGGGTAGGTGATCGTGGTCGGTCGGCCAAGCACGTCACGGTCGATCGACGTGACGTTGCCGCGTGGATCCTTCTCGTGGACGGGTTCACCGAACGCGTTGTACCCGGTTTGCGTGGTCGGCCTGATCTGGCTGATGACAATGCCCGTGCCCGGGAACCATTCCTCGGTCTCGACCTGGGGTTGCAGGGTGTCGGTCTGTCGGCCGTACTCGTCGTAGTCGAAGTCGGTGAGTAGACCTTCGGGGCTGACCACCTGGGTCAACAGCCCGCGGGTGTCCCAGTGGTAGGTGGTCGTCAGGTCACCGGTCACGCCCATATCGACGGTGGCGGTGTCGAGAAGGCCAGTCGTTGGGCTGTAGGTGTAGTCGGTTCGTTCGAAGGTGCCGGGGCTCGCTTGGAGGTAGTACAGCTCGGCGCTCGGCCGGTCGGCCGTGTCGAAGGCCACCTCGTAGACGCGCGCGACACCGGTCGGGTCGAGTACCGCCTTGCTGGTGCGGCCGGCGGCGTCGACGGTGAAATCGATGTCGGTGGTCACGCCGGCTTCGAACGCTCGGCGCGTGTATTCGACGTGGCCGGCGAGGTCGTAGTCAGTGTCGGCCACGACGATGTCGCGGGTGGTGCTGTCTGGTTCGCCGTTGGCGTCGAGGTTCCGGTAGCCGTCGAGGGTGACGGTGTCGGGTAGGTCGTCGTCCCACCACGTGGTGCGGGTGACGACGCCGTACATGTCAGTGACGAGGGTCGGCCGTCCGCCGGGGTCATAGGCGCGGGCTTCCAGGAGGAGGTCTGCGGTGACGCCCGGCGCGTTGTTGGGATCGGCGACGTAGTCGATCAGGGTCGTCTTCCAGGGTTGCGCTCGGAGCGTGTGCTCGAATTCGGTGCGTCGACCGGCGACGGTCTGCGCGGTGAGTAGACCGTCGGTGTATTCCAGCTGGGTCACGACCAGGTCGGGGGCGGTCTGGTGGGTGAGCCGGTCCGCGTCGTCGTAATCGAAGCTGGCGGTGCGAGCGCTGCCCGCCTCGTTGAGGTCCTCGCCGGTGATGCTGGTGACGTTGTTGTTGTCGTCGTAGGAGTAGGTCGTGTGTAGCTGATGGGACTCCGATGGTGTCGGGACCGCGTCGTCGATCTCGGCGCCGGTTGTCGTCTTGACCCTGCCCAGGCGGTCGTACGCAGTGGTCGACGGCACGCCGCTCGGGTACTGATCCGAGTACTCGGTGGTCTGGATCGTGCGCCCCAGCGCGTCGGGGGTCGTGTCGGTGTACGCGCCCGTCGGTGTGGTGACCCGTCGGAGGTTGCCTGCTGCGTCGTAGGCGTAGCTGGTCATGAGCCCATCGAGCGCGTAGTCGCGCGCCAGCAGTCCTTGCGGGGTGGTGCCGCCACCGATGGCGGGCTCGGTGCCGTTGGTGTAGTTGGTCGCGGTGCTTCGACCCAGCGGCATGAGCACGTTCGTGATCCGCCGGTCGCCGTCGTAGACGTAGGTCGTGGCGTAGGCGTTCCACGCTGCCTGGTCCTCGGAGTGTGGGTCGACGACGTACTCGGCGGCCGCCGCGTCCCACCAGACCGCGTCGAGCGCGGTGCGTTCATCGCGTTCGGTCTTGAGCTGCCATCGGCTCTCGTCGTCAAGCGGGTCCTCGCGTTCCCATTCGAAGTGCGTGACGCGCTGGTAGGGCGTGCCGTTCGTGGTGAACTCCACGACCTGCGCCGACGGGTTGCCGTTCTGGTCGTAGTCGTACCCGACCGAGCGGCCGTTGGGGTTGGTGCTGCGTCCGAGCCGGCCGGCCGGCGTGTAGGTGAACGTCGTCGTCGGTGGATTGTTCGGATCCGTCGACGGTTCTGTGCGCTTGGTGATGCGCCGGTTGCGATCGAACGTGAGCTTCGTGGCGACGCTGTTGGCCTGTTGGTGCGCGTTCTGAACGGTGACCGTGACGTCGGGCCGCTCGTACCAGCCGGTGATGTCGAGGACGACATCGGTGGTCCCAGTGTTGTTGTAGGCGTAGAACGCTTCGTTCTGGGTCGGGGTGGTGACGGCGTTGGATAGCGCCGCGAAGCTCGCTCCGCCGGAGAGGTCCATGTTGAGCGAGCTGGTCAGCGGTGCCGTGCCGCCGAGGTCGGGGTCCCAGAACGTGAGGAACGATGTCGCCGAGGGAGCGATCGCGGCGAGGGTGCCCTGCACGCCGATGACGCCGTCATCGGGCACGCCGAGCGCCCAGTAGCCAGAGGACGGGCTGAGGCGGGTGTCGGCTGCGCCCCACGGGATGCTGTAGGGGCCGTGTTGGTTCAGCTCACGGGAGTCGACGGGTCGGACGGTGTTGAAGATCGTCTGCGGGAACAGCGGCGTCGTGAACGCGACGGGGTTGTATGCGCCGCCGTCGCGGTCGTAGGTGACGTCGCGGTAGTACCCGACGACGTCGACGAGGAGGTCCTTGGTGTTGCCCGGGTTGTTGTAGTTCTTGATCGAGATCTCGCCGTCCGCGCCGACAGGTACCACTTTGAGCGAGGAACGGGTCTTGCTCGCCCAGGTCTGGATGAGCGAGGTGCCGGTCGGCTCTGCCGCTCCCTTGGGCCACGCGTTGAGGTAGGCGTTGCCGGAGCTGCTGATGGCGGTGATGTTGACGATCGCTGCTGTCACGCCGGTGTCGGGGAGGTCACCCAGCAACGGATTGCCGACGATGTCAACATTGCGGGTTTTGCCGCCGCCCCATGGTGTCGAGTACGGGCCGATCGTCGATCCGGGCCTGGTGTCGATGATCCGGGTCGGGTCCATCTCGTGGTAGAGGGAACCGCCAAGCCCGTCGGGCGTCGTCGCGGGCCACGGATCGTTGGGCTGTCCATCGGTCTCGGAGTAGTAGCCGACGAGGTCAATGATGAGCCGAGACGTGCCGCCGGCGTTGTTGAGGTGGACCCAGAAGTTCCCGTTGATGGTGACAGGCATGATGACGAGCCCGTCGGTGACTCGGCCACCGGTGAAGTTGAGGTTCGAGGTTCGTGGCTCATCGAGCCACGGCCCGTACTGACTGGCCGAGATGTGCCCGTCCGTGCCGGAGTCGACGGTGATGTTGAGCGCGACGGCGCCGATGCGCTTCGGGTCGGTCGGCATGCCCGCACCCAGAGCGGAGAAGTAGTCCTCGTCGCCGTCGGCCCATGTCGGGTCGTCGACGATGCGGCGAGGCGTGATCGGTCGGTACAGGCCGGGCATGTTCTCGCGGTCGTCGTCGAAGGTGGTGCGCTCGCCTTCGCCGTTCTCGACCCAGCTTGTGGTGCCGTCCTCGTGGTACCCGGCGAGGAACTGGGTGTTGCCCTCCGGCCGTGTCGCGGAGACCAGGCGGCCCTCCTCGCCGCCGGTGGTGCCGTAGCTGTAGTTGGCGCATGCAGTCGGTTCGGCTGCGCCGGTGTCGGGGTCGGGCGGGCACAGCTTCACGAGCCGGTCGCCGTTGAACTGGTAGTCGTAGGTCGCGTACGGGCTGCCGCTCTGCTTGACGACGAGCTGGTCCGCGTGTCCACCTGCGAGGGTGAGCTCCATCGTTCGGCCTGAGGGCTGAGCTGTGAGCACGACCGGATTGCCCCAAGTGATCGTGTGCTTCCCTGCGCTGTGCTGATCGGCGACCTCGACGAGGCGACCCGACGTGTCGAACCGGTACGTGAAGTCGCCGCCGGCGTCGAGGGCGAACTGCTCCACGGTCGGGGAAGGGTCTTCGTCGATGAGTCGTCCGGTCGTCCGATCGGGTGAGATGTAGTCCCCCGTGAGCGTCTGGCCGTACCGTTCCTGACGGCCATCGGGATACGACACGAGCGCCGTACCACCAGGTTCGGACACAGCGGTCATGTCGAGCTGAGTGGACCAGCCCTGCCCGAAGACGCCGTCGGTTCGCTCGTCGGCCGAGTTGTAGGTGCGTTCGATCCCGAATTGCGGTCCTACACTTGGGATGCCGACATCGATGACAGCCATTGACAAGTTCCCAGTCGCCGTGTTGACCCCGTCGACGTTGACGGTGTCGGCGCCGGACCCGAACTGGCGGCTGTCGGGCTGCTTGGGGGTCACCCGAATCGTCGGCGCGTTCGGGTAGACGGGCGAGCTGATCTCGTTGGTGTCGTCGCCCTGGCGGACACGCACGAGCCATGCCGTCTCGGTTCCCCAATGCAGATCCGACGGCGGTGGCGTGTACTTCGGCTGCGTCTGCCATGGTGACGGCTGCGCGCACACCGGCTGCGCCGTCGTGGTGCACAACACGAACTGGTATTCGAGAGGAGACCATGGCCACTGATCCGGGTCACTCGCCGAGGCGAGCAACGTCGGCCAACCCTCAATCTCGCCGCTCGGCGTGATCTGTTCGAGGAACGGCACCTTGTCAAGCACGTTCAGGGCTGCGCTTTGGAAGTGGAAGATGTTCGGGTCGAGCAGGTCGAACCACTGCGGACCGCCGGATCCCACATAGACCGGCACGAACTTCACTGCGTAGTACCTGCCTGGAAGGTTCGGGACCAGCGACTCCACATCGACCTTGACGTCTCGATAGCTTCCAGCACCGACAGCGCCACCCAAGTCGGACTGCAACGAGGCGCTCCACAGCAACGTCTGAGTCGAGCCGTTGATCTCATACACGCGGTACGACAGCTTGTAATCGTTCTGCGGCCACGACGACAGGCCGTCGTTGTAGACGCGAACCCGCTGCATCTCACCGTGATGCGCTGCATCGGGAGCCGGGTTCCAACACGGCTGGCCACCACACACCGGGTCGGTGCTCGCGATCAATGCCGTGCGGCCCCGATACGGAGTCCATGTCGTGATCAGCGTCGGGCTGTTCGACCCACCCGCTTCGTACGACGTGAACCGCTTGAGCGCGTTCGGGTCTGATTCATTCGCCCTGAGCATCAGGCCGTTGTTCACGGTCGTGCCGTCCCACCAACCCTGCACCACATCGGTCAGCCCGAACTCGACGAACCCCGAGTTCGGGCAACCGAACCCGAAAGAGGCGGACGCGCTCGGCGAGCCGTTGTACGACGGAGCGTTCGCCCACGTCACGGTCGAAGCATTCCAAGTGCCCAAGACCCGATGCACGTCTACACCCGTCTGCGGGCACCCCGTCACCGAACCGGTGTTGTTCATCCGCAACTTCGAGTCGATCACCAGGCCCTTGCTCTGGTTGGCATCGAAGGTGAACTTGACGAACGTGCGGTTCGCGCACGCGAACGCCGTCCCGACCCACAGGTCCGTGTAGCCGTTGTGGTTGTTGTTCGGGTAACACGAGTTCGTGTAGGTGTCCCCCGACGTGTAGCGGGTATCGATAATCGAAGGATCGACACGCACCGGGAACTTGCGGTCCTTCGCTGCGAGCCATTCCTTGTCGATCGACGCAACGAGCTCACCGGCATCGAGCTTGAACACGACCGGCGTCATCGCGCTGTCTGCATCCTGCGCCCACTGCGCCGGGATCACGCCGACCTGCTCGCCACGCGTGGATACGAGCCTGACGCCTCCGGACCCGTCCGGTTCCGCCTTGACATCACCGAATCCGAACTCGAAGCGGAATTCCGAACCGGCATCGGCCGACGACAGGATCAGATCCTCCTTGACTCCTGCCGCTGTGAGCGTCGTCTCGACGTCGATGCCGGGCAACGCCTCGCGTTGAATGACCGTGTCAGCGTCGACGCCCTCGGGCTTCGACCGCGCAGCGCCGACCAGACTCCAGATGAACTCCTCGCCCCCACTAAGCCGAACCGTTGTCGTGGAACCCTTCGCTGTCTCTTCGATGCTGCCGACGACTGCCGACCCCTCGAAGACGAACCCTGACTCGTCGCTCTTGATCGCCGGCTCGATCGGCTTCCACGCATCGCCATCGCGGTAGTGGATTGGGCGCATCGACGATTCGGTCGTCAAGGAGCCATCGCCGTTGTCGAGCGTGCGCGAGTACTCGTCGCGAAGCGACACGACCTCGGCGGGCACAGCGGCCTTCTCAGGTTTGTCGGGCAACGGGAGCGTCGCAGCGTCGACCCCATCGACGATCTGAGGCTCCGCCTTCGGCGGCTCGGGCGCGGCTTCTTGCTGCGACACCTGGCCGCCAGGATCCTCGTTTGCCGGCTCGCCGACCTCCTGGCCGACCCGGTCAGCGACCTGGGAAGCCCGACCGTCGGCAGCGACCACCGTCGGCTCCCGAGTCTGTTGGGCAGCCGTCGCATGGGCGAGCACCGGCGACGCTGTGAGCACTGAAGCGCACAAGGCAAGTGCCACCAGACACGACATCGAACCGATGCGGGTTCTCGACCTCACTTCACCACGACCCTTCCCACGCGTGCCCCGGCCGTCAACCGCCGGGCACATCCAACGCCTACTGCGGACACAGCCCGCCGTCTGCTGCAACCTTCACTGCCTCTGGAGCGTCCACCGCCAGCTCGGCCGAATCGGCGTCTCGGCTCGGAGGTGCGCCCTCGACCGCACGGCCTGCAGCGTCGCAGTAGGAGTAGCCGAGATACAGCAACTCGCCGTCACCGAGTTCGACCCCCCCGACGCGCGCTGCGTCGACGAAGCGCTGCTCAGTCTCCGACAGGTGAGAAACCGGGGCAGTGGTGCCCGGCGCCCCGTCGAGCGTTGTCTGCGAGCGCAACCACGCCGAGTCCGACTCCGCGGCGCTCGACTCGGACGCCGGCTCACCCGAGCAGCCGACCGCACCCCCGACCCCCACAGCGACGAGAGCAACGCCCAACACCCAACCCGCCCGATATCGGCCCACCACGTGGCGAACCGTATAGCTCGGCGCGTGGTGTTGCAATCACCACCGACGGCAACGCCGTCGGCAGTCGAGCAGCCGCTCAAGGAATGCCAGAAGAACTCCTCCCACAACTCACTCTGCGTGCCCAGCCATAGGGTGCACGGCAGCGTTCACCCGCGCGATCGCGCCATTTTGACGCCATCGATGCCACATCCACGCGGCACACCACGCGAGGAAACCCCAGTTCAACTAGGGTTTCCGGAGTGGGCGATACAGGACTCGAACCTGTGGCCTCTGCCGTGTGAATGAAAATCCACGGCTGGTCACGGCTTCCTCGATTGGGTGATCGAGGGTCGCCAAGGGCCATGAAATCGCTGGTCAGCCCGCATGTGCTGTCGAGGGGTCGACAGCCCACGGGGACCCTTCTGCGGAAGCTGGCGGAAGATTCTCGCGCCATTTTCGCGCCATCGCCGCGCCATCGGTCGATCGAAAATGGCGCGTGCGCCCCTGGGCTCGGTCGGTTCGGTTAGTCGCCAAGTCCCTCGTGGGCGCGCTGGGCGCACGGTGTTCTGAACGCGCACATGTGGGCTCCTTGCCGCAGCGCGATGCCCCGCTCTCGCGCCACCGATCAGGTGCCGAGCTCCTCCCGTAGGTGGCGGTTGCCGCCGCGGACGACGGCGATGAGGAGCCCCACCACAGCTTGGGGTGTCCGTATGGGGAGGTCGATGTGCGTCCAGACCTCTGTGCCGAAGCCGACCTCTGCTGGCCCGGCAGCGGTCGCTTGGCAGGCGACAGTTCGCAGCGTCAAGTAGCTGCGCAGCTGGCCGGTCGCGATGATCCCGGTCAAGGTGTGACACCGGCCCTGGTCGATGCGCTCGGTGTTGATGCCGGCGATGGTGAGCGTGCCTTGCCTTCTCGAGATCGTCAGTGTGTTGTGCTCGCCGTCGAGGGTGCCGCTGAACCAGCCTGCGAGCTTGTCGGGGCTGTCGAGGTAGGTCCGGACTTCGTCGAAGGGCGTGTTGGGGATGATGACAGCGTCGTCGATGGTGGGCCCGGTGCCTTCGAGCTTGTGGTGGGCCCATGGCCAGTCGACGCGCCGGAATGGCATGGCTACCCGCTGCTGTCCGCTGGTTCGGGTGTGTGGAGCCGGGGTTCGGCTTCTGCGGCGGTCTTGGGTCCGCGCAGCGCGGTGAAGGCCGCGGCGGCGACGCTGATGCCGGCGGCGAGGAGCAGGGCTGGAGTCATGCCGTCGACGAAGGCCTGGCGGGCCGAGTCGATCAGCGTGGCACCGCCGGGCCCCATCTGGCCGGCGACGGCGAGGGCGCCGCCGATGCCTTCCGTGACGGGTTGTGCTACCTCGGGTGGCAATGTCGCGGCGGCGGGTTCGATGTTTCCCTGATAAGCGGAGTTGAGGACCGAGCCGATGAGCGCGATGCCGACGGCGCCACCCATCTCTCGAACGGTGTCGTTGAGCGACGACGCGACGCCTTGCTTCTCTTCGGGAAGTGATGAGGTGATGGCGGCGGTGGAAGGGCTCATGGCGAGGCCGACGCCAGCGCCGAGGATCAGGGTGCCGGGGAGCACGGTGAGGTAGCCGCCCTCGGGGTCGGCCTGCAGGGCGAACACGACGAGACCGGTGGCCATGGCAACCATCCCGGTGACGAGGGTGCGCCGGAACCCGAAGCGCTCGGCGATGGTCGGGGCGATGGTGGACAGCGGCATCATCATGACCGCCATGGGCAGCAGACCCGATGCGGCTTTGAGGGCGCTGTAACCGAGGATGGCTTGGAGGTACTGCACGAGCACGAGGAACAGGGAGAACATCACGGCGAACACGACGAACAGGTTGACGGATCCGGCCGCGAGGCCGCGGAGCGCGAAGATGCGGACGTCGAGCAGCGGGTGGTCGCGGCGCAGTTCGACGGCGACGAAGGCGGCGGACGCAGCGACGCCGGCGGTGAGCGCAGCGATCGTGACGGGTGCGTTCCATCCCTGTTCGGGCCCTTCGTGGAATGCCAGTACGAGGCCGCCGACGGCGACGACCGATAGCAGGGACCCGACGATGTCGAAGCCGGCCTCGGTGTGCTCCACGGAGTGGGGCACGAAGGCGGCGGTGAGTGCGAAGGAGACCGCGGCGAGGGCGATGGGGAGCGCGAACACCCACGGCCAGGTCGCGTTGTCGATGATCGCCGCGGAGACGAACAGGCCGATGATGCCGCCGGCACCCGCGAACCCGGCCCACGTGCCGATGGCTTTGGCCTGCTCCTCGCGGGGGAAGCTGGTCGTGATGACCGACAGGGTGACCGGCATGACCATCGCCGCTGCGACACCGGCCAGGACGCGCAGACCGATGAGCATGCCGGGATCGGTGGCGAACGCGGACGCGAGGTTGGCGGCGCAGAACGCGACGAGCCCGATCATCAGGATCGGCTTGCGTCCCCACCGGTCACCGATGGCACCGACGGGCATGAGCAGCGCAGCGAGCGCCAGGGTGTAACCGTTGATGATCCACAGCAGCTGGCTCTGGGTAGCGCCGAGGTCTTCGGCAAGGGCCTGCTGGGCGACGTTGAGGCCCGACACGGAGGCCACGACGGCGACGAGGGCGACGCACATCGCGGCGAGGATGAGGCGGCGTCGCCCGCTGCTCTCCACGACGATGTCGTGCTCTTCGCTGCCGGGGAGGAAGGTGGTACCACCCTCGTCGGTCGAATCCGGTTTGGCGATGGTCAACTGGCTCTCCTCGTCGCAGGACGGATCCGGCGGCGCTCACTCTAGGACACTCTGTTGGCTATAGGACAAGTCGTCCTGAAGTGCCGTGCGGCGATAGGGTCGGGGGATGGCGACCGGGCTTGACGTGGACCCTCGGGTGGTGCGCACTCGGCGCGATGTGCTCGCTGCGGCCCGGGCGGTGCTGCTCGAGGAGGGGTGGGAGCGGGTGACGGTCAGCCGGGTCGCGGATCGCAGCGGGTACGCCCGCACGACCCTCTACCGGCATTGGCCTCAGCGACTGGATCTTCTGCGAGACCTGATCGGCGAGGAGGCCCGACTGGCGCACACGACTCCGTCGGGCGACTTGCGGGCCGACCTGGTCGCGGAGCTGGACGCGTTCCGGGTCGCGGTGACGTCGTCGGGTCTGGGCCGGGTGATGATCGCGATCGGTCAGCAGGCTCGTGACGACGCCGAGCTCGCCGACCTCAACCGGTCGATGCGCGCCGACGGCGCCCGTGTGCTCGAAGAGATCGTGACCGCGGGGATCGAGCGGGGCGAGCTCGACGGGCAGGTGGACGTGGACACGGCGGTCGCGCAGCTGGTGGGGCCGGTACTGTTCGGCTACCTGTTCGAAGGCGACGCAGCCCTCGACCGGGGGTTCGTTGAGTCGGTGGCCGACTGGTTCTTGGCGGCGGCGAGCGGGGTTCGCCGGTAGCGGTCGACGTCAGCGCTGGCGGGGCTCCGCGATGAGCACCGTGCCTTGGGCGAGGCCGCAGGGTCGGCCGTCGTTGTCCACTTCGACCTGGACGACGGCGGTCCGGCGGGTGAGCGACACGATGGTCGAGCGGGCGGTGAGGGTGCCATCGCGGACCGCGGCGAGGAGGTTGAGCTTGAACTCGGTCGTGGCGGCCCATCGGCCGCGTTCGATGACGGGGTAGAGCACGGCGCCGAGGACGTGGTCGACGAGGGCGGAGAGGACGCCGCCGTGAAGGGTGCCGAAGGGGTTGAGCAGTTCGGGGCGGACGTCCAGCTGGGCGGTCATGACGGCGGGGCCGACGTGGGTGGTTCGGATGCCGAGGTAGGTCGGCAGGCCGTCGAGCTGGTCGGTCAGGGCCGTCATCGCGGTGGCGGTGTCGGCGTCGTAGCGGTCAGGGGTGACGGGTTCGGGCATGGTGGACTCGTTCAGGTGGTGGGGTCGTTGGCGAACTTGGTGAGGTCGACTGCGAGGAAGAGGGCTTCGGCGCGGACGAAGGTGCCTTGGTCGGATTCGCCGTGGGCTTCGATCCAGAGCTTGCGGTCGGCTCGGTCGCGCAGCGAGGCAGTGACCCGCAGCTCTTGGTGGAGGGGCGCGGGGGCGATGTAGTCGATGTTGAGGTTGGCGGTGTAGGCGAGCTCGCCGATGATCGGGAGCACGTAGCCCATGGTCTCGTCGAGGATGGCGGCGACGACGCCGCCGTGGGCGCGGCCGGGGGCGCCTTCGAAGGCGGGGCCGAGGGTGGTGGTGGCGGTGACGGCGTCGCCGTGGCGGCGGACCTCGAGGCCGATGCCCATGGGGTTGGTGCGCCCCGACACGATGGAGTCGCGGAACATGTCCATGGGGTTGCCGTCGGCGCCGATCGGTTCGAGCTGGCCGCCGTTGAGGAGGGCGGCGAAGCGGGGGTTGGCGGCGATCTCCGCGGTGCGGTCGCGGGCGGGGCGGGCTTCGGCCTCGGCAGCGAGCGCGTCGGCGGTCGCTGAGACGCGGTTGGCGAGGTCGATGTCGATGCGGTGGCCGAGGAGCTTGTGGCCGAGGCGTTGGAGGGCGGTGGCCATGCGGGTGCGGGCATCGAGCTCGTCGGTGGTCTCGTCGAGGTTCATGGCATGGGTTCCTTGTCGAGGAGTTGGTCGGTGTCGTCGCCGGGTAGGCGGTGGGGCGAGTCCGCTGGCGGCAGGGCGGTGTCGCCTTCGATGTCGAGGTGGGGTAGCGCGCGGTCGAGCCAGCCGGGGAGCCACCAGTTGCGGGAGCCGAGCAGGGTCATGGTGGCGGGTACGACGACCATGCGGATGATCGTGGCGTCGAGGGCGACGGCGATGGCGAGCCCGAACCCGAACATCTTGATCTCGGGGGTGTCGCCGAGGACGAAGGACGCGAAGACGCTAATCATGATGAGCGCGGCGGCGGTGATGACGCGGGCGGACACGGCGATGCCGTGGATGACGCTGCCGGTGGCGTCGCCGGTGGCGACCCAGTCCTCGCGGACGCGGGAGAGGATGAACACCTCGTAGTCCATGGACAGCCCGAAGAGGATGGCGAACATCATCATGGGGAGGAACGACACGATGGGGACGGTTTCGTCGAGGCCGACGGCGTCGAGTCCCCATCCCCACTGGAACACGGCGACGAGGGCGCCGTAGGCGGCGGCGATGCCCAACAGGTTGACGAGCGCGGCCTTGAGCGCGACCAACGGGGACCGGAACACGGCGGTGAGCAGCACGAAGGACAGCACCACGACCCCGCCGATGAAGATGACGAGCCGGTCCGAGAGCCGTTGGGCGATGTCGATGAACGCGGCGGTGGTGCCGGTGACCTCGATGGTCGTGCCGGTGTCGGCTTCGGCCGAGGGGACGGTTTGGGTGCGGAGCCGGTCGACGAGCTCTTCGGTGGCGTGGTCCTGGGGGCTGGTGGTGGGGATGGCCTGGATGACGGCGGTGTCGCCGGCCGCGTTGGTCTGGGCGGGGGTCGCGAAGCGCACGCCGGAGGTGGCGGCGATCGCGGCGGTGATGTCGCCGAGCGCGCTGTCAGGGTCGGAGGTGCCGGTCAGGTCGACGGCGACGAGCAGCGGCCCGTTGAACCCGGCGCCGAATCCTTCGGCGAGCAGGTCGTACGCACGACGGGCGGTGGTGTCGGGGGGTTGGTTGCCGGCGTCGGGCCATCCCAGTTCGAGGCGGGTGGCGGGGAGGGCGAGGACCACGAGCACGGCGGCGCCGGCGGCGAGGAACGGCCACGGTCGGCGGGTCACGAGGCGGGCCCAGCGGGCCGACATGGCCCGCGAAGCATGGTGATCGGTCTCGAAGCGCAGGCTGACGCCGGGGACGCGGAGGCGGTCGATGCGGGTGCCGACGAGGCCCAGCAGCGCGGGCAGGAGGGTGACGGCGACCAAGACTGCGACGGCGACGACGAGTGAGACGGCGTAGCCGAGGACGGCGACGAGGGGGATGCCGATGAGGGCGAGGCCGAGAATGGCGATCATGACAGTGATCCCGGCGAAGATGACTGCCTGCCCGGAGGTGGCCAGGGCGCGCCCGATCGATTCGTCGACGTCCATGCCTTCGGCGAGGTGCTGGCGGTGGCGGGTGACGATGAACAGCGCGTAGTCGATGCCCACCGCGATGCCGATCATTGACCCGAGGATTGGGGCGATGGAGGTGACCTCGACGAACCCGCCGAGGAGGCGGATCAGCGCGAACCCCACAGCGATGCCGACGAGCGAGGTGCCCAGCGGCAGGGCCATGGCGACGATCGATCCGAACGCGACGGCCAGGACGATCATGGCGACGGACAGGCCGATGAGCTCGGAGGTGCGGGTCTCGTCAGGGCCGAGGCGTTCGACGACGGGCCCGCCGTATTCGACCTGCAGTCCCGCGTCGCGGGCGGGACGATCGGTGGCGACGAGCGCTTCGACGCCGTCGGGGCCGACCTCGCGGGCGGTGATCCCGTAGACGATCTCGGCGAACGCGACTCGCCCGTCGGCGGACACCAGGAACGCGCCAGCGGGACCGAAGGGGTCGATCACCTGGCGCACGTCGGGCAGCGCCCGGATCTCCTCCAAGGTGGCCTGGGCGCCCGCCCGGTAGGCGGGATCGGTGACCTGGCCGGTGCCGGCGGCGAACACGACCCGGGCGCGGCCGCCGGCGGCTTCGGGGAAGCGGTCCTCGAGGAGGTCGATCGCCCGTTGGGACTCGGTGCCTGGGATCTCGATGCTCTCGCTCGACTCCGCCCCCCACTGAGCCGCCGCGCCGAACGCGGCGGCGATGGCGAGGACCCACAGGCCCATGACTCGCCACGGTCCCCGCGCGCACCAGCGTCCGAGTCGGTAGAGAGCGAGCGTCAACGCGACCTCCAAGCGGTTGTGGCTGTTGTCAGCCGCCGCGGAGTTTAGACACAGCATCCAACTTCTTCTAGACATCGTGTCTAAACGGGGTCACTATGGTGCTCGTGCGGAGGTTCCCTGGTGCGTGAGCCGCTGGTCCCGGTGCTCGGGTGTCTGCCCGACGCGGTGCGCGGCTTCGAGTTGCCCACGCCGTTCCCGGTGGGACCGGTGAACTGCTACGTCCTGCTGGACGACCCGGTGACGGTCATCGACCCCGGCATGCTCTACGGCGACACCATCGAGACGCTGACCAGCGAGCTCGCCGAGGTGGGTCTGTCGGTGCGCGACGTCGAAGCGGTCGTGGTCACCCACGCCCATCCCGACCACTACGGGACCGCCGGCTGGCTCGCCGAGCAGGCCGACGCGCCCATCTACGCGGGTCGTGCCGAGCTGGCGAAGCTGTTGGAGAACCGCGACCCTGACCTGCTCTACGAGCTGATCCGCTCCTTCGGGATCCCCGAAGACCTCCTCGGCGTATTCCCCACCTTCTACGGGGCGGTCAAGGAGTGGTTGCACGACATCGACGAGTCGAGGGTCATCCCCGTCGACGACGGCGAGGTCCTGTGGCTGGGCGGCCGCCGCCTGGAGGCGATCGTGACCCCCGGTCACGCGGCCGGGCACCTGTCGCTGTGGGAGCCCGACTCGTCAAGGCTGCTGTCGGGTGATCATCTGTTGCCGGCCATCACCCCGAACCCGCTCGTCGAGCTCGACGACCAGAGCGACCTCCTGCGCCGTCGCAGCCTCGTCGAGTACCTCGACTCGCTGGCCCGGTTCGAGGCGCTCGACCCCGACGTGGTACTTCCCGGCCACGGGCCTGCCTTCACGTCGGTCCCGACCCTGGTGACGGCCACCCGCGCCCACCACGAGCGCCGCGCCGACGAGATCCTCGGTCACATCGCGGCGCTCGGCGAACCGACCGCCTACGAGCTATCCCGCGTCGTGTTCCCGCACATCGAAGGCTTCGAGATCATGCTGTCGATCTCGGAGATCCTCGGCCACGTCGACCTGCTGGTCGCCGACGGGGACGTGGTGATCGACCGAGGCCGCCCGACCCGGTACGTCGCGACGTGAAAGGCGCCACCGTGACCCACACAGACACCGCCACCGACCCCGAGGAGGGGTTCACACAGGTCACACCGGACGGGATCGTGATGGAGACGCTCCTGACACCAGAGGGCCGAGCCGACCCGTACCCCCGCTACCGCAAGCTGCGGGAGTTGGCGCCGGTGCACCGCAGCGAGCTCGGGCCGGTGTGGTTCTTGACCCGGTGGGGCGACTGCAACTTCGTGTTGCGCGACCACCGGTTCGGCAAAGGCGACCTGACCAGCGAACGCCGGATGCTGTTCAACCCGGGGTTGCCGGCACGCGAGCAGAGCTTCATGGGCAACTCGATGCTGTTCGTGAACCCGCCGGACCACACGCGGCTACGTGCCCTGGTCTCGCGGGGCTTCACCCCCAAACGCATCCAGCAGCTCGAGGCCCACATCGGGCACATGGCCGACGGGATCGTCGACCAGATGACCCAACAGGGCGAGGTCGACGTGATGGACGCGCTCGCGTTCCGGCTGCCCGTGCAAGTCATCGGCGAGCTCGTCGGGGTGCCGCCAGCGGACCGCGACCAGTTCCGCACCTCGGTCCGCGACGCTGCCGCCGCGCTGGAAGCGGGCGTCACCGAGGAACAGCTCGACGCCGCCGAGCAGGCCATGGCCGTGATGGACGACTACTTCCGCCACCTCATCGCGCGGCGCCGCAAAGATCTCGAGCACGACCTCGTCTCCGCGCTCATCGTCGCACGCGACGGCGAGGACCGCCTCAGCGAGGACGAGCTGGTCGCCACCCTCATGCTGCTGTTCGCGGCGGGGTTCGAGACCACCACCAACCTCATCGGCAACGGGCTGCTGTGCCTGTTGCGCAACCCCGACCAGCTCGATCGGCTGCGCGCCGAGCCGGATCTGGTCGGGTCCGCGGTCGAGGAGATGCTGCGCTACGAGAGCCCCGTGCAGGTCGATGCCCGCACCGCGTTCGAACCGGTTGACATCGACGGGCACACCGTCGAGGAGGGCGACACCGTCGTCACGTTCCTCGGCGCCGCCAACCGAGACCCGGCCGAGTTCGACGACCCCGAGCGGTTCGATGTCGCCCGCGACCCCAACTACCCGCTCAGCTTCGCTGCGGGGATCCACTACTGCCTGGGCGCCAACCTGGCCCGCCTCGAAGGCAAGGTCGTCTTCGACCGCCTCGTCCGCCGATTCGCCGACATCCGGTGGCTCGACGCCACCCCCGAGTGGCGGGGCACGCTGATCCTGCGGGGCGTCAACCACCTCAACGTCGCCTTCACTCCCGCAACCGAGACCACGACATGAGCGAGGTCAGATGAGAGAGGTCACCGACACCATCGCCGCCGCGCTGCCACGGGCCGCCGCCGTGTTCGCCTCCCGCGGTCTCGACGGCACCCGAATGGAAGACATCGTCGAAGCCACCGGCATCCCCCGCCCGACGCTCTACTACCACTTCTCCTCCAAGGAGGAGATCCTGGCGTGGCTGCTCGAGCGGCTCATGCGCGACCTGTCCGTCGAGATCGGCCACATCCTCGACAGCGACCAACCGGCGCGAGCCCGCCTCCACAACGTCGTCCGCGCCTACCTCGGGCTGTTCGCCGACCACCGCGAGCTGTGCACGGTGTTGCTCACCGAGCTGGGCCGGATCACCCGCATCCCGAACCTCGCCGATGCCATCTGGGCGACCTTTCACGAACCGGTCCGCAAGCTCCTCCACGCCGGCGACACCGACGGATCCCTGCGGGCCGTCGACGACGAGATGACGGCCTCGGCGATCTTCGGTGCCGTGACCATGGTCGGCCTCCACTACGTGGTCACCGGCCAGCCCGTCGACGCCGACTCCATGACGTCCCGGCTCGACGACCTGCTCCTCCAAGGCCTCGCGCCACCGACCCGAACCAGCAAAGGACGCAAACGATGACCACCCCCACCCGGCTGCGCTTCACCCGCGACGAGATCCTCACCGACGCCGACTACGCCGAGCGGATCGAACGCAACGGTGTGCTCCTCCACGGCGGCTACAGCCCCGATCGCACCTACCTGCCGCCCCGCTCCGTCCACCGGGTCCCGGCCATCGACGCGTGGACCGCGCAGCTCGCCGCCGCGGGCCACCGGACGCGGGTCATCGAATCCGACGCCGTCAACCACGCGTTCGTGCCCAACGCCGAGCAGGCCAAGCTCCTGCTCCGCAACGGCGCAACCGGCGCCATGACCCGCATCCTCACCCTCATCGGCGTCGTCGAAGGGTTCGGCAACGACGGCATCAAGCTCATCCCTCCGATGGATCTCGCCGGCTTCATCGTTGAACCGATCGACGACACCTGTGTCGGGCACCTGTTCGAGGGGCTCCTCGAAGCACACGGCAACGACGAAGCCGGCCGCGGCCCCGAAGCGGGCCACGACCAGATGTGGTTCGCGGTGCGTGACGCCGCGCTCGCGGATCCGCCCGTCACCATCGACATGTTCGAGAACCTCCCGATCGCGCCGCCCCCAGGCTATGAGGGACCGGCCAAGCCGGCGCCCGAAGCGATCAGCGTCGGCGGGATGTTCGACGGGATGCGCGACGACGTCGCCCCCGAACTGCAGCTGCTGGTGCGGGCCATGGTCCAGATCCTCGTCATCGAGCTGCTCGCCTACCACACCTTCGCCTGGGCGTCCGACGTCCTCGGCGACCCCGAATGCAGCCACGACGCCGCCTTCGCCCGCGAGACCATCGACCACATCCGCATCGACGAAGACATCCACGTCGGCTACCTCCAGTGCGCGCTCGCCGAGCTCGCCACCATGACCGTGCGCACCACCGACGGCGCCACGATCCCCGGCGCCGACCTCGTCGACGCGGCGTGCGAGGCCGCGCTGAACAACCAGACCGGTGACCGCTTCGACCGCATCCTCGCCTACCGCCTCGCCCAGGTCCGCGCCGAGCTCGCCGCCCACCCCGACGGCGCACGGCTCACCGCCGAGTTCGACGCGCTCGCGACAACAACCGCTGAAGCGCTCGCATGAGGGTCGCCGTCGACCCCGACCGCTGCCAGGGCCACAACCGCTGCCACGCGCTCGCCCCCGCCCTGTTCGACATCGACGACTACGGCTACGCCACCGCCGCCTCCACCGACGTCATCAGCCCCGTGGACGAGCAGGCCGCCCGCCTCGCGGAGGCCAACTGCCCCGAACACGCCATCAGCATCGAACCCTGACCAGGAGCCGTCCATGGACCGAGCACCCGTGACCGACTGGGCGACCGACTTCGACCACCTCGACCCCGCCTTCACCGCCGACCCCCACACGATCTACGACCAGCTCCGCGACGAGTGCCCCATCGCGCACACCGACCGCTACCACGGCGTGTGGATCCCAACCCGCTATGACGACCTCGCCACCATCGCCCACGACCACCACCACTTCTCATCCCGCACGATCCTCGTCACCGACCGAGCCGAGTCACCCCACGATCTCGGGTTCCACGCCCCACCGATCACCGAAGACCCGCCGTATCACACCGACATGCGCAGACTGCTGCTGCCGGTGTTCTCCCCGAGCGTCGTCGCCGCCTACGAACCCCTCACCCGGGACATGGCGAACGGTCTCATCGACGCGTTCGTCGACCGCGGCGCCTGCGACGCCGCGGTCGACTACGCGCAACACGTCCCCATCAAGGTCATCACCCGCATGCTCGGCATCCCCGACGCCGACCACGCCCAGTTCCGGGACTGGATCCACCGCCTGATCGAGGAGAGCCCGCTCGCCGGCGATGCCGTCTTCGAGGCCATCTTCGAGATCGGCGGCTACCTCGCCGGCCACGTCGAGGACCACCGAACCGATCCCCGAGACGACATCATCACCCACCTCCTCGACGCCACCATGCCCGACGGGCGTCTTCTCACCGACGAAGAGATCCTCGGCGTGTGCATCCTGCTGCTCCTCGCCGGCATCGACACCACCTGGTCCGCGATCGGCGCGTCGCTGCTGCACCTCGCCACCCACCCCGATCACCGCCAACGCCTCATCGACGACCCGGCCCTGATCCACCCCGCCACCGAAGAGTTCCTCCGGGTCTTCGCGCCGGTCACCATGGCCCGCGAAGTCGCCGAGGACACCGTCATCGGAGGCTGCCCGATGCGTAAGGGCGAGCGGCTCCTGCTTCCCTTCCCAGCCGGCAACCGCGACCCCGAAGCCTTCGATCGCCCCAACGAGGTCATCCTCGATAGGGAAGCCAACCGCCACTTCGCGTTCGGGGTCGGCATCCACCGCTGCCTGGGCTCCAACCTCGCCCGCATGGAGCTGCGCGTCGCCATCCAGACCTGGCTCGAACGCATTCCCGACTTCGAACTCACCGACCCCGACGCCGTCACCTGGTCCGCGGGACAAGTCCGCGGCCCACGGGCCCTACCGTTCGCCTTCCCGATCGCATGAAGGAAGCGCTGGGTTGAAGCTTGACCTCATGACCGGCGGCATGCCCCTGCGCGCCGCCCAACAGCTCGCCCGCCACGCCGCCGACTCCGGCCATGCCGGGCTCGTCATCACCGAAGCCGGCCGCACCGCCTACCTGTCGTGCGCGGCCGCCGCCCTCGCGGCCGACATCGACCTGCTCACCGGCATCGCCGTGGCGTTCCCCCGCAGCCCCATGATCACCGCCCAGATCGCCTGGGAGCTCGCGGATGCCACCGACGGCCGGTTCCGGCTCGGTCTCGGCACCCAGGTGCGCGCCCACATCGAACGCCGCTACAACGCCCCCTTCGACCCGCCCGGCCCCCGCATCCGCGACTACATCGGCGCCGTCCGCGCCTGCTTCGACGCCTTCCGCGGCGCCTCCCCGCTCGACTACCACAGCGACCACTACGAGCTCACCCTCCTCCCACCCATCTGGTCGCCCGGGCCCATCAGCGCGCCGGACCCGCCCATCGACCTCGCC
>CAZYKR010000051.1:0-19594 GCA_964648005.1 uncultured Iamiaceae bacterium
GGCCGCATCGCCGGCCAGTTCTCCAAGCCCCGGTCATCGCCCACCGAGACCATCGACGGCGAGTCGCTGCCGTCGTTCCGCGGGCACCTGGTCAACGACATCGCCTTCTCGCCCGACGCCCGGCGCCCGGATGCGCAGCGGCTGCTCACCGCCTACCAGCAGTCGGCGGCGACACTGAACCTGCTGCGGGCGTTCACCAAGGGGGGGTTCGCCGACCTCGCCCGCGTGCACGCCTGGAACCAGGAGTTCGTCACGTCGAGCGCCGAGGGGCGGCGCTATGAGCAGGTCGCCGACGAGATCGACCGTGCCCTGCGGTTCATGGGCGCCGCCGGCATCGTGCCCGAGCGCCATCCGGCGCTGCACGAGGTCGACTTCTACACCAGCCACGAGGCGTTGGTGCTCGAGTACGAAGAGGCGCTGACCCGGCAGGACTCCATCTCGGGGGGTTGGTACGACTGCTCGGCGCACATGCTCTGGATCGGCGAGCGCACACGCGACCCCGATGGCGCGCACGTCGAGTTCCTCTCCGGCGTGGGCAACCCCATCGGCTGCAAGATCGGCCCGAGCGCCACCACCGACGAGGTCGTGGCGCTGTGCGCGCGCCTCGATCCTGACAAGACGCCTGGCCGGCTCACGCTGATCGCTCGCATGGGCAAGGACAAGGTCGCGTCCGCCCTCCCGCCCCTGCTGCGTGCGGTGCGCGACGCCGGCCACCCGGTCGTGTGGGCCTGCGATCCGATGCACGGCAACACGTTCACGGCACCGAACGGGCTCAAGACCCGCGACTTCGATGACGTGCTGGCCGAGGTCGCCGGCTTCTTTCGAGCGAACGCCGAGGTCGGGACCTGGCCTGGCGGCGTCCACGTCGAGCTCACGGGCGACGACGTCACCGAGTGCCTCGGCGGCGCCGAGCAGATCGCCCACGAAGACCTGGGCACCCGGTACGAGACCATGTGCGACCCGCGCCTCAACGCCCGGCAATCGCTCGATCTCGCCTTCCGCGTCGCCGAGTTGCTGCGCGGCTGAGCTCCCTGCGGCGACGATCGCGCCGGGCTCCGGTGGGCTGTGTGGCCGACGACACGCGCCCAAATGTTGAGTTGCCGGGTCAGGATTGCTACAAAATGGGGAATACCTGATCGGATTAGTCGGTTTTTGGCTTCCGATCGTACGAGGCGGGGCAGACCGGCCCCCGGAGGGACCCCCATGCGACACCGCGAGATCGACCCGGCGCAGCTCGCCGACATCGAGAAGTTCGAAGACATGCTGGCGAAGTACCTGGCCGGCGAGATCCCCGAGGATGTCTTCCGGGTCTTCCGCCTCAACAACGGCATCTACGGCCAGCGCCAAGGCGGCCACAACCAGATGGTGCGGGTCAAGGTGCCCTACGGCAAGCTCGAGCCCGAGCAGCTCGAGTACTTCGGCCACCTGGCCGACACCTACTCGCGGGGCTGGGGTCACATCACCACCCGGCAGAACCTGCAGTTCCACTTCGTGCAGCTCGAACAGGTTCCCCAGGTCATGCGCGAGCTCGCCGCCGTCGGTCTGACCACCCGGGAGGCCTGCGGCGACACGGTGCGCAACGTGATGGGCTGCCACCTCGCCGGTGCCTGCCCGTTCGAGGCGTTCGACATCAGCCCGTGGGCCGAGGCGACGTTCCAGCACTTCTTGCACCACCCGTTCGGCCAACGCCTCCCGCGCAAGTTCAAGATCAACTTCTCCGGCTGCGAGACCGACTGCGGCCAGGCGATGTTCAACGACGTCGGCGTCATCGCCGCCACCCGCACCACCGAGTCCGGTGCGCTCGAGCAGGGGTTCCGGGTGTACGTCGGTGGCGGGCTCGGCGCCAACCCCCATCCGGCGATGGCGCTCGAGGACTTCACCGCCAAAGAGGACCTGCTCCCCACGATCGAGTCGATCCTGCGGGTCTTCGAGCAGGTCGGCAACCGCAAGAACAAGCTGCGCGCCCGGCTGAAGTGGGCCATCGAGACGATGGGCTTCGACGTCATCCAGGAACGGATCCTGGCGACGCGCAAGCTGCTGCCCGCCTCGTCGTCGTGGCCCGGCGGCATCCCCGAGATCGTCCTCAAGCAGGGCGACGCTCCCGCCGGCCGCCGCAGCGATCTCGAGCCGACGCCGATGGGCCAGGGCACCCCGGTCGCCCTCCGTGGCACCACGGCGTACGAGCGCTGGCAGGACGCCAACGTCGTGCGCGGGACGGCCAAGGGCACCGTCAGCGCCTACGCCTACGCCCGCCTGGGCGACATCACCTCCGACCAGTTCCGTGCCCTGGCCTCGATCCAGCGCGAGCTCGGGCTGGAGGTGCGGGCCACCAACCGGCAGAACTTCGTGTTCCGTGGGCTCGGCGAGCAGCAGCTGCCGACGTTGTACGCCCGGCTGGAGGCGATCGGCATGGCCGAGCCCGGCGCCGAGTTGGCGCGCGACGTCGTGGCATGCCCCGGTGCCGACACCTGCAACCTCGCCGTGACCCAGTCGCGCGGCCTCGCCGACGCCATCGGCACCGCCCTCGAGGACGCCGGGCTGGCCGAGGTCGGCGGCGTTCGGGTCAACATCTCCGGCTGCACGAACTCCTGCGGCCAGCACCATGCCTCCGACATCGGGTTCTTCGGTGCCGAGCGACGCGCCCACGGCCAGAGCGCCCCGGGCTATCAGATGCTGCTCGGCGGCTACGTCGGTGAGGAGCAGATCCACTTCGGCGAGAAGGCGCTGCGCCTACCCGCCCGCAACGCCCCCGAGGCCACGGTCGCCGTCGTGCAGCGCTTCGCCGGCGAACGCACCGCCGGCGAGTCGTTCCGCCAGTGGATCGAGCGTTCCGGCGGCGTCGGCGCCATCGCCGACGGCCTGCGCCACCTCGACGAGTTCCCCGCCCCGGACGCCAACCCAGACTTCTACGTCGACTTCGGCGAGACCGGCCCCTACGTCGCCGAGGTCGGCGACTCCGAGTGCGCGACATGACGGAGCAGACCATGACCGACGTCACGACCCCGGCGCGGACGCCGCGCACGGCCGAGGACTTCACCGACGACGAGCTCGCCGAGCTCTCCGTCGAGTTCGAGCGCCTTCCGGCGTCGAAGATCATCCAGTGGGCGGTCGACAACTTCGCGCCACACCTGGCGCTCACGGCGTCGATGACCGACGCCGTCCTGATCGATCTCGCCACGAAGGTCTACCCCGAGATCGAGGTCGTGTTCATCGACACCGGCTACCACTTCCCCGAGACCCTCGACACCGTCGAGCAGGTTCGCCGGCGCTATGGCCTCAACCTCAAGATGATGACCGTGCCCCTGCACGACGAGGAGCTGTGGAAGGCCGACCCCGAGAACTGCTGCTCGGCGGTCAAGGTCGGCCAGCTCGACCGGGCCTTGCTGGGCAAGGGTGCCTGGATGAGTGGGCTGCGCCGCACCGAGGCAGATTCCCGGGTGCAGGCGCCGCTCGTGGCACGCGACCTGCGCGGCCTGATCAAGGTGAACCCGATCGCCCTGTGGAGTGACGACGACGTGTGGGGCTACATCCGCGACAACGACGTGCTCTACAACCCACTGATCGACGCCGGCTACCTGTCGATCGGCTGCATGCCCTGCACGACCCTGCCCACCGACCCGGACGACCCCCGATCGGGACGATGGGCCGGCCGCGACAAGACCGAGTGCGGCCTGCACCAGTGACCAACCCGCCACTTTGACCCTCCGGGGTGGTCGCGCAAGGATGCGGCCGTGACGGAAACGACCGCTGCGGCGGCGACCACCCGACCCGCCGGCGCCGAGGACGTGCCGACGCGGGTGTTGGCCCTCGGCATGGTGCACCAGGACGGCACGCTGCTGGCCGGCGAGCTCTACCCCGTGGCCGAGGCATGCGGGCAGAGCGGCGATCAGGTCCGCTCGTGCCTGCGCCGCCTGGTGGCCGAGGGGCTGTTCACACGCACGGGCGAAGGGCGCGACGCCGTCTACGCCGCCACCGACGAGGGCGTGCGCGCCCTCAGCTCGACCCTCGAGCGCACCCGCCTCGCCTATCACCAGGACGCCTCGGGCAGAGGCTGGGACGGCCGCTGGCATCTGGTCGCCTTCGCCATCCCCGAGTCTCGGCGCGGCGCCCGCGACGCGTTTCGCGACCGGCTGCGCGAGCTGGGCGGTGCCGCCGTGCAACCCGGCCTGTACGTGTCACCCCACCGATGGGAGCACGACGTCGTGACGGCCGCCGACGAGCTCGACGTGCGCAGCCACGTCTCGACCGCCACGTCGGACGCGCTCGACGTCTGCGGCACGACCGACCCGCGTGCCATCGCCGCCGACCTGTGGCCGATCGACGAGGTCGCCCAGCGCTACCGGGCGTTCTGCGACGCCTACCGGACGATCCCCGAGACGCTCGAGCAGATGCGACGCGACCGGCGGCGTCTGAGCGAGGCCGAGTTCCTCCCGGGGTCGCTGATCATCGGCATCAAGTTCGCCGAGTGCTTCAACGCCGACCCCCTCCTGCCTCCGGAGCTGCTCCCGCGGCCGTGGCCGGGGCGCGAGGCCCGAGACCTGCTCGCCCGGAGCCGACGCATCAGCGTGCTGCTGCGCGAGCAACACGACAAGCCGAAGCTGTTCGCGCCCATCGACGACGTGATCGACACCATCTGACCATGTCCCGACCGCGCGGCCGACGCCCCCTCCTCCGTCGCGGCCTGGCCGCGGGCGCGCTCGTGGTCGCCGCCGGGCTCACCGGAGCCTGCGCCGCGGAGGACCCGACCACGCCGACGACGACGCAGGCACCGGGCGCGACCAGCGCGTCCCAGGGAACGACCGCCCCGGAGACAGCGACGACGACCGACCCCGACGACGTCGACACGGTGGTCGAGCCCATCGCCGTGCCGTTCTGGATCCGCGGCACCGTCGTCGGCAACGGCGCAGCCCGGCCCCTGCCGCCCGATGGCGACAAGGTCCGGTTCGCCCTCGACCAACTCCTCGCCGGCCCGACGCCCGAGGAGGAGGCCGCAGGGCTGCGGACGCTCATCCGCGCCGACACCACGGTGCTGAGCTTCGAGGTCGTCGACGGCATCGCCAAGGTCGGGTTCAACCGGGCGTTCCAATCGGAACAGACCCGGCCACAGGTGGCGCAGGTCGTCTACACCCTCACGCAGTTCCCCGAGGTCGACGCCGTGCAGTTCACGGTGGACGGCACACCCAACGGCGCCATCGGCGTTCCGCCCATCGCCCGTGATGACCTCGAGGACATCACGCCCGAGGTCTTGGTCGAACGCCCCACCGTCGACCAGCACGCCGCCGGCAAGCTCCGCTACGAGGGCACCGCCGTCACCCCCGACGGCAGGGTCCCCTGGCGTCTCGAGGCGCCCGACGGCACGGTCGTGCTCAGCGGCGAGGACGAGGTGCGCGGCGGCGCGGGTCAGCGCGGCCGGTTCGTGGGGGCGATGGAGCTCCCGGCGACTGCAGCCGGACCGCACACCGCCGTCTTCGTCAGCCGCGACGCCGTGACGGGGGCTGAGAAGGACCTCATCCGCGTGCCGGTCGTGCTCGACGCCTCGTGACCCCGTCGCCGCCCGTCGGGACCGGCCCGGGCGAGCGAATTGAGGCACGGTCCTTGCCACGCTGAGCGGCGGTGCATATGCTCACCGCGGTCGGGGATTCGGGGAACGGTGAGCCTGGCTCGGGGAACAACCAAGGGGACGCGGCGGCGGTGGGCCGTCGCGCTGGCGTCGGTCGCGGCGGTCGCCGCGCTCGCCGGGGCATGCGCCGTGCCGTCCAGGCACCTCGACGTCGGCGGCTCGCCGACCGAGGGCAACGCCACCACCACAGCCGTGGCACCGGAGCTGGCACCCAGCCGCCCGCGCATCGTGGTGATCGGCGACTCGAACATGCCCTCCATCGCCGGTCTGAGCCATGTCATCAACTTCGGCACCTACGACGCGAACGCGCCGGAGGTGTGGCTCATCAACTCCGAGATCTACTACAACACCGGCCTCCAGACGCACGATGCGGACACCACGGTGGAGCTCTTCACCTCCGGCGTCGCCACGGCGCGGCCGTCGGCCGTCTTCGTCGAGATCGGCGCCGTCGATTGCCTGCGGTACGCAGACACGGGGTACGACGCCTCCACCGACGGCTACGCCGCCGTCCTGGCTCGCCTGCTCGACCGGTTGGAGGTCGCGGCCGATGGCGCGCCGATCATCTGGCTCGACATCCCACCGCTGCCGGCGTTCGGCGAGGGCGGCGAGGCCTGCCGGCTCGCGCACAACAGCACGCTGGCCGCCGAGGATGCGGCACGCCCGTCGCTCTCGGTCGTCCCCCACGACGATCTGTTCCGGACGGTGCTCGGCAGTCCCGAAGCGCCCGTGTGCGACGGCCCCGACTCCGGTTGCTGGGCCGGTGACGGGGTGCACCTGACCCCGGCGATGCAGTTCTACATCTCGGTCATCGATGTCATCCTGCTGCGCTGGACCGAGATCAACGGCTGGGCACCGTGCCCCGTCGACGGTCTCATCGACTGGATGGCAGACGTCGTGCGCGGCCTCGACTCGCTCGTGCCGCCGGACGGCGCCACGTGCCCGAGCGTCGACTGACCGACGACTCAGACGAGGTGGTCGACGAACTTCTCGAGTTGCCGCAGGTTGCGGCACTCGAAGGTGCCGTCGCAGTGGATCCCGTACTCCCCCACGATGGAGTCGCCGGTGTCCCAGTACGACCGTGGTTCGGGGTTGAGCCAGAACAGGTGGCGCGCCTTGTGGCGGATCTCCTTGAGCACCCAGTTCTGCGACGCGTGGTAGTTGTTGCGGGCGTCGCCGAGGATGATCACCGAGGTCTTGGGCCCGATGTCCTTGCCCCACTTCGTCCAGAACACCTCGAAGGCGTGGCCGTAGTCGGAGTGCCCATCGACCCACACCACATCGGCCTCGGTGTTGACCCGGTGCACGGCGTGGGCGATGTCCTCGACACCTTCGAAGTAGTCGGTCACCTCGTCGATGCCGTCGATGAACACGAACGAGCGCACCTTCGAGAACTGCCCCGAGATGGCGTACACCAGGTGCAGCGTGAAGCGGGCGAACGCCGCCACCGACCCGGAGATGTCGGCGATGACGAAGATCTCCGGCTTGGCCGGACGGGGGTAGCGGAACTTCGGCTCGGCCGGCACGCCGCCGTAGGAGAGGGAGTGCCGCATGGTGTTGCGGAAGTCGAGCGGACCCTTGCGCCCGTGACGCCGCTTGCGGGCGAGGCGCACCGCCAACTTGCGCGTCAGCGGGTAGATCGCCTTGCGGAGCTGGGTGAGCTCCTCGCGGCTGGCGTGCATGAAGTCGATGTCCTCGGGCAACGGCTTGCGGAGCGTCTTGGCCATCGCCTCGACCCCGCGGTCCATGACGAGACGGCGCCGGATCTCCGCCTCGACCTCCTTCTTGAGCCGTTCGATGCGGATCTCGTACTCGTCGCGCTCGAGCCGTTCCTCGAGGGGGGTGAGGTCGGCTGAGGCGTCGTCGCGGCTCTGCTGCACCAGACGATCGAGCACACCGTCGAGGTCGAGGTTCCGCAGCGTCCGGTACAGGTAGTAGGTGCCGCCGACGGGTCGACCGGGTTCCATCCCGGCGAACCGCTTCACCGCCTGTCGGGCGATGGCCCGCAGCAGCGCCTCGTCACCCTCGAGCAGCGCCTTGTACAACAGCTCTGCCAGCTCCTCGGGCGACAGGGCGTCACCGCCGCCGGAACCGCGCAGGCCGGTGCCCTCCTGCTCCCCCATCTCGCCGTCGACGTCGGCGTCGGCGTCCTCGTCGAGATCGCCCAAGTCGTCGGCGTCGGCGAGGTCCCACGCCTGGCCGCGCAGCGAGAAGTACACCTCGAACACCGTCTCGAACGCCCGCCAGTGCGCGTTCGACTTCACCAGGGTGGCGGCGAGGGCGTACTTGAAGGCCTCGCGATCCTCGAGCGGGATGTGGCGCACCGCCTCCATGGCGTCGAGGTTCTCGGTGAGGCTCACCGGCAGCCCCGCCTCACGCAGGTCGCGGATGAACCCTTCGAGCAGCTCCAGCATCGGAGCGCCGGTCACGGCCAGCTCGAGCGCCTCGAGGTCGCTCACGTGAGCGCCGACCCCTTCTGGTTCTTCCACGGCTTGTTGGTGTCCGTCCCGGCCGACTCGAACTCCTTGAGCGCCTTGGTGATGTCGCTCTGGTACTTCAACAAGATGTTGATCGTGTTCGACGCCACGGCCTCGTCGACCTGCTCGACCCCGAGCAGGATCAGCGTGCGCGCCCAGTCGAGCGTCTCGGAGACCGACGGCGACTTCTTCAGCTCGAGCTGGCGGATCGAGCGCACGATGCGGGCCACCTGGTCGGCGAGCGTGTCGGTGATGTCGGGCACCTTGGCGAGGATGATCTCCTTCTCGCGCTCCATGTCCGGGTAATCGATGTGCAGGAACAGGCACCGGCGCTTGAGGGCTTCGGAGAGCTCGCGGGTGTTGTTCGACGTCAAGAAGACCAGCGGCACCTGCTTGGCGGTCAAGGTACCGAGCTCGGGGATCGACACCTGGTAGTCCGAGAGGACCTCGAGCAGCAACGCCTCGGTCTCGACCTCGACGCGATCGACCTCGTCGATCAGCAACACCACCGGGTCCTCGGCGCGGATCGCCTCCAGCAGCGGGCGGGTGAGCAGGAAGTCGTCCGAGAAGATGTCGGTCGACAGGTCGTCCCACGAGGCGTCGTCGCCGGTGGCTCGCTCGGTCTGGATCCGCAGCAGCTGCTTCTTGTAGTTCCACTCGTACAGCGCCTTGGACTCGTCGAGCCCCTCGTAGCACTGCAGCCGGATGAGGCGCGAGCCGGTGATCTCGGCCACCGACTTGGCGAGCTGCGTCTTGCCCGTGCCGGCCGGACCCTCGACGAGGATGGGCTTGCCGAGGCGGTCGGCCAGGTGCACCACGCCGGCGATCCCCTCGTCGGAGAGGTAGTCCACCGAGCGCAGGCGCTCGCGGACGTCGGCGACGTTGTCGAAGCGGTATGCCATTCGGCCACGTTACCGGGTGACTTGACCAGACGGTCAAGACCGTTCCAGACGGACCGCACCCGACGCGCTCGGTACCCTTGCGCCGTGGACGGCTCTCGGCGCACCGGCGTGCGCACCGGCGGGTGGCGATGAGCGGGCTGCTGATGCACGCCACGGTCTACGTGGCGGTCAACGGCCTGCTGGTGGCGGGCTGGGTGCTGTTCGGCGGCGGGACGGTGGAGGAGGCCCGCGCCTCGCTGACCGATCTCGACGATGCCCGGACGTACGGCTTTTGGCCGCTGTACATCATGGTCGCCTGGGGTGCGGGGCTGCTCATCCACGCCGGCGCGGCAGCGAGCCTGGGCCTGCGCCGGCAACGCAAGCGACGGCGCCGCCGGCATGCCGACCGCGCTGCGACACGGTCTGCGCCGTCCGGGGGCGCGCCGACCACGGGCGCAGCCGGACGCCAGTGGTTGGCCGTGATGTTCACCGACGTCGTGTCGTCGACCGACCTGGTGGCCAGCGTGGGCGATGAGGCCTTCGCCGAGTCGCTGCGCACGCATCGCGACGCCGTGCGGCGTTGCATCGAGCGTCACGACGGCGCAGAGGTCGGCACCCAGGGCGACGGGTTCCTGATCCGTTTCGCCAGCCCCGACGCCGCGGTGGCGTGCGCGATGGCGCTGCAGGCCGACGGGCCGTTCGGCGAGGACCCGGATGCGTTGCCGGTGCGCATCGGCATCCACGCCGGCGAGGTGGTGCACGACGACACCGACGACGATCTGGTGGGCCGGGTCGTCCACCTGGCGTCACGCGTCACCGGTGCTGCCGCCGCAGGCGAGATCCTGGTCACCGAGGCCGTCGCCGATCACCTGGCCGAGCCCGTCGTCCTCACCGACCGCGGCCTCGTGCAGCTCAAGGGGTTCGATCGCCCCCGCCACCTGCTGTCCGTGGCGTGGCAGTCCGGCGCCGACGTCGTCGACCTGAACGCCGCCGACCGCTCGCCGGCCTGAGCGACGCCGGACCGATCAGGGGTCGACCACAGCGACCCGCCACGTCTCGGCGTCGGCGCTCGGACCCGTGTTCGCACGGCGCACGGTCGAGGTCCAGGTCGTCGCCCCGCCCCATGCCGCCTCGATGTCGGCGGGAAGCGGCACCCGCAGACGGACCAGGCGGTCGTTGAACCGGCCACAGCCCGAGACCTGATCCACCGGTCGCCGCCCACATCCCGCAACGGTCCCATCGGTCGTCATCCGAGTCCGCGACAGCGGGCCGTAACCCCCGAACGGTCCGCGCTCGCCGGTACACGGCTGCAGCCGCTCCGAGGGGAAGGTGCCGTCCTGGCACGCCACCTCGTAGGTGAACGACGCGGGGTGCCCGGCAGGATCGCGCAGGTCGAACCACACGGCGTCGTCGGCCGGGTCCCACAGGTCGACCTGCAGGACCTTGCCTCCGTGTTCGGGACCGACGACCGCCACCGGCATGGTGGAGGAGGTCCGGGCTCGGTTGCGCACCAGCGTGTGGCCACCGACCGCCGTGATGCTCGGGCAGGTCGGGTCGAAGTGGGCATCGCCGGTGACTGCGGAGCACGGCGTGAAGCGAGCCCCTGTGCGCACCCGCAGGGCGAACTCGTCGAGGCCCTGCTCGCGGTGGTCGTCGAAGGGCCCGGTCGCCGCCACCTCGACGACGAACCGCTCGCCGGGACGGGCGTCGAGCGGCGTCAACGCGCGCCAGGTGCTCGACGCACCCTGCATGACGTGGTCGTTCGGGTCGCCGCACCAGGCGCCGCCGTCGGTGGAGGCGTCGATGGGTCGGGGCGCCGCCACGACCGTCGAGGCACCGGCGCCGTCGACTCGCGTCACCGTCACCGCCACGGCGAACGGCGTCGCGCCGGGGACCAGATCGTCACTGGCGCACATCGCCAGACCTTGCGCCTCGAGCACCATCGGCGCGACCGGCGCCTGCAACGGCAGCTGCACCACGAACCGCTGGCCCGCCGGGTCGAAGTCGGCCGACGCCCGGACCGCACCGCTCGGGCCCGGCACGCACGACACGAACGTCCCGCCGCCGCCCGAGCTCGCCGAGAAGTTGTGATCGGTCGTTGCGCCGAGCAGGTCGCCGCGCTCCTTGGACGTGCACGGGCCGCCGACCGCCAGCGTCGCATGCTCGCGCCAACCCCATCCCAGCGCTGTCCCCGTCCCGAGGTGGTTGCGCCCGGCACCCGTGCCGAACGGCGCACGGCCGCCCTGCTCGACGGCACCCCGGTCACAGCCGCCGTCGAGCGGACGCGGTACGCCGCGCTGGTCGAGCGGTCGGCAGGAGCCACCGCTGTCGACGGCCGGGCTCTCCGAGGTGGGGGCGCGCACTACGACGGCGCCGGCGCCGGTGCGCGCCACCAGGCGCGGCTCCGCCACGAGGTCCGACGGACCGGCGAGCCCGCACGAGTCGTCGGACGCAAGGTTCCAGCCGCCCGAAGCCGGTGCATCGGCGGCGCAGTCGGCACCTGCGCTGTCGATGATCGAGTTCACCACCGACGCCGCCGCTCCCGGGGACAGGGCCAGCGCACCGCCCGCGTCCCCGACGACCGTCACGTCGGCGAGGTCGACGGTGCCAGGCGCCGCCACCGCCACACCTGCGCCAAGGGTGGCACTGTTGCCATCGACGGTCACGCCTGCCACCGACGCCGTGCCAGCGCCGACCCAGACGCCTCCGCCCTCCGACGCCGCGTTGTCGATGATCGCCGACCGTTCCACGACGAGCGCACCGCCCTCGGTGACGGCGACGCCGCCGCCGCGTCCGGTGGCGACGTTGTCCGCCACGGCGACCTGCACCAGCGCCACCGGTCCCGCGGCGGCGATGCCACCGCCGTCGTCAGCCTGATTGCCGCGGACCTCGGTGCCGTCCAGCCGCAGGCGAGCGCCGGCGCGCACGGCGACGCCGCCACCCGACTCGCCCCCAGCCCCGACCCCGCCGGCGATCGTGCCGCCCAGCACCGTCACGGCGCCGCTGCGGACGTCGAGGACGCGGTCAGCACCGTCGCCGACGACGACCGCGCCGCCGGCCTCCACCAACAGGTCGCCCTCGACGTCGAGGTCACCCGCGGCGGACGCGTCCTCACCTGCGCCGACGATCGTCAGCCGATGCTCGCCGCCCGCCATGCGGATCACGTCCTGGCCCGGCCGTGCGTTCGCCTCCATCACGGCGGCGCGCACCGAGCAGGTGCCGGCGTCGCCGCCGCAGACGCCGTCACCCGGCGCCGGGTCGATGCCATCGAGGACACCGTCGACCTCGATCGGCTCGGGGATCGGCACGGGGATCTGGTCGGCGGCCCGACACGCCGCGCCGGCGCACGAGGCCAGCGAGGTGGTGTACGCGTCGAGCGCGCCCAGGGTGGCGGCCGGCCACCGGGGGGCGAGGTTGTCGAGCTCGTAGGGGTCGGCCCGCAGGTCGTAGAGCTCGCGCTCGTCGGTGGCATAGCGCACGTACTTCCACCGAGCGGTGCGGAACCCGACGAAATCGGGGACCGACGCGTCCGAGCCGGGCCGCAGCTCGAGCACACCCGACGCCTCGTCCAGATCGATGGTGCCAACGAGGCTGAGATCCTTCTGCCAGTGCTCGATCGGGAAGGCGCGACGGTCGCTGACACCGGCGCCGTGCCACTGGGCCGACAGGTCGCGCCCATCGACGTGCTCCGGCGCCGCCACCCCCGCCAGACCGAGGATCGTGGGCAGCAGGTCCACGTTGCCGGCCAGGTCCTCGGAGGCGGTGCCGGCGGGCACACCGGGACCGCGGACCACGAAGGGCACCCGCACGTCCTCTTCGTACGGGGCGTTCTTGCCCGCCAGCATCCCGTGGTGGCCGAGGTGGTAGCCGTTGTCGGAGCTGAAGACCACGTACGTGTCCTGGAGGTTGCCGGTGGCGGCGAGTGTCTCGATCAGGTCGGCGACGCCCTCGTCCACCGACTGCAGCGCCTCGAGGCGGTCAGCCTCCTGCGCATCCAGGTGGGCGCGACGCCGCTCGCCGTGCGGTTCGATGCTGCGCAGGTAGGCCGGCTTGTCAGACAGGTCCGTCTCGTCGCGGCTCGGCGATGCGGGCACGGTGGCGCCGGCGAAGCTGCCCTCGTGGCGCGGTGCCGGGATGGACGGCGCATGCGGGGCGTTCGGTGCCAACCAGAGCAGGAACGGCTCGTCGGCTCCCCGGGCCTCGATGAACGAACGAGCCCGGTCGAACTGGACGTCGGTGAGGTAGTCCTCGGGTGCACTCCCGCGATCGACGAGGACTCCGTTGTCGTTGAGGGTGTAGTCGAACACCCCGGCGAGGTTGTTGACGGCCACCATCCAGTCGTCCCAACCCTCGGGCACCCAGGTCAGCGGCAACGGGCGCGGGTAGCCGTTGAGGTAGCGACCGATCAGCCCGGTCGTGTAGCCGGCCCGGTGCAGCAACGGCCCCAGCATGTCCGCCTCGAGCCCGGCATCGTGTGCGGTGACGAACCCACCGGCTGCACCGACGTTGCGCAGCACGCCGGTGTTGTGGGCGTACTGCCCGCGCAGCATCGTCACCCGGGACGGGCAGCAGACGGGGACGCTGACGGCGTACTGCTCGAACGTCCGCCCCTGGCGCACCAACAGCTCCTGGACGTGGGGCAGCTGGGCGAGCTCGGCCGTGGTCATGTCGTCGGTCATCACGACCACGACGTTCGGACGGCTCGGCGGCTGGGCGGCGACCGCCGTGGGATACCCCGGCGCCATGACCACCACGCTGCTCGCCAGCGCCACGACGGCGATCACGCCCGCGCACGGTCCCCGCAGCACGCGTCGACGCGCACGTCGACCAGAGCTCCGCCCGACCCGGAACCCCATCCCGTCTCCTGTCATCTGCCGCCGCTGGTGCTATCGGCACCCCCATGGTCGCGCCTGAGCGCGCTGACCGCTCGCCATTCGCTGATTTCAACGACCGTGCACATAGGATCTGCAGCAGCCGGCAAGGGTGCCGGCACCGTACGGAGGTACCCCGATGGTTCTGGCCGATATCACGCTCGGCGACATGCTGTGGTCGCTGATCGTCTTCTTCTTCTTCTTCATGCTCCTGATGATCTTGTTCCAGATCCTCGGGGACCTGTTCCGCGATCACGAGTTGTCGGGCGTGAGCAAGGCGATCTGGGTGATCTTCTTGATCCTGTTCACCCCGATCACGATGCTCGTCTACCTGATCGTGCGCGGCCAGGGCATGGCCAAGCGGGCCATGGACGCGCAGGTCGCCGCCCAGAAGCAGTTCAACGAGTTCGTGCAGCAGAGCGCCGCCGCCACGGGTGGCGCCGACGGCGCAGCCGATCAGATCGCCAAGGCCAAGCAGCTGCTGGACCAGGGCGCCATCTCGCAGGCCGAGTTCGACGCCATCAAGGCCAAGGCGCTCGCCTGAGCCGAGCCCCACACGGACGCTCCTGCGGGCGGGTTCGTCGAGGCGTTGACCTCGGCGACCCGCCCGTCGTGCGTTCGGGGTTGGCGCACCGTCGATCCTCGCGGTTCGTCAACCCCGGGTCTGGCCGGAGCCGTGCACGACGTACTTGGCGGTCGTGAGCTGGCGCAACCCGAGGGGCCCCCGTGCGTGCAGCTTCTGGGTGGAGATGCCGATCTCGGCACCGAACCCGAACTCCTCGCCGTCGACGAAGCGGGTGGAGGCGTTGACCAGCACCGCCGCCGCGTCGACCTCGGCCACGAAGCGGTCTGCCGCCTCGAGGGACCCGGTCACGATCGCCTCGGAGTGCCCGGACGAGAACCGGTTGACGTGGTCGACGGCGGCGTCGAGGTCGGGCACGACGCGCACCGCCAGCTTGAGGTCCAAGAACTCGGTGGCGTAGTCGTCGTCGGTGGCGTTGCCGGCTCCGGGCACGAGCGCCTGGGTGCGCTCGTCACCCACGAGCTCGACCCCGGCGAGTGCTTCGGCGGCCCGGGGCAGGAAGGCGTCGGCCACCGCCTCGTGCACGAGCAGGTTCTCGGCGGCGTTGCACACCGACGGCCGCTGCGTCTTGGCGTTGACGATGATGTCGATCGCCATGTCCAGGTCGGCGTCGGCGTCGACGTAAACGTGGCAGTTGCCGTCGCCGTCGATGATGGTCGGTACGGTGGCGTGCTCCAGGATCGACGCGATCAGCGACGGCCCGCCCCGTGGGATCAGGCAGTCGACCACACCCCGCAGCCGCATGAACTCGACCGCAGCCTCACGCGACACGTCGTCGACCAGCACCACGGCGTCGGCAGGCAGCCCGGCCTTGGCCACGCCGGCGCGCAGCACCGACGCGATCGCCACGTTGGATGCGATCGCCCCGGACGAACCGCGCAGGAAGGCGCCGTTTCCGGACTTCAGGCACAGACCGGCGGCGTCGCTCGTGACGTTCGGTCGGTTCTCGTAGATGATCGCCACGACACCCAAGGGCACGCGCACGCGCTCGATGCGCAGGCCGTTGGGACGGACCCAGCCGTCGAGCACCTCGCCGACCGGGTCGGCCAGGCCGGCGACTTGGCGCAGCCCGCCGGCCATCGCCTCCACCCGCCGTTCGTCCAGCCGGAGCCGGTCCTGCACCGTCGCCGAGATCCCGTCGCGCTCGGCGCGCGCCAGATCGGCAGCGTTGGCCTCCAGCACCTCGTCGCTCCGCTGCACCAGCAGCTCGGCGGCAGCGTGCAGCGCATCGTCCTTCTGGGCGGTCGAGGCCCGCGCCACGGCGCGGCTCGCCTCCTTCACCCGGCGACCGAGCTCGGCGATGGGGGTCACAGCATGCGAAGCGTCCACCTCGCAAGGCTAACGTCGCCCGCTGTGAGGTTCGACTGGTGGCGGGGCCGCGGCGACAGCTACCCGCCGCTCGACGACAGCGGCCGGTCGGGGCACGACCCCGGTCTGGCGCTGGCCGTCGACGAATTCCGCCGGGCGTTGACGCCGGTGCTCGCCCCCATCGCCGCCGGTGTGCCCGCCGGCCGGCCCGAGCACGCCGATGGCGACGTGATCCAGGAGGCGTTCAACCTCAGCTGCGCCTTCATCGACGCCGACGGCCTCGCCACCGACGCCGAGCTGCGGGCGCTGCTGGCGACGTTCTCCCCGCTGCTCGACCACCGCTTCGCCGCCACGACGCCCGCCACGGCCCGCTCCATCGGCCTGACGGAAGGCAAGCGCTGGATCCTCGAGCAGCCGTCGGCGCTGTTCGAGATCCTGCTCGGGGCCGATCGGCGTGACGGCACCGACCACGCGTCGGTGTACCTCAGCCAGGCCGTGGCGATCGGGCACATGGTGGCGGCCCTCGACGACCTCACGACACGCACCGAGCTCAACGCCATCGAGCGCTTCCGCGCCACGCACCTCGACCGCATCCGGCGCGACGCGTCGCCACCGGCGACCAGCGCGGCGGCACCGGCGTCACATCGATCGGAGCGCCCGCCCGACAACGCCGGGGCGGATGCCGCGTCGAGCGCCGCGGCGGAGGACGCTGCGGCCGCCACGACCGCCGCCGCGCCGGAGCTGCCGCCACCCCGGCCACTGGAGGAGTTGCTCGCCGAGCTCGACGGCCTGATCGGGCTGGCCGACGCCAAGCGGGAGGTGCACCTCGTCGCCGACCTGCTCCAGGTGCAGCGTTTGCGCCGCGAGCGCGGCCTCGCCACCGTCGAGCGCAGCCATCACCTGGTGTTCACCGGCAACCCGGGAACCGGCAAGACCACGGTCGGTCGCCTCATCGCCGCCATCTACCGCACCCTCGGCGTCGTCGAGCGCGGCCAACTCGTGGAGACGGACCGCTCCGGGCTCGTCGCCGGCTACGTCGGCCAGACGGCCACCAAGGTCGTCGCCGTGTTCGACGAGGCCGACGGCGGCGTGCTGCTCATCGACGAGGCGTATTCGCTGGTGCGCGGCTCCGACAGCGACTTCGGCCGGGAGGCCATCGACACGATCGTGAAGCTGGTCGAGGACCGCCGCGACCGCATCGTCGTGATCATGGCCGGCTACCCCGACGAGATGGCGGAACTGGTCGGGGCGAACCCCGGCCTGCGCAGCCGTTTCCCGACCACGATCCACTTCCCCGACTACACCGACGAGGAGCTCACCGCCATCTTCTCGTCGCTCGCCGAGCGAGGCCACTACCTGCTGGACGCGGCGACGCACGCCACGGTGCAGGCATGGTTCGCGGCGCAGCCGCGCACGCAGGGTTTCGGCAACGGCCGCCTGGCACGCAACCTGTTCGAAGCGGCCGTCGGCCGCCAGGCAGGCCGCGTCGTCGACATCACCGACCCGACCGACCTCGAGCTCGTGACCCTGCTGCCGCAGGACATCCCGGCCACCGACGACCCCAATCTGACGTCGTGACGCCGCGCCGCAGGCTGCCCTCCACCACCGCGACACCACCAGCTCGGACCGGGGTACCCGTCAAGAAGGCCCAAGCGCGGCCCGACGGCACCAACCGGCTCCGGTAGCGTTCCCCGGCGATGCGTCGACTCGCCGCCGTCGTGGGTGCCGTGGCGATGGTCGTGCTGGCCGTCGCCGTCCGGGCGCGCCTCGACGGCGAGCAGCGCGGCACCGACGCCGCACCGGCGGTGCTGGTGTGCTCCAGCGAGCTCGCCGACGTGTGCCGCGCCCTCGACGCCGCCCACGACGACATCACCGTGCGCATCGAGGACGCCGCCGTCACCCAGGCGGCGCTCACCGCCCAGGACGCGTCGGCGGACGCGCTGGGGATCGACGTCTGGCTGGCGCCGGCGCCGATGGCCGAGATGGTGCGGACCGAGCGCGACCTGCAGAGCCTCGAACCGCTCCTCGGGCCCTCCGGACCGGTGCTCGCCCGCACGCCGACCGTGATGCTCGTCTGGGGCGATCGCCTGGGCACCTTGGAGCAGCACTGCGGGGGCGAGGTCACGTGGGCGTGCGTGGCCGAGGCCGCCGACAAGCCGTGGAGCGACATCGGCGGCGAGGCCGGCTGGGGCGACGTGAAGGTCGGGTTCAGCGGCATCGGCACCGCCGACGGCATGCTCAACGTCGCCGCCGCCGCCGGATCGCTCATCGGGCGCACCGACTACGCCAGCAACGACTTCGGCGATCTCGGGTTCCAGGAACGCCTGGGCGACCTCGCCCGCAGCTCCGCCCGCAGCACCCCGACCGGCGCCTCGCCGACCCAGGAGCTGCTGACCAAGGGACCGGCGGCGATCCAGATCGCCGCCGGGCTCGAGGCCGACGCCGTCCCGGCCGTCCGCGCCGGCGCGCGCGGCGATCGGGTCCAGGTCCGCTCCCCCGACCCGGTGGTCACCGCCGACGTCGTCGCCACACCCATCGTCGGCGCGCCCGGCGCCGAGCGGCTCGATGCCATCCTGTCCGGTGACGAGCTGGCCGAGCTGCTGGCGAACGACGGCTGGCGGGTCGACGGCCAGCCGACGGCGCCGGGCATCCCGACCGACCAACCCCTCCCCGACTCCGCCAACACGCCGAGCGGCGGCGTGCTCCTCGCCCTCCGCCGCACCTGGACCGAGGTTTCCTGATGCACCGTCCCCAGAGCGCTCGGCCTACGCCGACCCACCCCGAGCCGGGCCGCACCCGGCCGCACCCCGCGCCGAGTCGCGCGCCGCGCCGTCGCAGCATCGTCGTCCTGGCCGCCGCGCTCGCGGTCGCCCTCGTGGCGTCGTCGTGCAACGGCAACGGCGGCCAGAACGCCGACGACGCGCTCGGCATCACGGCCGACTGCGCCATCATCGTTCCGATGGCGGTCTCGCCCGAGAAGATCGACCTGCTCACCGATCTCGCCAAGACGTTCAACGGCCGCGACGTGCAGGTCAACGGGGCCAAGGCCTGCGTCAGCCCCAAGTCGAAGTCGTCGGGCGGGTCGATGCAGCTGCTCGCCGACGGCTGGCGTGACGAGAAGGCCGAGGGGCCCCAGCCTGTCGTCTGGTCACCGGCGGGCAGCGGTTGGGGCGCCGTGCTCGACCAGCGCCTCACCGACGCCGGGCAGGCACCGATCGCCGGACAGGGGCAGTCGTTCATGAACACCCCGCTGGTGATCGCCATGCCCAAGCCCATGGCCGAGGCGCTCGGCTGGCCTCAGGCCGAGCTCGGTTGGTCGGACATCCTCACCGCCGTCGACGACCCGCAGGGCTGGGCCACCTACGGCCATCCGGAGTGGGGCCCGTTCCGGCTCGGCAAGACCAATCCGAACTTCTCGACGAGCGGCCTCAACGCCCTCATCGCCCAGAACTACGCCGCCGCCGGCAAGACCCGGGATCTCACGCTCGAGGACCTCGACCGGCCCGAGGTCGTCGAGGACAACCGCACCATCGAGTCCGCTGTCGTCCACTACGGCGACACGACGCTGACGTTCCTGAACAACCTGTACCGCGCCGACCAGCGCAACACGGCGCTGCAGTACGCCTCGGCGGTCGCCGTCGAGGAGAAGTCGATCATCGACTACAACTCGGGCAACCCCGACGGCGTGCTCGAGCCGGGCGAGGAGCCGCGGCCGCCGCGCGTCCCGCTGGTCGCCATCTACCCCAAGGAGGGCACGCTGTTCTCCGACAACCCGCTGTACGTCCTCGACGCGCCGTGGGTCAGCGACGACGAGCGCGCCGCCGCCGAGCAGTTCATCTCGTTCGTTCTCGAGGCGG
>CAZYKR010000052.1:0-19573 GCA_964648005.1 uncultured Iamiaceae bacterium
GCCTCGACTGCCCGGGCTGCGGGCTCACGCGTGCCGCGCACGCCTTGCTGCTCGGCGATCCGTTGCAGGCGCTCAACCACAACGTGCTGTCACTGATCGTCTTCCCGGTGCTGCTGTACGCCTACATCGCCTGGTTCGCCGGCACGCTCGGGTGGAAGCTGCCGCAACTGAAGATGACACCCAGGATGGGTTGGGTCGCCGCCGGTCTGGTGATCGGGTTCTGGGTGGTCCGCAACCTGCCCGGGCCGCTGTCGTTCCTCGACGCCGTCGCCTGAGCGAGCTCAGTCGAGCCGGCGCAGACCGGTGCGGTACTGCTCGGCGCGCTCGACGTAGGAGAGCATCGGCCAGCGGATCATGTCGGGGTTGACGCAGTCGGGTCGGATCTTCGCCGGCACCCCCAGCGCCATGGCCCCCGGCGGCACGACCATGCCGTTGGTCACGACGGCGTTGGAGCCGACCAGGGCGCCGGTTGACACCACGGCGCCGTGCAGCACGATCGACCCGTTGCCGACCAGCGCGCCGTCCTCGATGGTGCAGCCCTCGAGGTGGACCATGTGTCCGACGACGCACTCGGCACCGACAATCGTCGGCAGGTGCGGCGTGCAGTGCAGCACGCTGCCGTCCTGGATCGAGGTGCGGGCGCCGATGTGGATCTCGCCGTCATCCCCGCGCAGCACGGCCCCGGGCCACACCGAGGCTTGAGCGCCGATCGTGACGCCGCCGATGACGGTGGCGTCGGGGTGGACGTAGGCGCTCGAGTCGATGTCGGGGACCTTGTCCCCCAACGCATAGATCGCCATGGCTACAGGGCGAAGCGGCCGTAGCCGCCCCGGAAGAACAGCAGGGGCCCGCCCTCGTGCGCGACATCGAGCGAGGTGACGGCACCGATCACGATGTCATGGTCGCCGGAGCGCACGACGTCGGCGATGTCGCAGTCGAGGTGGGCGAGGATCCCCTCGAGCCGCGGCATGCCGTTGCCCGAGTGCTTCCACCCCACCTCGGCGAACTTGTCGTCCGCTCGCGAGGCGAAGACTCGGCAGACGTCCTCCTGGTCCTCGGCGAGGACGTTGACGCAGAAGTGCCCGGCGCCGCGGATGCGCGCCCACGACGACGAGGCGACGTTGGCGCAGAACAGCACCTGCGGCGGCTCGAGGGACAGCGATGCGAACGATCCGATCGCCATCCCCACCGGTCCGTCGTCGTCGACGGCGGTCACCACGGTCACGCCCGTCGGGAAGTGCCCGAGCACCTGCCGGAACTTGGCGTCATCGAACGCATGACTCTCGCTCACCTCGGGCGCTCCCCCTGCTCGCACGGTGCGCTGCACGCTAGCGACCCCGACACCGCTGGCGCCCACCGACACGGATGCCGGACGCACCGCCGTGTGCGTCAGCGCACCTGCGCCTGCGGCGGGACCTCCCACCGCCCTGCGCGACGACTCGCCGGCCATCTCCGCCACGACCGCCACGGAACGACAGTGCAGATCTGGTCGATATCGCCCCGCATGTGCTCACTCGATGCGCCGGCCCAGCCCTTGGCGGACAGCCGGGGCCGCATCGCCCTATGACCTACCGCCGATGACGACTGCTTCAGCCGGCGGCGCGGAGGTAGGCCTCGTGGCCGGACAGCGCGATGGTGAGGCCTTCGTGCGCCGCAATCACCTCGTCGACGCCCAGATCCACGGCTGCGGCCTTGGCGTCGGACAGCAGCCGGTCGAGCTCGGCGTCGTCGTGCGACGGGTCATGGTGGAACAACGCCAGGCAGCCGACGTCGGCCGCCGCTGCGACCGCCAACGCATAGTCGACGGTGCAGTGGCCCCAGTGCGCCTTGTCGGCGAACTCGTCGGGCGTGAACTGCGCGTCGTGGATCAGCAGGTCGGCGCCGCGGCACAGGTCGAGCACGGCCGGGTCGATCTCGTGGCTGCCGTCGAGCGGTTGCTGGTGGTCGGAGATGTAGACGACCGACTGCCCGTCGACATTGATGCGATAGCCGTGGGTGGCGCCGATGTGCGGCACGTTGGCCGCCTGGACCTCAGCGCCGCCGATGTCGTGCGCGCCCTCGGCCAGCTCGTGGAAGACGATGTCGCCGGCCAGGTCGGCGACCCCGACCGGGAAGTACGGGGGCCGCATGAACTCGTCGAAGGCGTCGGCCAGGGTGAGGCCGTCCTCCTGGGCGGGGCCGTAGATGTCGAGCCGGGCACCGGGCACATGGATCGGCACGAAGAACGGCAGGCCTTGCACATGATCCCAGTGCAGGTGCGTCACGAGCGCATGGCCGCGGAACGAACCGTCCGCCGGTTGCTGGTCGCCGAAGAAGCGCAGACCGGTGCCGATGTCGAGGATCAGCGGATCGATGCCGGGCGCGTCAACGGTGACGCACGCGGTGTTGCCGCCGTAGCGACGATTCGACTCACATGAGCACGGCGTCGAGCCGCGCACCCCGTGGAACGAGACCTGCAATGGAACGACACCCCCCGGTGACCGGTCCCCGATGTGGGCTCCGAGGGTAGTCATCGGCACGTCGCCACGTCTTGAAAATGTGACAACAGTCTCAGTTGCGATCTCGTTGCGATCGGAGCCACCGTCGTAGGGTCCGCCCGCATGGAGATCACCCAGCAGCACGCCACGATCCGCGACCTCGACTTCGCCTACTTGACCTGTGGCGACGGGCCCCTCGCACTGCTGTGGCACGGCTTCCCCGACACGCCCAACGGTTGGCGTCCGTTGATGACCGCTTTGGCCGAGGCCGGCTACCGCGCCGTGGCCCCGTGGGCCCGGGGGTACGCACCGACGGCCGTCCCCGCAGACGGCGGTTCGGCGATCGCGGCATGGGTCGACGACGCCGTCGGCTTCCACGAAGCGTTCGGCAACGACGAGCCGGCGGTGCTGATCGGCCACGACTGGGGCGCGTTGATGACCTACGGCGCCGCCGGGTACGCCCCGGAGCGGTGGCGCAAGCTCGTCGTGGCGTCGGTGCCGCCGCCGGCCGTCATGGCGGCGAAGCTCACCCAGTACGACCAGGTGAAGGCGTTCTGGTACCAGTACGTGTTCCTGCAGCCGACGGCAGAGGGCATCGTCGCCGCCGACGACCTCGAGTTCATCCGGCGGCTGTGGGGCGACTGGTCGCCGGGCTACGACGCCACCGAGGACATCGGCGCCGTCATCGATGCGCTGCGCGAGCCGGCGCACCTGACCGCGGCGCTGCACACGTACCGGTCGATGTACGACATGAGCCTGATCCCGCCGCAGCTCATCGATCGGGCGATGGCGGTGATGTCACCGCCGACGCAGCCGACGCTGTACCTGCACGGCGCCAACGACGGCTGCGTGCCCGGCGATCCGACCGGCGAGGTCGCTGCAGTGCTGCCGCCTGGTTCGTCGACCCAACTGATCGCCGACGCCGGCCACTTCCTCCAGTACGAGCAGCCAGCGGTCGTCACCGACCTCGTCCTCGACTTCCTGGCCGGCTGAACCGAGCGCAGTTCACGCACTCGCCGCCGCCAGCGCGTGTGCGTCCGCACGCGCCCGCCCCGCCTGACGCGCCAACGCATGCGCGTTCGCACGCGCCCGCCGCGCACAAACGCGCAACCGTCCGGACGCGCTGGCCAGCCGTGCCCGACGCATGCGCGCTCACACGCGCCCGCCGCGTACAAGCGCGCAACCGTCCGGACGCGCTGGCCAGCCGTGCCCGACGCATGCGCGCTCGCACGCGTCCGCCGCGCACAAACGCGCAACCGTCAAGGCGGGCGGCGGCGTACTGGTGAGCGGTCAGGGCAAGGTCAACGAGCCGTCGGGGCGGGCCACGGCGAGGCCGTCACGCACGACGCCGTCGGCGACGCGCCGGGCTCGATCCGGGTCGTCGGGCCAGCCCATGACGGTCGCCAACCCGTCGGGCGTCACGACCGCGCCCGACGCCAGCGCCGCCACGAGTCGGCCGCGGCCCTGCCGATCCGAACCGGCGAAGCGGCTCTGCCCGCCGGCGACGGCCGCCGAGCCGCGCGCCGGGTCCGGGTCCGGATTGCCGGCTCGATGCCAGGCGCAGCTGCGGGCGATGGGACAGGTGTCGCAGCGCGGCGAACGCGCCGTGCAGACCATGGCACCGAGGTCCAACATGCCCTGGTTCCACGCCCAGCCCTTGCCCCGTGGGACGAGGGCGTCGGCGGCGACCTGTGCCTCCGCAGGCGCCAGCGGTCGACCGGCCAGGCGGGCTAGCACCCGTCCCACGTTGGTGTCGAGCACGCCGACGTCGGCCTCGAACGCGAACACCGCCACCGCCCGGGCCGTGTAGGGCCCGATGCCCGGCAGCCGCAGGAGGGCGTCGATGTCCGAAGGCAGCGCGCCGTCGTGCTCGGCGACGACCGCCACGGCGCAGCGGTGCAGGTTGACGGCGCGGCGGTTGTAGCCGAGGCCCGCCCACGCCGCGATCACCTCCCCCACCGGCGCGGCGGCGCAGACGGCTGGCGTCGGGAACTGGCCCAGGAACTGCGGCCATCGATCGACGACGCGTGCCACCTGCGTCTGCTGCAGCATCAGCTCCGAGACCAACACGCCCCACGGGTCACGGGTCACCCGCCAGGGCAGGTCGCGCCGTTCGCGCGCCGCCCACGTCGCGCACGTACGGCGCAGCGCCCCGACCGCCACCGGCGCCAGCCCGAGCACGGCACCCGCCGCACCGGCGGTGCTCGAGGCGCCCGCAGCGGCGACGGCACTCGAACGCTTCCTCGCACCGGACGCGTTGGAGTGGGGGGTCATCGCCCGTGGCGCACGGTCGCCAGGTAGGCGACGGTGCGGTACGGAAAGTCCCACCGGTCGCGCCCGGCGAGATCCGGATGGGTCCGGCACAGGTCACGCACGCGGTCGAGCACCTCGGCGCGCGCCGCTTCATCGAGGGACGCCACCACGCTGACCGAGGCCGCCCGCGCAACGACCAGCTGCTCGTCGACCGGCTGGGTCCACGACGCCTCGACCACCTCGACCCGGCCGAAGCGTCCGGACGCGTCGATGACGGCGGCGTAGTCGACGCCGTAGTACCACTCGTACGGGCGATCGAGGTCGCCGTCAACCAGCAGGTCACCCCAGGCCTGCACCCACGGCACCGACGTGTCGCGCAGGTTCCACAGCAGCGCCAGGGTGCCGCCCGGGCGCAGGACCCGTGCCGCCTCGGCCAGCGCCGCTGGTTGGTCGAACCAGTGGAACGCCTGGGCCACCGTCACGGCATCGACCGTGGCGTCGGCGAGCGGCAGCGCCTCGGCGGTGCCGTCGAGCACGGTCGCGCTCGGTACCGCCGCCGCCAGCGCCGCCCGCATCGCCGCCACCGGTTCGACGGCGAGCACCGCCGCGCCCGACAGGACGAGCAGACGGGTGAGTTTGCCCGTCCCGGCGGCGACGTCGGCGACCGAACGACCCGGCGCCAGCGCCGCACGCGCCACGATGGCGTCGACGACGGCCGACGGGTACGACGGGCGCGCCGCCTCGTAGACGTCGGCGGCCTGGCCGAAGCCATCCGCCGCAGCCCGGTGGATGCCGTCCGCCGTCACGACGCCTCGGCCGTCGGCGTCACTCGGCGAAGACGTCGTCGCCGTAGGGGAAGCCCCGCTGCGGCGCCTGGTCTCGCTTCCAGATCATGACCTTGCGGCGGAAGAAGCAGACCTCCTCGCCGCGCTGGTTGATGCCCTTGGTCTCGACCGTGACGACGCCGCGCTTGCCGTCGGAGAGCTCCTTCTTCTCGATCACCTTCGTGACGGCGTAGATCGTGTCGCCGTGGAAGGTCGGCTTGGCGTGCTTGAGGGTCTCGATCTCGAGGTTGGCCACGGCCGAGCCGCTCACGTCGGGCACGCTCATGCCGAGCACCAGGGAGTACACGAGGTTGCCCACCACGACGTTCTTGCCGTGCACCGTCTCGTTCTCTGCGAACCAGGTGTTGGTGTGCAGCGGATGGTGGTTCATCGTGAGCATGCAGAAGAGGTGGTCGTCGGCCTCGGTGATCGTCTTGCCAGGCCAGTGCCGGTAGACGTCGCCGGGCTCGAAGTCCTCGTAGTAGCGGCCGAACGGTCGATCGATGGTTGCCACGGTGTCCTCACAGCGTCGGGTCGAGTGGTGCCGGGCGGCGATGCTAGAGGCGGTCGCGGCAGGCGAGCACCTCCGCCGGTACCGTGGGGGCGTCGCACCAGCGAACACCCAGCGATCGGGGGTCGGCAGCAGCATGTGGCGGGGCACGGACCTGGCGTCCGACCAGAGCGGTTCGTGGCAGGATGCCGCGCTCGACCAATTGCAGGTCTGGCGCCGCAACCTGGCGATCCACACCGGCCTCGTCCTCCTCCTCGCCCTGGTCGCGCTGATCCCCGCCGTCGGAGACGAGCACCTCCAGGTGGCGGCGTACATCGCCCTCGTCGGGCTGCCGTGGTCGGTCGGCATGCAGTGGTGGTTCGAGCGGACGGGGCGCCTCCCGTTGCTCTTGCCGTTCGGCGACGCCCTGCTGCCGTGCGTCGTCGTCATGCTCGCCCCGCAACTGCTCGCACCGTCCCTGGTGGTGCTGACTGCGGCGTGTGCCGTGGCGGCGATGGGCTACGGCGCACGCATCGGCTTGCTCACCGCCATGACGGGCACGATCGGGATGGGCCTCGCCGCGCTGAGCAACGACATCTCCGGTTGGGGCGTGGCCATCGTGATCTACGGCATGACGAGCGGCGCCATCGCCTTCTCCCTCGGCACGATGTCGGAGTCCGAGCGCGATCTGCGCCGCCGTCACGTCGAGCTGACCTCGGGCATCGACGCCATCGTGTGGGAGCAGGTCGAGGCCAAGCCCAACCGGCTGTACGTGAACCAGCGGGCGACCGACCTGTTGGGTTACCCCGCCGCCGCCTTCCTCGAGCCGGGGTTCTGGCGTTCCAAGGTGCATCCCGACGACGTGGACGAGGTCCGCCGCCGCTACCGCGACGCCGTCCGGCGTGGCCAGAACCTCGAGGTCGACTACCGGCTGGTGGCCGCCGACGGTCGGATCGTGCACCTCCAGGACCGCATGCGGGTCGAGGTCGACGAGCTCGGTCGACCGGTGCACGTGCGCGGCGTGATGGTCGACGTCACCGGGCGGCGCGAGGCCGAGGCGCAGGCCCGCCGGTACCTCGACCTCGTGGACTCGATCCAGCTGGCGCTGGTGGTGCTGATGCCCGACCCCGCCGATCCCGAGTCGTTGGTCATCGTGGATGCCAACCCCGAGGCGGCAACGGTGCTGTCGACCAGGCCCGGCGAGTCGTCCGGCCGCACGTTGGGCGACATCGTCGCCGCCCCGGGCATCGAAGCCATCGAGGAGCAGCTGCTGGCCGTCGCCGACGGCGGCGACCCCGTCGTCATCGACGAGCTGCGCCTCGGGCCCGGCGGGCGGGGTGGCCGCGTGTACACGGCCTATGGGTTCCCGCTGCCGGACGGCTCGGTCGGGCTGTCGCTGCACGACATCACCGAGCGCGTGATGGCCGCCGACGTCCTGCGCCGCCAGGCGCTGCACGACGCGCTGACGGGCCTACCGAACCGCACCCGCCTGACCGAGCGGCTGCGGGCCGTCATCGACGACACGCCCGAGGACGGGCACTGCGCGCTGTTGCTGATGGACCTCGACCAGTTCAAGGACGTCAACGACGCGCTCGGCCACGACCAGGGCGACCGCCTCCTGGTGGAGGTGTCCCGGCGGCTCCAGAAGGTGGTGCGCACTGCCGACACGATCGCCCGCCTCGGGGGCGACGAGTACGCGGTGCTGCTGGCCGACGCCGGCGTCGACGAGGCCCGCAAGGTGGCCGACTACATCCGCCAGGTGCTCGAGCAGCCGTTCGTGCTCGGCGGCATCAGCATCCAGACCAACGCCAGCGTGGGCATCGCCGTGCACCCCGAGCACGCCGCCGATGCCGAGCTGCTGGTCCAGCGGGCGGACGTGGCGATGTACGCCGCCAAGCGAGGGCGGCGCGGGCTCGAGGTGTACGCGCCCGAGCACGACCAGTCCTCGGTGCGGCGCCTCGCCCTGCTCGGCGAACTGCGGCAGGCGATCGACGACGACCAGATGCGGCTGTTCTTCCAGCCGACGCTGGACCTGCGCGCCGGCCGGGTCGTCGGCTGCGAGGCGCTGGTGCGCTGGGAGCACCCCGAGCACGGCCTGATGCCGCCGGGCGAGTTCATCGAGCTCGCCGAGGTGTCGGGCCTCATCCAGCCGCTGACCCGGTGGGTCGTCGACACCGCCCTGGCGCAGATCGCCACGTGGCAGGCGAGCGGCCGCGAGCTGACCGTGTCGGTGAACCTGTCGGTGCGCAACCTGTACGACCGCGATCTCGTCCAGTGGCTGAGCGAGCGGATCGAGCACCACCGGGTGCCGGCGCAGCGGATCAAGATCGAGATCACCGAGAGCGAGCTGATGGACGACCCCATGCTCGCCATGGACATCCTCGGCCGCATCACCGCCATGGGTAGCTCGACCAGCATCGACGACTTCGGCACCGGCTACTCGTCGCTCAGCTACCTCAAGCACCTGGCGATCGACGAGCTCAAGATCGACAAGTCCTTCGTCGCCACGATGTGCTCCGACGACAGCGATCTCACCATCGTGCGCTCGACCATCGACCTGGCGCACAACCTCGGCTTGACCGTCGTGGCCGAGGGTGTCGAGGACGGCCCCACCCTGGGGCGGCTCGCCGAGCTCGGCTGCGATCGGGTGCAGGGGTACTACCTGAGTCGGCCGCTGCCGATCGCCGACTTCGACCGGCTGCTCGCCGACGAGGACCACCTGGCCGCCATCTGCTCGCACCTGAGCGTCTAGGGTGCGCGCCCATGGGCGCCATGATCGAATTCCCCAGCAACGGCCACACCTGCGGCGGCTACCTCGCCGTCCCCGAGAGCGGCTCGGGCCCCGGCGTGGTGGTCATCCAGGAGTGGTGGGGGTTGGTCCCGCACATCCAAGACGTCTGTGACCGCCTCGCCGCCGAGGGCTTCGTCGCCCTGGCACCGGACCTGTTCCACGGGGAGTCGACGACCGAGCCCGATGAGGCCGGCAAGCTCATGATGGCGCTCAACGTCGAGGCGGCGGCCAAGGACCTGTCGGGAGCGGTCGACGCGCTGATGAGCCACGGCGCCACCACCGGCACGCACGTCGGCGTGATCGGGTTCTGCATGGGCGGCGGGCTGGCCCTCGTGCTCGCCTGCCTGCGGCCCGACGCCGTCGCCGCCTGCGCACCGTTCTACGGCGTCATCCCATGGGAGGACGCCAAGCCGGACTACTCGGCGCTGACGGCGACCGTGCGGGGCCACTTCGCCGAGAACGACGGCTTCTTCTCGCCCGAGATGGCCCGGGCCCTCGAGGACGAGCTGCAGGGCCTCGGCAAGGACGCCGAGATCACGGTGCACCCCGGCGTGGACCACGCCTTCTTCAACGACACCCGCCCCGAGGTCTACGCCGCCGAGACGTCCCAGGTCGCGTGGGACGCCACGCTGGCGCTCCTGCGCTCGACGCTCTGACCGTTCGCGCTCAGGACGCCGTGTCGAGCAGACGGCGGGCGATGACCTTGAGGCACAGGGTCTCGTCGGCGCCCTCGAAGATCGACAGCACGCGGGCGTCGACGAAGTAGCGGCTCACGGCGTACTCCTCGGCGTAGCCGAAGCCGCCGTGGATCTGCATGGCCTCACGGGTGACCCACTCGGCGGCCTTGCACACGTAGGCCTTGACCATCGACGCCTCGAGCTGCCCCTCGCCGCGGGCCATCAGGCGGGCCACCTCGTAGGAGAACTGCCGCGCCGCCTGGATCAGCACCGCCATGCGGCCGAGCTTGGCCAGCGTGAGCTGGTACTCGGCGATCGGCTTGCCGAACACCACCCGGTCGAGGGCGTACTGGCGGGCGTCCTCGTAAGCGGCCTGCATGACGCCGATGGCACGGGCCGCGGTCTGGAGCCGGCCGTTCTCGAAGCCGGCCATCTGGTAGTAGAAGCCCTTGCCCAGGCCGCTGTCGAGGCCGATCTGGTTCTCGGCCGGCACGTACCAGCTGTCGAAGGCGATCTCGTAGGAGTGCATGCCCCGGTAGCCGATGGTGTCGATCGGGCGGCCCTCCATCTTCCCGCCGCCCGGGGCACCGTCTGCCGTCTCCTGGGTGAGCTCGAAGCCGTGGCCCTCGCCCCTCGGTTTGGGGACGATGAACATCGACAGGCCCTTGTGGGTGAGCGAGCGGTCCGGGTCGGTGCGAGCCAACAGCATGAGCACGTCGGCGCGCGCCCCGAAGGTGCACCACGTCTTGACGCCGTTGATCAGCCACCCGCTCCCATCGTCGGTGCGGGTGGCGGTGACCTTGATGCCGGCCACGTCGGAGCCGTAGTCGGGCTCGGTCACGGCGACGGCGTTCATGATCTCGGCGGTGGCCAACCGCGGCAGCCACGCCTGCTTCTGCTCCTCGGTGCCGCCGGCGAGCAGCGCACGGGTGAGGATCTCGGGCCGGGTGATCAGCGAGCCACCGGCGCCGAGCGAGCCGCGCGACAGCTCTTCGGTGGCGACGACCATGCCGATGTACTCCCCCTCGCCCCCTTCGGAGTAGCCGCCGTACTCGGCCGGGATCGACAGGCCGAAGGCGCCCATCTCGGCCAGCCCCTCGATGATGTCCTCGGGGATGTCGGCGTTGTGGCGGTGCACGTGCTCGGCGATGGGCTTGAGCTTCTCGTCGGCGAACCGTCGGAAGGTGTCCTGCACGAGCTCGAAGTCGGGGTCGAGGTGGCGCGGCCCGGCCTCCATGCCGAGGGCGGCGAGGAACGCCGGGGCCCGGAAGGCGGCGAGGAAGCCGCGCGCGTCGTCGAGCGCCCCCGGTTCGACGCCCCACTCGGCCTCGCGCCCGAACACCTTGCCCACCAGCTCACCGACGGCGTCGGCGACGTAGGCACACGCCATGCGGGCCTCGACGTCGCCCTTGTCGCCATAGCTGAGCATCGCCCGGCCGGTCTCGACCGTGGCGGCGGCGTGCGCCAGGTCGTAGGCGAGCACCTGCTGCTCGTCGATCGAACCGCCGGCGGCGAGCTGACTGCGTGCGGCGTCGACGACGCGCTGCGCCAGGTCGACGACCGCCTTGGCGGCGGAGAGGTCGGGGGCCGAGATGGCGTCAGTCATGCGTCGAAGGTTACCGACCGGTAGGCAAAGGGGCCAGATTGCCCATTTCGCCGGCGCGGGACCCGTGCAATAAATGACTGCGATCCATTGATTCCCACTCGACGTGAGATCGAGGGGAAAGCAACGGGTCGCCTCCCGCCGCCATGGACCACTGTCACACCCACTCCGACGCTCCCGCGGCCGGCACCTGCCGGGCCTGCCTCGAGCAGTTCTGCGACCACTGCCTGGTCTACTCCTACGGGCGCGCCAAGCCCCCGTTCTGCATGGAGTGCGCCCTGCGGGCCGCCGGGGTGCGACAACCGGCGCCGCAGCGCGACGCCCTCGCCTGAGCCTCCGACCGCCGACGCCACCCCACGGGACCGTTCGCCACGAAGCGTGGCGAAACCGTCGTGGTCAGTAGACGCCGCCGAGCTTGTGGTGGTCCCAGGAGACGACCTTGGACGGCACGATCTCGATGGCCACGCGCTTGTTGACCAGCGGCTCCATGGCCAGCTCGAGCTCGGGGCCGTCTTCGACGCCGAAGTACCGGGTGGCGACCGACTTGGCGAGCTCGCGCTTGACGGCGTCGTCGGTGTGGATCTTCGCCGTGCCGACCAGCTCGACCCCCATCAGCTCGTCGTAGGTCTCCCCCGTCTCGACCAACGCCGTGATGCGGGCGTCACGCTCGACGTTGAGCACCTTCTGGGATCGCTGGTAGGTGGCGAAGGCCGGGTTGGCCCCGATGAACCCGTACCACATGGCGACCAGGTGGATGCTCCCGTCGGGGCCGATGGTGGCGATGTTCATCGTGTGCCGTCCGAGGAGGTAGGCCTCGATCTCCTCGTCGGTCATACGGATCAGGTCTCGTCGCGACATGGGCGCACCCTAGAGCACGGCGCGAGAGGCCTCAGATGACGTCGCCGCGGAACAACTCCGGCACCGTCGGGCACTCGGGTCGCGCCAGGACCTGTGCGATCGCCGCTCGCCCGTCGGCGCTCAGTCCCTCGTCGAGCAGGGCCACCGGCACGCGCTCGAGCTCGCAGTCGGGCTCGCCGCCACCGATGGTGCGGGTGACGACCTCGTCGAACATCGGTGCCGGCAGCGTGCGGCCCAGCGGTGCCGCCACCCAGACGGGCACGTCCACCGTGCGAGCCACGGCGGCGGCGGCGAGCGACCCCGCCGGCGCCAGCACGGCATCGGGACCGGCGGCGATGGCCTCGATGACCAGGAGGTCGGCCGCGGCGACGGCCCGGCCGAGCCCCCAGACCGGGACGTCGACGGCGTCGATGTCGCGCGCCTGGAGCTGATCGGCGAGCGACGCCCCCTCGTCGAGGACGTCGACGACCAAGACCCGCAGGTCGCCGCGGCGCGCCAGCGCCTCGGCCAGGACCTCGGGCCACCCCAGCACGACGACGGTGGCGTCGTCGGGGAGCTCGCGCGCCGCCACCGAGGCCGTGGCATCCGCCTGGATCAGGCCGGCCGCATCCCACACCTCGTCGTCCGGGTCACCCGCCGACAGGACGCGCGCGCAGTACCAGACCAACGACCCGGCCCACGGCTGGCGCGACACGACGCGCCGGCATGCCGTGACCAACGCCTGGTGGTCGGAGGTGAACGCCGCCAGCGCCGCCGCCGTCTCGCGAACGAGAGATCGCTGGGCGGCGCCCGAGGCGCGGGCGACGTAGCGGAGACGCTCGATGGGGTGCATCGCCGGCGACCCTACCGGCCGGCACGCTCAGAAGGGCTTGACGATCATCAGGATCAAGATGATGGCGAAGAGGAGGTGCAGGATCCCGCCGAACATCCCGGCCTTCTTGCCGCGCTCTTGGAGCTCGAGCACCTGTGCCGGCGGTCCGCCCTGCGTCGGCGTCGCCTCACCCTCGACCAGCTGGCGCTGCAGCTCGTTCATCGCCTTGAGGTTCGGCGTGTGCAGCCCGAGCGAGATACCCAACGCCACGAGGTAGAGCACCATCGAGATCGACAGCCACGGCTCCTTGAAGGCCCCGTCGATGAGGATGGCGGCCAGCAGCCCCAAGGCGCCGGCGGCGTAGATCGGGTAGCTCGTCAGCACCTTGGACAGCTTCAGCGAGGCCGAGCTGAAGGCGTAGGCCACCGGCGGCTCCTGCTGGCGTGCGTAGCTCGCCAGGGCCGGCCAGACGAACGTCGATCCGAAGCCCACGATGACCGCGAGCACGTGGAAGAACACCACCCAGTTGATGACCGCCTGGTCGACTGCCAGCACCATCTCGCCTCTCCTCGCGTCCGCGTCGCTGCGACGTCTCGGGTCGCGACGGTACAAGGCGCGCGCCCCACCCCCGGGGATCCGCGCCACCATCGATCCGGCCCGGATCGTGGTGATGCCGACGGTTCGCGACCCGCGCAAGGCGCGCGCTACCGTTTCGGCCCGTGGCAGCGCAGGTACCGGCCGACACCCCCCTCAAAGCACTCGACGACCAGGTCCGCACCGTCGGGCAGTGGACGACCACGTTCCACCTCGCCCTCGTCGTGTTGGACCCGTACACCTACGAGAGCTCGTGGATCATCGAGACCGCGGCGCGGATCCTGCGGGTGTTCGCCGAGGCCGACTGCCGCACGGCGTTCGTCGTGACCGCCGACGACGACGGGGCCAAGAAGTTCCTCGGTCCGTTCATCGACGAGTTCCTCGTCTTCGCCGACGCCGATCGTGCGCTGGTGCAGGCGATGGAGCTCGAGACCCTGCCGGCGTTCGTCCACCTCAACCAGGCCGGCACGGTCGAAGGCTGCGCGCAGGGCTGGGAGCCCGAGCAGTGGCGCGCGGTCTCGGAGGGGTTGGCGTCCGTCATGAGCTGGCGCCGACCCGAGATCCCGGTCGCCAGCGATCCGGTGCCCTTCACGGGCACGCCGGCCCTCTAGCCCGGGGTCGTGCCGCCAGGGGCGGATCCGGCGGGGGTGGTGCCCGGCACCGTGCCCGTCGTGGGGGCCTGGCGATCGATCCACAGCTCGGCGAGGGCCACCGTCATGCGCACCTGCGTGATGCCGGGGTACCCGTCGGGTGTCGACCACCGGTGCAGGTCCTGCACGTGCGGGCCCGCCACGAGCAGGCCCTGGCCATGGACGAGGAACAGATACGGCAGCTGGGTCGCCAGCTCCTTCTGCACCACGGCATACGCCTCGGCTTGCGCGGTGATGTCGTCGGACGCCCGGGCGTCGGCCAGCGCCTCGGCGAGTGCCTCCGAGGTGTAGCCGGACGGATTGGCGCGCGCCCCGGTGGCGGTGCCGAAGCCGAGCAGGTCGGCGTCGTCGTCGGGGTGGGCGCCGTCGAAGAGCGGGACCAGCGCCGCGTCGAAGGTGCGGTTCGTCAGCGCGTCGTCGAGCTGCTCCCCCGACGAGGCGATCGACAGGTCGGCGTCGATGCCCACCTCGGCGAACTGCGACTGCAGCAACCGGCCGAGTTGGGTCGAGGTGCCGTCGGGCCCGACGGTCAAGGTGAAGTCGAGCGGCGCGCCCTGCGCCGCCGCCACCTGCTTCGCCAGGTCGTCGGCATGGCCGATGTCGAGGATCGGCCAGCGGGCATCACCGTAGAAGCGGCTGCCCTCGCTGTAGGGCCCCTTCGACGCCCGGTACTGGCCGGCGAAGACGCGCGTCACGATCGCGTCCCGATCGATCGAGAACGCCACCGCCTCGCGCGCCAACTTGTCGTCGAAGGGCGTCGCCGTCGTGTTGAGCACCATCACCCACTCGGCCGTCTCGTCGCTCGGGTCGCTCAACACCTGCAGGCCCGAGCTATCGGCGCGCACCCGAGCCATCTGCTCGGGCTCGAGCACCGTGGTGATGTCGAGGGTCCCCTGCTGCAACCGGGTCACGCGCACCGACGGATCGGTGACGACGGGCAGCTCGATGCGGGCGATGACCGGCTGACCCTCGCGCCAGTACCCCTGGCGCTGATCGAGCACCAACCCGCCGTCGGTCCACGAGGTCAGCACGTAGGGCCCGGCGCCGATCGGCTGGCGCCCCGGGTCCTCCGACGCCAGCATCGCCGGCGCCACCACCATCCCGACGGGGCCGGCGAGCTGGTAGGGGAACGACGCCCACGGCTCGTCCATCGCGATGCGCACCGTGGCGTCGGCGCCGGATCCGTCGACGGTGACGGCGGTGATCGGCGCCAGCAGGTCGAGCAAGGACGGCGACCGCCGCGCCGCCTCGAGGCCGGCCGCCACGGCTGCGGCGTCGACCGGCGTGCCGTCCGAGAAGGTGACGTCGGGCCGCACCGTCACGGTGAACTCGGTGAAGTCGTCGTTGGGACGGACCTCGGCCGCCAGTCCGGGACGCAGCTGGGAGTTGTCGTCGACGACGAGCAGCGTGTCGAAGATGCCCCGCAACACCTGCAACGTCGAGGTGTCGATCGGCCGTCGGTACGGGTCGAGCGATGCCGGCGCCTCCGCCAGGCCGATGCGGAGGGAGACGTCTCGGGACTCCTCGACCCGCTCGGGCGGGGGCGGCGGGCTCTCCGTCGGCCCGCGGTCGCAGGCGACGGCGATGCCGACGACCGCCGACGACACGACCAACGCGGTCAGGGCGCGCCGCAGCACCGCCGGCATCACCTCAACGCGCCGCGAGGGTCGGCGCCTCGTCGGCGTCCTCGCTGGACGTGGGTTCGGCGTCGTCCGTCGCGCCCCGCCGGCGGAGGCGGCCGATGGCGGCGTCGATGCCCACGGCGGCGAACATGACCAGCGGCACCTCGACCGGGACGCGGTAGCGGGTGACCCCGAAGCTGGCGGCCGCCGTGATGGTGACCGCCAGGGCGATGCCGAGCAACGGGCTGATCGGCACCCGGCGCCGGCGCAGCACGACCGCTCCGTAGACAGCGAACGGCAGCAGAGCCCAGTAGTAGAAGAGACCGGTGAGCGACGGCCAGTAGCCGCGCTGCTCGAGGGTGTCGTTGAGCTCGACGCCCTCGAGCGGGGCCGGCGGGTAGAGGTCCCACATCCGACCGACACGGGCGAGCGTCACGATCGGCACCTGGGAGAGGTTGTCCATGATGTAGGCGCGGCTGATCTCGCGCGACACCAGATCCTGCTCCTCCTCGAAGTGGATGTACGGGTCCACCGCGCGCGTCGGGAGCGCCTCGGCGCACTCGAAGGCGTAGTACCCGATGCGCGGCCCGTAGAACGCCTCGTCGCAGCTGCCGTGCAGGAGCACCACACCGGTGCCCGAGGTGATGAGCATCGGCGGGTCGAAGCGGGTCACGTTGTAGAGGATCCACGGCGCCAGCACGGCGGCCATCACCCCGCCGGTGACCAGCGCCGACTTGATCCGCCACGCCCAGGTGCGGTCCCGCATCCCCCACAGCAGCGGAGGCACGGTGCACGCCAGGATGAAGAACCCTTCGCCGCGCGTGAGCCCCGCGACGCCCAACACGGCACCGACCAGCGCGGCGTTGCCGAACGAGGGTGCCCGCCAGAACCGGTAGAGGCACATGACCAGCACGGCGATCATGGGGATGTAGATCGACTCCGACAGGTAGCGGAAGTCGTTGATCCACAGCATCGGGTACGTCGCCGCGATGCCCGCCGCGATCATGCCGACGACCTTCCCCCGACTGCCGGCGATCTTCCATGCCGCCATGCCGATGAGCACGACGCCGAGGGCACCGATGAACGGGAAGACGTAGCGCTGCGCCGCCGGCTCGTCGATGCCGATGCGGTAGAGGAAGCCGAGGAACGCCGAGTACATGGGCGGGTGGCCGGCACCCGGCAGGTACTGCGGGATCGTCGGGTCGGTGGCACCGAGCAGCCAGGTCGTCGGGTTGACGAAGCCGTGGCCGTCAGCGAGCAGCTTGCCCTGGGTCGTGAAGTAGAAGGCGTCGCCCCAACCGGTCTGCACGCAGCCCTCGGTGTTGACGACCTCGCCGAAGAACGTCGGCTGCGGGCAGGTCGGGAACCACACCGTGACGGCCAACCAGCGGATCAGCAGGCCGAGCGCAGCGAACGGGTACAGCGGCCAGTAGCGCACCACCCCGTCGCGCACGTAGCGCCAGGCGCGCTCGGGCGCGGCCACACCGCCGGTGGGTGCGGCGGCGTCCGTCTGGGGGGCCTCAGCGGGCGGTCCAGCCACCATCGACGGTCAGCGTATGGCCCGTGACGTAGGTGCTGGCGTCACCGGCGAGGAACAACAGGGCACCGTCGAGCTCGTCCGCCTCGCCACCGCGACCCATCGGCGCGTTGCGGCGCAGGTAGTCGGCCGACGGACCCTCGATGAACATGTCGGCGGTCATGTCCGACGGGAACCAGCCCGGGGCGATGGCGTTGACCCGCACCCCCTTGCGGGCCCACTGCACGCCGAGCTCGCGGGTGAGGTTCACGACGGCCCCCTTGGACGCCGTGTAGCTCGCCTGCTTGATCGGCGCCGATGCCACGAGGCCGAGGATCGAGGCGATGTTGATGATCGAGCCGTGTCCCTGGGCGATCATCTGACGCCCGGCGAGCTGGCTCAGGGCGAACAGCGACGTGAGGTTGACGTCGACGACCCGGGCGAAGTCGGCGACGGGCTCGTCCTCGGCGGCGATCGGGGTGCCGATGCCGGCGTTGTTGACCAGCACGTCGAGCCGGCCCGCTACGGCGATCGCCTCGGCGATCAGACGTACGCGGTCGGCATCGTCGGCAACGTCTCCGGCGACGACGGTGGCCTGGTCGAGCTCGGCAGCCAGGGCGGCGAGTCGGTCGGCGCGCCGGGCGAAGAGCACCACGTGAGCGCCGGCGGCGTCGAGCACCCGGGCGAAGCGCTCCCCCAGCCCGGACGACGCGCCGGTGACGACGGCGACACGGCCGTCGAGCCGCACGAGTCGTTCGAGGTCGATGGGCATCCGGGCAGGTTAGAGCAGGTCAGGCCGGTGACACCCAGGCGAGCACCATGGCCGCCAGCCCACCGGTCGCCAACCGGACGAACTCGTCGTCGCGCTCGGGCTCGCCCTCGTCGAGCCACACCAGCAGGGCGTTCTCGAGGTACGACACGATCGTGCGCGCCGCCCAGGCACCCACCACGGCGTCGCCCAGAAACGGGCCCACCATGGCGTCGGCGACGGCGACGGCGTTCGAGCGGTGCTCGGCGGCGTAGTCGGCGAACGCCGGCTCGCGCCGGGCGTGGACGAACAGCAGCCGCACGGCGTCGGCGTCGCGGCGAGCCACCTCGAGCATCGACCGGATGACCAGACCGGGTACGTCGCCGCTGGCATCGGCCATCCGCGCCCAGAACGTCTCGCGCAGGTCGGTCGAGACCCGCTCGAGCACCGCTCGGTACAGCTCCTCCTTGGAGGCGAAGTGGCGGTAGACGATCAACTTGGTGACGCCGGCCTCGGCGGCGACATCCTCCATGGACGTCCCGGCGAACCCGGTGCGGGCGAACGCCACGGCTGCGGCGTCGATGAGCTGGGCGCGCCGCTCATCGCGTGGCAGTTGGGTGCGCGCTGCAGTGTCGGCGGGTCGGGTGGGCACGGGCTCATCCTCGCAGGTGACAGCTGACACTTGCCATGTACACCGCCAAGTGTAAACTCTTGCGTATACCTCTCGGCGCGTGACATCCACACCACCGAGGGCGGGACAACCACCCAGATCGACACCCAGGGGGGGGAACGATGGGCACCGCACAGGTCACCTTTACCGCCGAAGAGCTGCTGGCGTCGCACGACTACGCCGAACCGCTGTTCGCCAACGGCATCGCCTGCCACGGCGGCTTCGACGAGGACGGCAACTACGTCTCGCCCCGCACCCGCTTCCGCGGCCCCGCCATCGAGGCGTGGGAGGCCAAGCGGGTCGAGGACTTCGGCACCGATCCCCTCCACATCCCCATCGACGCCTGGCCCCGGTCGTTCCCCAACGTCGAGCAGACCAAGTTCCTGGTGCGCCACGGCATCACCGAGCCGACCATCGCGTCGCTGACCCGTATCGGCACGGTCGAGGGTTTCGGCGCCATGATGCGCCTCCTGCCGCTGCCGGACTTCCAGACCCTCTTCGTCGAGTCGATCGAGGGCACCGCCACCGAGCACATCCCCAAGGGCCTGTTCGAAGCGCACGCCCGCGACGAGGCCGGTTGGGAGGCCGAGGCCGGCCACAACACGATGTGGTTCGCGGCACGCGACATCGCCTTCGAGAACCCCGTGACCGAGGACATGACCCAACAGATGCTCACCCGCATGGGCATCATCCCGCCGAGCGGCGGCGCACCCGACATGAACAAGATCCGCCAGATGATGGAGGCCAACCGGGTGCTCCCAACGGACATCCCGCTCGAGTTCGAGGGCGTGCTCGGCCGCATGATCGGCCTGCTGTTCATCGAGCTGTCGGCGTTCCACGGCTTCACCTGGGCCGAGGGCGTGCTGTCGGACACCGACCTGTTCGCCGGCGACGGCGAGGCCGCTCGGATCGTCTCCTACATCCGGGCCGACGAGACGCCGCACGTCGGCTACCTCGGCGTGGCGCTGTCGGAGATGCGCGACCGCACC
>CAZYKR010000053.1:0-11346 GCA_964648005.1 uncultured Iamiaceae bacterium
GATGGGCGCCGGCAAGGACCAGCTCGACGGGACGACCAAGCCGTACCCCGACATCGCTCGGCACTACCACGAGGCCGGCCAGGCGTGGGTGGCCGTGGGCGACGAGAACTACGGCGAGGGCAGCTCGCGCGAGCACGCCGCCATGGAGCCCCGCTTCCGCGGCTGCGTGGCGGTCATCACCCGGAGCTTCGCCCGCATCCACGAGACCAACCTCAAGAAGCAGGGTGTGCTGCCGCTGACCTTCGCCGATCCCGCGGACTACGACCGCATCGAGGAGGACGACCGGCTGGCCATCCGTGGCCTGGCGGACCTCACCCCCGACGTCCCGGTGACGGTCACGATCACCAAGCCCGACGGGTCGGCGGTCGACATCGCCTGCATCCACACCATGAACGACGAGCAGATCGGGTGGTTCCGCGCCGGCGGCGCGCTGAACATCATCCGCGCCGCACAGCACCGGGACTGACCCGGACGGCAGGCGATCAGTCCGTGCCGGGGCGGCGTGCCGCCTCGTGCTCGGCGCTGATCGCCTCGGGCGTGGCGCCCGACGGCATCGTGCGCGCCAGCTCCTCCGGGGTGGGCTGGCGCCACTCCCTCGCCTCGGGCGGGAGCAGCTCGGCGATCGCCGCCATGATGGCCGCCGTGTCGGCGTCGGGGTCGTCGTAGCCCAACTCGATCGGCGCGCCGACGCGGACCAGCACCTCCGGCGGGTCGAGCACGTTCAGCAGGTTCGGCACCTTGGCGTTGCGCGGCCAGACCTTCTCGGTGCCCCACAGCCCGACCGGGATCACCGGCACGCGGGCCATCGCCGCCAGCTTCGCCGCGCCCCATCGCCCCTTGAGATCCGGATCGAAGAAGGCACGGCCCCGCGGGATCGTGCCCTGCGGCATGATCGCCACGAGCTCGCCCGCCTCCAGCACCGACGACGCGGCGCGCAGCGGCTCGTCGGAGCCGGTGCCGCGATCGACCCTGATGCCGCCCGCCGCCCGCACCAGGTCACCGACGACCGGGGCGTCGAACACCTCCCGCTTGCCGAGGAAGCGCACCGGGCGCCCGACCTCGCCGATGGCCATGCCGATGGCAAGCGGGTCGAAGTAGCTGCGGTGGTTGCCGCACAAGATGGCGGCGCCGTGGCGCGGGATGTGCTCGGTGCCCTCCACCGTGATGCGGGCGAACAGCGCCAACTCGGGACGCGCCCACGGCAGCAACGCCTCCTGCGGCTCGATGCCCAGGAACTTCGGCACCCCCGCCGGCACGTCGAGGCGGAGCACCGGCCAGCGACGGGCGAGCGCCTGCACGCGCAGGCGCGGGTCGGGGTTCACGACGACCGGCTCGGCGACGGCGCTGAGCAGCGGCAGGTCGTAGTAGCTGTCGGAGTAGGCGGTCGACGCCTCCACCTCGACGCCGTTCGCCTCGGCCCAGGCACGCACGCCTTCGAGCTTGCCAGCACCCCACACGAACGGACCCACGAGCTCACCGGTGAACCGGCCATCGGCCTCGGCGTAGGTCGTTGCCACCACGCCGTCGAAGCCGAGCCGTTCCGCCAACGGCTCGACCAGGTGGCGCGGGGTCGTCGTCGCCAGCACCACCGGCCGACCGTCTGCTTGATGCTGCTCGATCAGCACGCGGGCGTAGGGCTGCACCAGCCCGTCGAGCTCGGCGCCGGCGATGGCGCCGGCCTCACGGGCGGCCTCGGTGTCCCATCCCTTCGCCAACCGGACAGCCTGGCGGGTGAGCAGCATCGACGGCCGGTTCTCACCGAACCGGTTGAAGATGCTGAACACGAGGTCCTCACCCGGGATCCGGCGCTCCGACAGGAGGCCGACGGCCCGCAGCGCCGCCGAGATCACCGGGCCGCTGGCGCCGGAGATCAACGTGCGGTCGAGGTCGAAGAACGCTGCGCCCTGGGACATGGGCCGCACGGTAGCCGCAACGAACAGAGCCGGTCCGCTGGGGACCGGCTCTGGGGCGATTCGAGGCCGAGGGGGGATCGGCTGGCTCGAACCGTTGACGAGAGGGTTGCCGGGGGGAGGCACCACTGCTCTCGTTCTTGTGTTGTGGCACCCATCTTGGCGAAGGCAGAGCCATCCGTCCAACAGTTGTTTCCGATACATGCCATCATGGGCAGCGATGGACCTCCGCCAGCTCAACGCACTGCTCGCCGTCGCCGAGCACGGCAGCTTCTCCGCCGCCGCTCGCGCCCTGCACACCGTGCAGTCGAACGTCTCGACGCACGTGGCGCGCCTCGAGCGCGAGCTCGACGCCACGCTCGTCGACCGAGCGACCGGGACGCTCACGGAACAAGGGGTGGTCGTCGTGGCGCGGGCGCGGCGCATCCAGGCCGAGCTCGACGCCCTCCTCTCCGACGTCACCTCGCTCAACGCCGAGGTCACGGGCACCGTCCGTCTGGGCATGATCGGGACCACCGCCCGATGGCTCTCGCCGCTGCTGATCGACGCCCTCGCCCACGAGCTGCCACGCGTGCATCTCGTGATCGTCGACGCCACGACGTCGTCATTGCTCCCCCAGCTGGCGTCGGGCCGGTTGGACCTGGCGGTCGTGAACCTCCCGCTCGACGAGCCGGACATCGACGTCGAGCCCCTCTTCGACGAGGAGCGCGTCCTCGTCGCCCCCGCCGGTCACCCGCTGTTCGACCGTGACGCCATCGCCCTCGCCGACCTCGACGGCGTGCCGCTGTTGCTGGAGCCGACCGGCACGACCTTCCGTGACGAGCTCGACGCCGAAGCGAGCGCAGCGGGTTGCGCCCTCGTCGCCCAGGCCGAGGTGGATGGCATGCGCCTGCTCGCCTCCCTCGCCTTCCAGGGCTTCGGCGCCGCCATCCTGCCTGCCAGCGCCGCCCCGTCATGGGTCGGAGGCGATTGGCGCCGGATCCCGGTCCGCGGTCTGCCCGGACGATCGGTCGGGCTGGCTGCACGCCGGCACGCCTTGTTGTCGGCCGCCGCACGGGCGCTGCGCGACGTGCTGCGCACCGTCGTGGCCCAGGAAGCACCGGACCAGGGAGGGATCCACGTCCAGACCTCGCGTGGCACCGCTGCCACCTGACGCGTGCCCATCGGGGGTGCGGCCCGGCGCTATCGTCGGACGGCGACCATCGCCGGTCGGCTGTGCGATGGCGTGCCGTTGAAGGGACGTGGCCCGGGTGGATCCCCAGGATGCTGATCTGAATCTCAGGGACTACCTGCGCATCCTCCGGCGGCGCGCGCCGATGATCATCGGGCTGACCATCCTCGGCGCGCTCATCGGCTACCTGTGGGCGAGCACCCAGCCCCAGCGGTACGCCGCCAGTGCGGACGTCCGGATCCTCGACCCCAACGCCGAGGCGGTGTTCGACGGGCAGACCCTGCGCATCGACCCGCGGCGCGAGGTCGACACCCAGATCGAGATCATCGAGTCGGCAGCCGTGCGCAACGCCGCCGACGAGACGCTCGGCGACCGGGCCGACAAGGTCGACACGGTGCTCGTCAGCAACGTCGCCGACACCGACATCGTCAAGATCCGCGTCGAGAGCACCGACCCGGAGGTCGCCCGCGACGGCGCCGACGCCATCGCCACCGCCTACGTCGAGGCGCGTCGCGCCCAGACCGTGTCCACCCTCGAGGCGCGCGCCACCGGCCTGCGCGACAAGGCGGCGGAATTCCGCTCCCGCGTCGCCGAGATCGACGCCGCCATCGCCTTCGCCCCGGACAGCCCCGAGGTCCCGTCGTTCCAGTCCGAGCGGGACAGCCTGCTGACCCGTGCCGACGACTACGAGGAGCGGGCCGCCGAGCTCGAATCCACGGCCGATCTCAGCTCCGGCAACGCGGAGGTCGTCGATCCGGCGCAGCTGCCCGCGGCTCCGTTCGATCCCCGGCCGACACGGTCCGCCGTGCTGGGCGCGCTGCTCGGCCTGCTCATCGGGATCAGCGGCGCCTTCGTCATCGAGCGCCTGACCGACGAGGTGACGCCCGACAACGTCTCGGCCATCGTCGGCGCACCGGTGCTCGGGACGATCCCGTTGCGGTCGTCCCGCCGGCTACGCCGTCACCACCTTCCCGCCACGCCGCGGGCCATCGCCGAGCGCGAGTCGGCATCGGCCGAGGCATTCCGGTCGCTGCGCACCAGCGTGCGCTTCTCGAACCTCGGCAAGGAGAAGCGCGTGATCGCCGTGACCTCGGCCTCCGGCTCCGAGGGCAAGTCCACCGTCACCGCCAACCTGGCGTTGGCGCTCGCCGAGGCCGGCCTGCGGGTTGTCGCCATCTCAGGCGACCTGCGCCGCCCGACGCTGGCGAGCTTCTTCGGCATCGAGGACACCGATGCCGGGCTGACCTCGGTGCTGCTCGGCGACCTTGGTTTGATCGACTCGCTGGTCAAGGTGCCCACGTCCGGCCCAGGGCAGCTCGCCGTCCTGCCGTCAGGCCCGGTGCCGCCCAACCCCGCCGAGTTGCTGGGCTCCGAGCGCACGCACGACGTCCTCGACAAGCTCGTCGCCGCCGGTGCCGATCTCGTGCTCATCGACTGCCCGCCGGTGCTCCCGGTGGCCGACACCCTGGCGCTGAGCCAGTTCGTGGACGGCGTGCTGTTCGTCTGCGTCCCCGGGCAGACGCATGCCGACGGGCTGCGTCGTGCCGGCGAGAAGCTGCGTCAGGTGGGCGCGTCGTTGATCGGCGTCGTCGTCAACGGCGTCGGAGTGGGCCAGGGCTACGGCGGCTACGGGGGCTACGGCGGGTACGGGGGCTACGACAGCAACGGCGCCCGTCCGCCGGTCGACGATGCGCCGCGCGCCGAGGTAGCGACCTCCAGCTGAGCGATCAGTGTGCGCCGTCGCGGCGCAGCACGGCCGGGATGGTGCGCAGCACCAGCACCAGGTCACGCCACGGCGACCAGTCCCGCACATAGGCGATGTCGAGGGCCACCCGGGCATCGCCTTGGATCGTGCTGCGTCCGGAGACCTGCCACAGCCCGGTCAGGCCCGGCTTGGTCGCCTCGTACCAGGCGGCACGGTCGCCGTAGAGGTGCTCGATCTGGCGACGCTCGATGGGGCGTGGCCCCACCAGGCTCATCTGACCCGCCAGCACGTTGAGCACCTGCGGCAGCTCATCGAGGCTCGTGCGCCGCAGGAAGCGACCGACCCGGGTGATCCGAGGGTCGATCTCCTCCGGGAGCTTGCAGTCGTGTGCCAACCACTGGGCGTGCAGCTCCGGATCGGCATCGAGCCGGGCCTCGGCATCGGTGTACATGGACCGGAACTTCACCATGGCGAACTCACGGCCATCGCGCCCGACGCGCCGCTGCCGGAAGAACACCGGTCCCGACGAGTCGAGCCGGACCACCAGCGCCACGATCGGCAACACGACCACCAACAACGGCAACGCCAGCAGGCAACCGACGAGGTCCTCGCCTCGTTTGACCGCCCGAGCCGCCGCTGACCGCCGAGGCGGAGCGCCGACGTCATCACCTGACCGGTCGTCGACAGCGTCGACGATGTCCAGAGCAGGTTCTTGAAGAGTGAAGTGGGTCGCTGCGCTCAATCCGCCGTCCTCGATGCGCCGACGTGGCCAAGAGTGTAATCGTCGTTCGGGGTCCCGATTGGACTGCCGCGCCGCCGATCGGCGCGCCGTCGGATCACGGCAACGGTGCCACAATCGTGCCGGTGCGTTGCCCTGCTGTCCGTCCTCGACTGCTGACCGGATGGATCGCCCTCGTCGTCCTGCTCGTCGCGGTGGTCGCGGCCTGCACCCCCGGGCTCGACACACCGCCGACGACGACTGCGCACCAGGCCGCCGAGGATCGACGCCCCAACATCGTGGTGATCATGACCGACGACCTGGCGTGGGCCGAGATGGAGCACCTGCCATCGGTGCGGCGCCTCCTGACCGACGAGGGCCGTCGGTTCGACAGCGCCTTCGTGAGCGTGCCGGTGTGCTGCCCGTCCCGGGTCACCATGCTGCGCGGCCAGTACGCCCACAACACGGGCGTGCTGCGCAACGCCGGCGCGGACGGGGGCTTCGCCACCGCCTTCGACCGAGAGCTCGAGGCCGACATGCTGGGACCGCTGCTGCACCAAGGCGGGTACGCCACGGCGCTGTTCGGCCGCTACCTCAACGGCTACCCGCGCCCCGAACCGCTGACGTACCGGCCCGCCGGGTGGGACGGCTGGGCGGTGCCCGTGCGCGGCATCGACCAGCAGCGCGACTACGCGCTGAACGAGGACGGCGTGGTGGTCGAGCACACAGGCGAGCAGCTCACCGACCTGCTCTTCGACCGCACGATCGAGTTCGCCGCAACGAGCGCGGCCCAGGACCGTCCCTTCTTCGTGTGGCTGGCCCCGGCCGAACCCCACCACCCCGCCGTGCCGGCGCAACGCCATGCCGCGTGGTTCGGTGACGAGACCCTGCCGCGCACGCCCAACCACAACGAGGCCGACGTGTCCGACAAGCCGGCCTACGTCCAGGCAGCTGCATCGCTGGGCCAGGGGCGCGAGGACCAGTACGACGAGGTCTTCCGTGACCGGATCCGATCGCTCCAGGCGGTCGACGAAGGCGTGGCCCGGCTCGTCGACGAGCTCGACCGCGCCGGTGCCCTCGACGAGACGTACATCGTGTTCAGCTCCGACAACGGCTACCACATCGGCAGCCACCGGCTCCTCGCTGGCAAGGGCTCGCCCTACGAGGAAGACGTCCGGGTGCCGCTCGTGGTACGGGGGCCGAGCGTCCCCGCCGGCTCGGTCAGCCAGGCCTTGGTCGGCAACGTCGACCTCTACCCCACCATCGGTGCCCTGGCCGGGCTAGCGTCGCCGACCTTCGTGGACGGACGGGACCTGCGCGCCGAGTGGCGCGGGCGACCCGAAGAGGATCAGCGCACCGTGTACCTGCTCGAGCACTGGCAGAAGGACCTGACCGGCACCAGCGAGGAGTCTGAGCCCGACAGCCAGCCACCGGGCGGCGACGGCACGATCCCCGACTGGCGCGGCCTGCGCGGCCAGGACTGGAACTACATCGTGTACGGCACGGGCGAGCGCGAGCTCTACGACCTCGCCGCCGATCCCTTCCAGCTGACGAACCTCGCCGGCTCGCTGGCACCCGACGACCAGGCGGTGCTCGACGACCGGCTCGCCGAGCTCGCCACCTGCGTCGCCGCAACGTGTCGCGCTGCGGAGGCGGCGCCGCTGGCGTTCACGGTGCCCGGCCGATGACCGACCGCTTCCACGTGCTGCACGTCTCGCAACCGACCACCGCCGGGGTGGCGGTGTGCGTACGCGACCTGGCCACCCACCAACGCCACGTCGGCCATCGGGTCACCGTGGCCTGCCCGCCGGAGGGCGATCTGGGCGACTGGTGCCGAGCCGACGACGTCGAGGTTCGCACCTGGCAGGCGAGTCGGTCGCCGGGCCCCGCGCTGGCGACCGAGGTCCGCTCCCTCGCAACCGTCATCGAGGCAACCGACCCGGACGTGGTGCACCTGCACTCCTCCAAGGCCGGGCTCGCCGGGCGGTTGGCCGTGCGCGGCCGGCGTCCCACGATCGTGCATCCCAACGCCTGGTCTTTCCTGCCGCCCGGCCCGCAGCAACGGCCGGCGCGGCTGTGGGAGCGCCTCGGCGCCCGCTGGACCGACCTGTTCCTGATGGCCGGCGACGACGAGCTGGCCATGGCGACGGCAGCCCGGATCGGCGGGACGTTCGCCGTCATCCCCAACGGTGTGGACGTCGACGCCTTCAGCCCGGCGACCCGCGCCGATCAGGTCCGGGCGCGCGCCGAGCTCGACCTGGCCGACGCCCCCACGGCGGTCTGCGTCGGCAGGCTGTGCGAGCAGAAGGGCCAGGACCTCCTCCTCGAGGCCTGGGCCGACGTGGTGGAGCAGGTGCCCGAGGCTCGGCTCGTGCTGGTGGGCGACGGGGAGCTGGCACCCGAGCTGCGCGCCGTCGCCGGTGCCTCCGTGCACTTCGCCGGGCGGCGCGACGACGTGTGGCGCTGGTACGCCGCGGCCGACGTCGCCGTGCAGGCGTCGCGTTGGGAGGGGCTGTCGTTCGCCACGCTCGAGGCGCTGAGCAGCGGCCGACCGGTGGTGGCGTTTGATGCGCCGGGCATGCGCCAGGCGATCGGCGACGCCGGAACGGTGGTGCCCACGGGCAACGTCGGCGCCCTGGGACGGGCCCTGGTCGGCCACCTCGGCGACCTCGACCGTTGCGCAGCCGAGGGCGCTTCGGGCGCCGGACGGGTCCGGGCGCACTTCGACCGGGCGGTACTATCGAGCGCCGTGACGACGGCGACCGCAGCGCTGCTGCAGCGTCGGTCGCAGTGAGTCCCGACCCGGCGGACTCCGGCGGCCGGCCGACCTTCTTGCTCATCGGCGCCGCCCGGAGCGGGACCACGTTCCTGGCGCGCCATCTGGCGCGCCACCGTGACGTGTCGTTCTCGGACCCCAAGGAGACGCACTTCCTGGCCTTCCCCGACCAGCAGCTGGCGTTCACCGGACCGGGCGACGCCGAGACCATCAATCGCGTGGCGGTGACGGACCCCACCCGCTGGCACGCCCTGTTCGATGACGCACCAGCGCGCGGCGAGGGATCGGTCAGCACCCTGTACCACCCCGACGCCGCCATCGACACCATCCGCGCCCACTGCCCGGACGTCCGGCTGATCGCCGTGCTGCGCGAACCCGTCGACCGGGCCTACTCCGCGTGGCTCTATCAGGTCGGGCGCGGGTTCGAGACCGCATCGTTCGACGACGCGCTGGCAGACGAGGGCCGCCGCATCGAGGCCGGATGGCACCACATCTGGCACTACGAGGCGATGGGCCACTATCCGCCGCAACTGCGCCCGTTCATCGACGCCTTCGGCCAGGATCGCCTGTTGGTGCTCGACCACGCCGACGTCGAGATGGACCCGGCAACGGCACTCGACCGCTGCTTCGCCTTCATCGGGGTCGAGCCCCAGGAGCTCGGCGGACTCGACGCCGAGGTCAACCGCGGTGGTCAGCCCCGCAGCCAAGCCCTCGCCGGAGCCATGTCCCGCGCTCGACGCGTCGAACCCCTGCGTCAGGCCGTCAAGAAGCTGGTGCCCTTCGCCGTGCGCGAGCGCATCCGATCGGCCAACCTCGATCGTCCACCGATGCCGACCGACGCCCGCGACCGGCTGCGCGCCGCCTACGCCGACGACGGTGCGGCGTTGGTCGACCTGCTCGGCGACGCCGCTCCACGGTGGGCGAGGGACCCATGAGGATCCTCCAGCTCCACAACCGCCAGCGCGCTCGCGGCGGCGCCGACATCCAGCTCGAGCGCGAGGCCGCCGGCCTCGGCGCCCGAGGCCACGACGTCGAGGCCGTCATCGTCGAGACGACGGAGGTGGAGCAGTCCGGACCCGTACGCGCCGGTGTGGCCGCGTTCTGGAACCGGGACGCGGTGCGCGACGTGCGCCGTGCCATCGACGTGTTCGCACCCGACGTCGTCCACGTGCACACCCCGTTCCCGGTGATGTCACCGGCGGTGATCCGTGCGGCCGCCGCCCGAGGCGTGGCGGTCGTCGCCACCTCCCAATCGTGGCGATACAACTGCGCCAGCGGCGTCCTGGCCCGCGACGGGCAGGTCTGCGAGGAGTGCGTGGGACGGCACGTCAAGTACCCCGCGGTCGTGCACCGCTGCTACCAGGACCGGCTCCTGCCGTCGATCGCCGTCGCCGGCAGCCTGTCCCTGCACCACTCGATCGGCACCTTCGCCCACAAGGTCCATCGCCTCACGGCGCTCACGCCGTTCATGCGCGAGCGGATCATCGCCGAGGGCATCGCCCCGCACCGTGTGGTGGTGAAGCCCAACTCCTCGCCCGACCCCGGGCCGCCGCTCGACACCCGGACCGGCACCTACCTGTTCGCCGGACGTCTGGTCGACGTCAAAGGCGTGCGCACGCTGCTCGAGGCATGGCGCCGGGTGCCGGGCGACGTCCGCCTGGTGGTGGCCGGCGACGGCCCGTTGCGACCCCTGGTCGACGAGGCGGCAGCGGCCGACCCGCGCATCGACGTGCGCGGCTGGCTCGACGGCCACGCGGTGGGTGAGTTGCTGCGCACGAGCGAAGCCCTGGTCCTGCCCTCGGAGTGGTACGAGGGCTTGCCGGTGGTGTTGACCGAGGCGTTCGCCGCCGGCACGCCCATCATCGCCAGCGACGTCGGCAACTTCACCGGCCTCGTCACCGCCGGCGTCGACGGCGTCCACTTCCGGGTGGGCGATCCCGCCGCGCTCGCCGAAGCCGTCGCGAGCTTCGACGCCAACGCGGACCGGGCGGCGATGCGGGCGGCCGCCCGGGCGACCTTCGAGCGCTCCTACGAGGCCGAGACCGTGTTGGACCTGCTCGAGTCGATCTACGCCGATGCCATCGCCGAGGCTGCCTCGTGATCGTCGCCTCGGCACTGGCAGCGATCGCGGCGCTGGTGGCGATCTACGCCGTGTGGTCGCGCTGGCCGCTCGACATCGTCGGCCTCTTCTGCGGGTCGGTGGCGCTGTTCTACGGCTTCCGCATGGCCGTCGTGGCCCTCGGTCTGGACCCGATGTACCCCGACCGTCTCGTCGCGTCGTCCACCGCTGCCGCGGCGCAGACCAACACGATGCTCGCCCTGTTCCTCGACTCCACGTTCGTCGGCCTGGCACCCGGAGCCGCCTTGAGCGGACGCGCGGCGCGGGTGTTTCCCACCTCCTCGCCCCGCCCGTCGATGCGACGGTTGATCACCGCCAGCGCGGTGTTGACCGTCGGCAGCGCGCTCGTGGCGGCATGGCTCGCCACGAGCTACGGCAGCTTCGCCGAGACGGTGCGCGCCGCCAAGCTCGACAAGGAGCTCGCTGGCACGTTCGTCCTCAAGACCATCCCCGCCGTGGGCTCCGCCGTGGCGCTCGTGGCCTACCTCGAGGCTCGACGACGGCGCTTCGAGCCGGACGCCCCCGGCCGAGGCATCCGGCTGCTCCTGCTCGGCATGGCCCTGCTCGACAGCATCGCCGTGCTCGCCTGGGGTGCCCGGTCGGTCGTGGTCATCATCGGGTTCACCCTGCTGACCGGCTGGATCGTGTTCACCCCGCGCCGCGCCGGCGCCGGCCGCCGAGGACGCGGCGCGGCCGCCGCCCGCCTGCTCGTCGCCGGAGGTCTCGTCGTCCTGCTCATCGTCGGGCTGCGCCTGTGGCGCGACGTGCTCATCACCGGCGAGGTGAACCAGACCATCGAGAACCAGACGATCGTCCGCCAGGTCTCCGTCGCCGCCAACACGACCCAGTACGACGCCTTCGTCCTCGCCGTGCGGGACTGGCCCGAACGCTTCGACCACCGCGGCGGGGAGGACTTCGTCTACGGCGCCGTCAACTGGGTGCCGCGC
>CAZYKR010000053.1:11356-19530 GCA_964648005.1 uncultured Iamiaceae bacterium
GGGAGGGCAAGCCGGCGGGCAACGTCCCGGGGCAGTGGTTCCGTCAGGTGTACGAGCCAGACCGAGAGAACGGCTGGCCGATGGGCGCCGCGGGCGAGTGGTACCTCAACTTCGGCGCCGCGGGCGTGATCGTCGGCGGCTTGATCACCGGGCTCGCGCTCGGCGTGGCGCGCCATGCCTACGCCGACAGCCGCACCAACGTCTTCGGGTACGTGGCATCGGTCATCGTGGCGTTTCAGGTCCTCGACGCCGGCTGGAACAGCCAGACGCCGACGAGTTGGCTGGCGTGGTGTATGCCCCTGATCATCATCGGCTGGTGGTGCCGGGACCGATCGCCGACGGTGACCTCGACGCCCGACACCAGCGCTCCGGCAACGATCGGCGCATGACCGACGAGCCGCGCCGACGCGGGCGCAGCGTCGGCGCAGCCGCCAGCGCGCTGGTGGGACGCGTCGGCGCGGCCGGAGGCTTCGCGCTCTCCAGCATCCTGCTGGCCCGCCAGCTGGACACGGCCGACTTCGGCGTCGTGACCGTGCTGACCTCGATCGCCACCGCCACGAGCTTCATCGCCGCCGCCGGGCTGAACCGCGTCTTGCTGCGCGATGTCGCCGGCGCGCTGGCGCTCGGCGAGCGGGCCCGTGTGCTGGGCGACGTGCGCACCGCCGTGCGCGTCCTGGCGATCAGCACGCCGGTCGGCGCCGCCGCCACGTTGGCGCTGGCTCGCCTGTTCGTGCCCGACACTGCGTGGCCGGCGGTCGCCATGGCGGCGGCCGTCACCGTCGGACTCGCCGTCTTGCTCGTCGGGGCCGACCTGCTCCGCGGGCTCGGCGAGGTCACGGTGTCCAACCTCACCACCGGGCGCAGCGGTGGAGCGCTGGGGTTGGCGCTGTTCTGCGCCGCGCTCGTGCTGTGGCAGGCGACGCTCGGTCCGGCCGAGGCGATGGGTGCCTACGCCGCCGCCGTCGGGGTAGCGGCGGCGGTCGCCGTCGGCGCCGTCGTCGTCCGCTTGCGCAGCCATCACGGCCACCCACGACCCGACGGCGACGTCGTCGACACCTCCACCCGAGCCGACCTGTGGACCACCGCCCGCGCCGGATGGCCCTTCGCCGTGACGCAGCTGGCGCTGTTCTTGACCTCGCAGGTCGACCTGTGGGTGGCGAGTGGTTCGCTGGGCGACACCGCGGCCGGCACCTACGGTGCAGCACTGCGCCTGATGACGTTGGTGTCGCTCCCGCTGCAGGCGGCGCAGCTCACGGTCGTGGCGCGCATCGCTGCGCTCCACGCCACCGGCAAACGGTTCGAACTCCAGCAACGCTCCCAGCGCGCCGCCCTCGTGGCAGGCGTGCCGGCACTCGTCGTGCTCATCCCCTGCATCGTCGTGCCGGGCCTCCTGCTCGAGACGCTGTTCGGACCCGAGTACGCCGCCGCCGCCCTGCCGTTGCAGGCCTTGGCCCTGGCACAGGCCGTCAACGTCGCCAGCGGCCTGTGCGGGGTGGTCCTGTCCATGACCGGCCACGAGCGGGCCGTGCTCATCACCGCGCTCGCCGGGGCCGGCGCCACGGCCGCGCTGGCCTACGTCGGCGGTCAGCTCGACGGGATCGACGGCCTTGCCATCGGATCGGCGGTGAGCACGGCCACGATGTTCGCCGCTCTATGGTTGCTGGCTCGCGTCCGGGCCGGCGTGTGGACGCACCCGTGGCCGGCGCGGCTCACGCCGCCTGGTCCCGCCGGACGCTCCTGAACCATGACCCGAACCCTCGACGTGATGATCGCCGGCGCGCAGAAGGCCGGCACGAGCACGCTGGCGGCGGCGCTGGAGGTCCATCCACAGCTCGCCAGCCACGAAGCGCTCGAGTTCACCTGGTTCGTCGAACCGACGCCGACCGAATCGTTCGAGGCCGCGTACGACCGCGTCATCGGCGCCCCGCCCGGTGACCGGGTCGTGCTCGCCAAGAGCGCCGGCGTGATGTTCGTGCCCGAGGCGCGCCAAGAGCTCGCTCGCCGCTTCCCCTCGTGCCGGGTCGTCGTCATCCTGCGCCACCCCGTCGACCGGGCGTGGTCGGCGTACTGGTACCTGCGCCGCACCGGACGGGAGTCGGCCACGACCTTCGAGGCCGCGATCGACCGCGGCGACGATCCCGACCTCGACGGATGGGCGCATCAGCGCGCCTACCTCGAACGCAGCGACTACCCGCCCCAGCTCGCGGCGCTCGACGAGCTGTTCGGCGACCAGGTCCACGTCGTGCTCTTCGACGACCTCGTGCACGACCAGGCCGCCGTCGTCGCCGACACCATCGCCGCCATCGGGCTCGACCCGAGCGCCATGCCCGACGGGGTCGGTCCGATCGAAGCCAACACGGCAGCGCAGGCCCGCAGCGCTCGCGTCGCTCGGATGCTCCGCTCACCCGGCTCCTTGCTGCGCACGGCGGGCAGCTTGGCACCTCCGTCGGTGCGCGAGCGCGTCAAGGGATCACTGATCGCCGCCAACGAGCGCGTGGCGGAGATCCCGCCCATGGATCCCGCCACGCGCCAGCGCCTGCTCACGCACTTCGCGCCGAGCGTGCGGTCCGTCGAACAGCGACTCGGGCGTCCGTTGCCGGAGTGGCGCTCGTGACCGCCGTGCACACCGCACCCGACCGCGCCGGCCTCCGTCGGGAGCGCCGCATCGCCGATCTCACGGTGTGGTTGCTGGCCGCAGCGTCGGCCCTCGCTGCGGCGCTGGGCGCCAGCACCGTCCTCACCGGTTGGCCGATCCTCGATGCGATCTACCGCGCCGGGTACGGGGCCGCCGTGGCGATCGTCGCGGCGTCGGCGCGGCGCGGCACGTGGGTCGTGCTCGCCGGAGCCGCCCTGCTCGTCTCCGTCGGGCAACCCGCGGCCTTCGTCGTCGGGGTGGCCACGCTGGCGCTGGCCGTCGGGGCCAACTGGTTCCGACGGCGGCACCGTCGCATGGGCGCACTCATCGGGGCGGTCAGCGCCCAACTCCTCCTCCACGGCGGCGACCTGGGGCTGCACGGCCTGACGGCCGTCGTGGCGCTGGCGGCGCCGGTGCCGTGCGCCGTGTCTGCGTGGCGACTGCTCCCGCCCTCGACGCGGAGCCGTGCTCGCAAGATCGGGTCCTGGGCCGCCCTCGGCCTGCTCGTGGTGGTCGGCGGCGGCTTGGTGGCGTTGACCCAGGCGCTCCCCGAGGCCCGTCGAGGCGCCGAACGGGTCCGCGCCGGGGTCACCTCGCTCAACCAGGGCGACGTCGAGGAGGCCGAGCGCGAGCTCGACCGGGCGACCGCGGCGTTCGCACGCAGCCGCGACGCCGTGACGTCGGTGCTCACGATCCCGGCGCGCGTCCTGCCGTTGGCCAATCCCCACCTCGACGCCATCGAGCAGGTGGCGACGGCAGGGGCGGACCTGACGGCGACCGCCGCCGACGCCGCCCGTGACACCGACTACGGAGCGCTCGCCGTCACCGACGGCCGGATCGACCTCGACCGTTTCGACGAGCTGCGTCCGGCCCTCGAGCAGGTGCAGTCTGCGCTGACCGATGCCGACGCCAACCTCGCCGAGATCGACGTGACCTCGCTCGTCGTGCCCGCCGCCGACGCCGTCACCGAGCTGCGGACCAAGATCGCCGACACCATCCCGACGGTGGGCCACGCCATCCGCGGCACCGAGCTGGCTCCCGGGATGCTCGGCGCCGACGGACGACGGCGGTGGATCATCGGATTCACCTCGCCGGCCGAGGCGCGCGGCCTCGGCGGCTTCCTCGGCTACTACTCGGTCATCGAGGCCGTCGACGGTGAGGTCGACATCGTGGCGTCCGGACGGGTGCCCGACCTCAACCGCGCCGACGGCGAGCCCGACCGCACCCTTGTCGGCCCCGACGACTACCTGCTGCGCTACGGCCGTCTGCACCCCGAGGACCAATTGCAGGACGTGACCCTGTCACCGGACTTCCCCAGCGTGGCCACCGTGTTCGAGTCGCAGTACGAGCAGTCGACCGGCGAGACGGCCGACGGCATGATCGTCCTCGATCCGTACGCGCTCGCCGAATTGCTGCGCATCACCGGTCCGGTGACGGTCGACGGTGTGCAGCTCGACGAGTCCAACGCCGCGGAGTTCCTGCTGCGCACCCAGTACGCCGCCTACGACGACCGCGAGGTGCGCGGGGACGTCCTCGACGAGGTGGCGCGCACGGCGTTCGATCGCCTGCTGACCAACCGGCTCAACGACCCGGCGCGCCTGGTGCGCCTGATGGCGCCGATGGCGGCGCAACGTCGCGTGATGGCGCATTCGACCGATCCGGCCGAACAGGCCTTCTTCGAGTCGATCGGACTGTCCGGCACGTTCCCGCCGGCGACGTCCGGGCTGGATCTGCTCGCCGTAACCAACCAGAACGCCGGCAACAACAAGATCGACGCCTACCTACGCCGCGAGATCCGCTACGAGCCGCAGATCGACCCGGCGACGGGCACCGTCACGGCCACCGTCCGGGTCACCCTCTACAACGACGCCCCGGTCGACACCCTCCCCGACTACGTGATCTTCAACCGCGAGGACTCGGGCCAGCCCTTCGGCGTCAACTGGACGTGGCTCTCCGTGCACACGCCCCTGGTGCTCGACACGGTCACGGTCGGTGGCACGCCGATGCCCGCAGAACCGCAGCGCGAGTTCGGGTGGAACGTCTACGCGCTCAACGTGGCCGTGCCACCCGGACCTCAGGGCACCGAGATCACCTTCTCCCTGCGCGGCGGCCTCGATCTCGACGGCGCCTACCGCTTCCGGTACCAGACCCAACCGCTGGTGCACCCCGACGTCCTGACCGTCGTGCCGACCGTCCCCACCGAGTGGGCGCCGCTCGAGCCCGCGATCGTCGACGCGACGACCGTCGAGCCGCTCGACGTGCGCTGGGAGCTCGTTCCGCGCTGACCCGAATCTTGCTCGCGACGCGAAGGGTGTGGAGTTCGCGCCAGGCGCGCGGCTACTGTTGTCGGATCGACGAGCACCGAGCACACCGAAGGACCCGTCCCATGCGCACCAGCCGTCTCCTCATCGCCCTCGCCGCGCTCTTCGCCGGCGTCTTCGCGCTGGCAGCTCCGGCGAGCGCCCAGTATGACCCGGCAGTGCTCAGCGTCAGCCCCGCCAATGTGGCGCCCGGTGGCGACGTCACCGTGAGCGGCTCCGGCTGCGCCTCGGGCGACGCGGTCACCATCGCCGTCGCCGGTGCCTCGACGACGACCACCGCCGGCGCCGGTGGTGCGTTCTCGGCCACGGTCAAGGCCCCGTCGACGGCCGGCACCTACACCGTCACCGCCACCTGTGGTGTCGAGGTCCTCTCGGCCACCCTGACGGTGGGCGCGGCCACGACCGGCTCGGGCGCCCTGCCCGTGACGGGCTCCTCGTCGACCGGGCCGCTCGCTGCCGGCGCCATCGTGCTCGTCGCCGCCGGCGCCGCCCTCGTCGCCGTCAGCCGCCGTCGCTCCTCGACCACGGTCTCCTGACCTGCTGCACCCAACGGGTGCTGCTGACGTAACGCCGATGCCCTGACGCGGGTCGCAGGTGCGATGCCTGCCCCTGTCGATCTCCGCGCCCGTGCTGGACGGACGCTGCGCACCGGTACCGCCGAGCTCGCCGGTCGCCGCGTCGTCCACGCCCAGTTCGACCTGTCGACCCGCCAGGGTGCCCTCAGCCCGGCCGACGGGGTCAAGCTCGCCGCGGCGATCGACGTCGCACTGGATCTGCGCCTGCCGTTCGTGGCCACGGTCGCCTCCTCCGGTGCTGACCTCCACGGTGGCGTCGAGTCTCTGCATGCGTGGGGGCTGAGCGCACGCGCCATGGCCCGTGCCTCGGGCAGCATCCCGCTGCTCGTCGCACTCGATGGGCCTGCCGTGTCGGGCCCCGCCCTCCTCCTCGGCCTCGCCGACCACGTCGTCATGACGCCCGAGGCGTACGCCTTCGTGTCCGGACCGCGCATGGTCCGCCAGTTCACGGGGATGCCGGTCACCGCCAAGGTCCTCGGTGGTGCCGGCGCGCACGAGCGCGCCAGCGGCGTGGCGGCTGCGGTGGCGGCCGACCTCGACGAGGCGATGGTGGCGCTGGGTGAGCTGCTCGGCTACCTGCCCGACCACTGCGATGCCCTCCCGGCGCGCCTCGCCACCGACGACCCGGCGGCACGCCCCACGCCCGAGGCCGGTGCGCTCCTGCCGACCTCGCCGACCGGCTCCTACGACGTGCGCGACGTGATCCGGTGCATCGCCGACGATGCGGCGTTCACCGAGCTGCGCGCCGGGTGGGCCCCCAACCTGGTCACCGGCTTCGCGACGATCGAGGGTCGGCCGATCGGCGTCGTCGCCAACCAGCCGTGCCAGATCGCCGGCACCCTCGACATCCCGTCGTCGCAGAAGGGTGCCCGGTTCGTGGGGTTCTGCGACGCGTTCAACCTCGGCCTGCTGACCCTCGTCGACACCCCCGGCTTCTACCCCGGCAAGGACCTCGAGTGGCGCGGCATGATCCGACACGGCGCGCAGCTCGCCTTCGCCTACGCCCGGGCGACGGTGCCCCGGGTCAACCTGACGATGCGCAAGTCCTACGGCGGGGCCTACATCGTGATGGACTCCCGCACGATGGGCAACGACGTGGCGCTGGCGTGGCCGTCGGCCGAGATCGCCGTCATGGGCGCCAAGGGCGCCGTCGAGATCCTGCACCGCGGCGCCTCGCCGCAGGAGCGCGCGGCCCTCGAGTCCGAGTACGACGAACGCCTGCTCAACCCCTGGGTGGCAGCGGCCCGCGGGCTGATCGACGCCGTCATCGATCCCGCCGACACCCGGCGCGCCGTCGCCGAAGCCTTTGCCACCCTCGACAGCAAGGCGGAGCTGCTCGGGACCCGGGCCCACGACAACATGCCGCTGTGACACGCCGAGCCCGTCGGTCTGCAGGCAACGGCGGAACCGGTAGATTGGACGGCTGACAACTCCAACGCCGACTGCGGCTGCCCCGCGCGACGGAGGTCAACGGCGATCTCGACGGCGACATCGGCTGGGCGCCGGCCCACCTCGACCATCGTTCCCCAGGAGCACACGTGCCCGAGAGCATCACCATCACCGACAACCGCACGGGCGAGTCGTTCGAGATCCCCATCGTCAACGGCGGCGTGAGCGCTGACGAGTGGCGCAAGGGACTCCCCGGGCTCTGGTTCTTCGATCCCGCCTTCTCCGCGGTGGCCGGCGCCGAGAGCTCGATCACCTACCTCGATGGCGATGCCGGCATCCTGCGTTACCGCGGCTATCCGATCGAGCAGCTCGCCGAGGACTCCACCTACCTCGAGGTGGCCTACCTGCTCATCCACGGAGAGCTCCCCACCGAGGCGCAGTTCGCCGAGTGGTCGCACGAGATCACGTACCACACGTTCATCCACGAGAACATGCGCAAGCGCTTCATGGAGAGCTTCCACCACGATGCCCACCCCATGGGCATCCTCGTGTCGACGATCTCGGCGCTGAGCACCTTCTACCCCGACGCCAAGCAGATCTTCGATCCGGTGTCGCGCAACAAGCAGATCATCCGGCTGATCGCCAAGATGCCGACGATCGCCGCCGGCGCACACCGCCACAGCGTCGGCATGCCCTTCGTCTATCCCGACAACAGCCTCGACTTCTGCTCGAACTTCCTGTCGATGATGTGGAAGGTCGCCGAGCCCCGCTACGAAGCCGACCCCGCCCTGAGCCGGGCGCTCGAGGTGCTGTTCATCCTGCACGCCGACCACGAGCTGAACTGCTCGGCGACGGCGATGCGGGTCGTCGGCAGCGCCCACGCCGACCCCTACACGGCCTCGGCCGCCGCCACGGCCGCCCTGTACGGCCCCCGCCACGGCGGCGCCAACGAGGCGGTCATCCGCATGCTCACCTCCATCGGCTCGATCGACAACGTCGAGCCGTTCCTCGCCAAGGTCAAGGCGGGCGAGACGAAGCTCCAGGGCTTCGGACACCGGGTGTACAAGAACTACGACCCGAGAGCGAAGATCATCAAGCGCACGGCCTACGAGGTCTTCGAGGTCACCGGCAAGAACCCGCTGCTCGACATCGCGCTGAAGCTCGAAGAGGTGGCGCTCGCCGACGACTACTTCATCAGTCGCAAGCTCTACCCCAACGTCGACTTCTACTCGGGGCTGATCTACCAGGCGATGG
>CAZYKR010000054.1:0-19517 GCA_964648005.1 uncultured Iamiaceae bacterium
CAGGCGAGGAGCCCGAGGCGGCGGAGCCAGTAGATGCCCCACCCGCTGACCGAGGACCAGCGCCACGCTGCGACGTCACCCGCCGTCCGCCTGTTCATCGAGGCCGGCCCGGGTGCAGGCAAGACCACGGTCGCCGCGGAGCGCTTCGGCGTCGCTCGCTACCTACGCCCAAAGGCCCCCACCACCGGGGTCGTGGGGCTCAGCTTCACCTACGCCGCCACGTCAGAACTCCGCTACAGGATCACGACCCGGTGGGGGCCACGAGCCATCGCACACCCCTCCCGCGTGCGGACCATCGACTCCGAGCTCGTTGAACTCCTCTGTCTTCTCCTCCGATCCGAGCTCATCAGGTGGCCCGGAGGTCACACGGAACTGGATCCGCTCGACAACTGGGGTCGAAACCCCTACCTCAAGTGGAATCCGAAGGGCTACGACACCTGGGTTCCCGCCCTCGTTGATGGTGAAGTGACTGCCGTGAAGGCTCCCGGGGGCCAGTTCAGGATCAACCAGGGCGACCTTCTCGAGCTACTCAGCGCGGGTCTTTGCACGCATGCTGACGTCAGAGCCGTTCTCCGAGCGGCCTTGGCCGACGCAGCGATCAGACCTGCCGTCGTCGAGTATCGCCAACGTACGGTCGCTCACCTGCTCGTGGACGAGGTGTTCGACGCAGATGAGCTTGACCTCGACCTCATCCGGCTGCACTGCGAAGCAGACATCCCTGTGACAGTCGTCGGCGATCGCTGGCAAGCGCTCTACGAGTGGCGCGAGGCCATGCCGGACATGGTCTCAGACAGCCTCCTCGGCGAGCTGGGTTTCGAACATACCGAGATCCTCCACTCGCACCGCTACAAGACCGACGTTGCCCGAGTTCTCGCGGAGTCCGTCCGAGGCGACCCCACCCTCGTGCCGGACGTGCAGGGCGCGGTCGAGATTGCGATCGGGCTGCGCTGGAGGCACCTATGGGACGGGCCTGCCTGGATCCTCCCGACGTCCTTCGGTCAGATCGGGGACCAGACGGACGCCGTCATCTCGCTCCTGCTCGATCACGTCCTGCTGCGAGAGTTCGACATCCAGGCTCGATCTCGTTCGGAGGCTCTCTTGGCTCTGCGCCTCGACCCGACCAGCGAGCAGACGTGGCCGGCGGTGATGGGCGGAATCGAAGCACTACTAGCGGACACGACCGAAGCGACGGCCGAGGAAGCGCTCACGGCTCTGCGGAAGGCTGCGCGAGACCTAGGCGCCCACCGGCAAGTCGCACCTCGACGGAACTGGCGTGAGCAGGTCGCCGTGGGTCAGCTGCAATCCCTCGCGGCCCGCCTCCTGCGCGCCGGACCGTTCACCATGGGTATCTCGGCACACCAAGCGAAGGGCCAGCAGTGGAACCACGTCGGCGTGTGCCTCGCCGACGAAGCCGTGGCAACGCTCGCCGGCGGACTTGATGTCGGTGACAACGATCACCGCACGCTCTACGTGGCCCTGACTCGAGGAAGCCACTCCACCGGGCGCATCGTCGGCGGTCCGTTCGACTAGCGATCGAAGACCCCGATCACGATCCCTCTCCGGCGACCAGACTGGACCGGATGGCCGCCAGCAGCGCACCGGCTGCAAGCGCCGCGGTCTTGGCGCGCGGACTGCCCCGGGCCCGAGCGAAGTGATTCCACTACGGGCCTCCGTGAGTTGGACCGCACGACCGAACTCGACACACCCCCAGTACGCCTTGTGAGAAACGCGCTCGTGTGGCCGCCAACGCGGCCGCGCCGTCTGCTGCGAGCGCGCCAGAACGACGGCTCTGGGCGCGACGCGACTGTGGCCCGCGTGTTCAGAACGCGCAGCCATATCGGCATGGGGCATGACCCCGAGGTGCCGATCAGGGACGGGGCCGAGACCTCGCGTCGACCGAGACCGTGCTCATGTCAACCGCCGTATCTCCAGCAGTCATCGCGAGGGACGGCCGGGCGCTGGTGAGCGAGTCGAAGAGTTCGGCGGTGTCGGGCGAGGGCGCCGCTTCGAGGTCGTCGAGGTAGTCGCTCAGCTCGCGGTATGCCGTGCGCACGGCGGTGGCGTTTCCGGCGGCGTTCTCGATTCGCATCCGTGCTCGGTAGAGCACTTCGTTGCCCGGGAGGCCCCGTAGGCCCTGCATGACGGCGTAGCGGGCTGTGTCGATGTCGCCGGCGAGCAGCGACAGGTCGACCAGCCAGGTGGCGGTGTCCTCGATGAGCCGTTCGGCGTCGTGGGCGTACTGGTTGACTCGGGCCCACTCGTATCCGTCGGCGGCGAACGGTGGCCCGTATACGAGGGCGAGGCCGACCCTGAGCAGATCCGCGGCCTCCGAGGTGGACACGTCCCGTGCCCGGTCGTAGAGCTCGCGGAGCAGTGCGATGTCGGTCATGACGCCGTCGGCGAGCTGGTAGGTGTTCTGTCGGCGGTCGGCGGTGGCCAGGATCGGTTCGCCGTCCCACTCGCCGAGCTGCTTGCGGGTTCGGCCGACCATGTTCCAGATGGTGCGGGGAACGACAGCGTCGCCGCCCCAGACGGCCTCCTGAAGGTCCTCTTGGCGAATCGGGCGCCCGAGGCAGGCCATCACGGCGACCACGATCATCTCCCGGCGTCCCATGGCCGGACCGTCGACGATCGTCGGCTCGCCGAGGAGGCGCACCAGGAGCCGCGGCTGCGCGGGCTCCCAGTCGTCGTCGAGGGGCATCGAGTCGACCGCCGCGGCGGGTTCGCGTAGATCGATCTCCTCTGCGGTCAGCCCGTAGTCCACCGCTGGCAGATTGACGGCGGGGCCGAACTCGTCCTGGCGCACCTCGACCCGGAGGTGCTCGGGTTCTGACGCGGTCGGAGGGGGCGAGGGTGCGACGTCGAGGTCGGTCGGCGCTTCGGCGATGTCGTCGAGGAGCTGGGCCAGCGCGGCGCTGGTCCCCGCGTCGACCCCGGCCGCGTGGAAGGAGAGGCCGAGTGGTTCGAGTCGCGCGGAGCCGTCAGCCTCGATGTGGAGGTGCGACTCGCTGCCAGGTAGTTCTCCGTTGGCGATGACCGCCACCCCTCGCCTCGGGCGGGCGATGGAACTGAGGTCAGAGTCGGCAGCGGGTGCGCCCGTGAGCATCACGGCGACCTCGACCGGAAGCACCGGGCTGTCGAAGAGTCGGTAGGCGAAGGTCGAGCTGCAGCCGATCTCGTCGAGCTTGCGCTCAAGGTCGGAAGCGAGCGCGGCGACTCGTTGTCGAGCCGTGAGCTCCTCGTCAACGCGCACTCGCGGGAGATGGTCGACGACGGAGAGATCGATCGCGCCCGGCGTCAATACAACCGTGGCATCGGCGAGTTCGTCGCCGGTACCGAGCTCGAGGACGATCGACCGGAGGAACCTGTCGATTGCGTGAGGGTCGCCCGTGATGCCGAGGGAACCGAGTCCTTCGAGGTCGAGCATGAGCTGGCGGCCGTTGCGCTGGCCGACGGTGACGAGTCCGGCGATCAGCGCTGGTCGGTCGGCGGAGGGCACGGGCGCGTCGGGGTCGTAGAGCAGCCGCCATGCCCAGGCGCCGGGGACGGCCTCCCATGGAGCGGGTGCGTTGGGGAACGGACGGTCCCACAGCAGCTCGAGGCCGGAGTCGGAGCTGAACTCGACCGCGACGGGGCTAGCTTCGATGCAGCGTCCGGCCAGCTGCTCGCCGAGCAAGGCCAACTCCTGGCCGGCCCAGCGCACGAGCGGTACGTCGGCGGCAGCGACGAGGGAGCGTTCGAGGGGAACGACGGGGCGTCGGGACCTCGGCACTGACCGGTCGTGACGGCGCTGTGACCGGCGCAGCAGCAGGAGCAGGCTCGATGCCAGGACCGTCGCACCGGTGATGCCAGGAACGAGGACGGCGAGCGACGGGAGCTCGTCGTGGTCGGCGACCGGCTTCGCCGGTGCCGCGTCCGTCGGGCCCGCTGCATCGGCAGGCGCAACATCGACCTGGTGGCCGGCATCTTCCTGCACGGTGGAAGTCGTCGGGGCATGCGACTCGGTGGGCTGTGCATGGGGTTCGGGAGCCGGCGTCTCGGGTGCCGGTGCCGGCGCGGAAGGGATCGGTTCGGGTGTCGGGCTCGCGACAGGCTCGGGTGCGGGTGCGTCGAGGGTGGGGAGGTTCGCGTCCGCTGGGAGCTTGAGCTGCCAGCCGATGCAGATGATGTCGGGGTCGGCGATGAACGAGCGGTTGAGGTCGTGGATCTCGGTCCAGCGAAAGCCAGAGCCGAGGTGCGCCTCAGCGATTGCCCAAAGGCTGTCGCCTCGTTGCACGACATAGACGGGGTCCGCCGCTGGCACGGGGGTTGGCGCGGTGGTCGTGTTGACGATGGGCGCAGTCGTCGAGAGGTGCGCCTCGGCGGAGAGTGACACCGCTGGATTCGTGGCGAACGCAGTGGCGTCGACGACATGCACGACAGGTGTCGGAGCGGCCGGCGCGGCGAGCGAGACCGTCGGCCGGGCGAGGCTGGCGAGCAGGACGGCGGATCCGACCATCTTGGCGGCCACGGTGCCGAACGGGCCGATGCGGTGGATGCGTTGCCCGACGCCGCGTGCCGTGTCGATGACGTCGAGGGCCACGTACGCCATCAGGGTCGCCCAGCAGATCCAGGCGAGGCAGACGAAGGTGTTGAGGATCACGACCGGATCGACGAGCTGGAGCGGGGTCGAGACGACCTCACCCCAGTTGGGCATCTCGGCAGGGAGCGGCCATCCGAAGAATCGCCAGAGGGCGACGGGCGCGCCGACGACGACGATGCTGGTCCAGATCAGGTGTCCGATGGCGGTGAGGATCTGCTGTCCGGCTGGTCGTGTTGTTGTTGGCATGGCGGTTCCTCTACGGGCCGGAGAAGCCTTGCTGGGGTCGGGCGGTTGCGGTGCCGGTGATGGTGCGCTCTCCGAGGCCGAGGGTCTGGAGGAAGGTCATCGGCTGCTGGCGCGTGATGGTCACCGTGACCGACGTGTTGTCCGCTGTGGCCGTGCCGGACCACCCGTTGGTGGCGAGGAACTGCTCGGCCTGTGCGACCGCAGCTGCTGGATCGAGTTGCGGTCCTGTGCCTGCGAGCACCGATCGGGCATCGATGGCCTGCGCGCCGGCGCGGGCCGCTTCCTCGGCGTCGTTGATGGCGTCGCGCTTGCCGGCGATGAGCGTGCCGCCGTCGAAGACGAGTCCGGCTACGGCGAAGATGATGATGGTGCCGAACACCATCCAGAGGGTCGCTGCCCCGTCGTCATCCCGAAGGCGTGTGCTCTTCCGGCCTTTGGTCATGGCAGGCCTCGGTACTGGTCCACGACCGAGATGCTGCGCGACTCGACGGTGCGGGTCCCGGAGAGGCCGAGTAGCCCGAGGTCTGACAGCGGGATGTCGCACCGCACGGTGACCGCGACCTGGCCGCCGGGCTGGAAGGCACTGGTGTCGACGTCGACGCTCGTCGATGCGCACCGGAACCCGCCGGCAGTGAGCGACGTCGTCGCCGAGTCCTGTGCGGCCCACCAAGCTGCTGAGGGATCGCGCTCGAGGCTCGCCGACCGGGCAGCGTCTCGCGCCGCCTCGTCCACTTGCTCGCGGGCGGTCGCCGTCCGACCGACGAGCGCCACCAGGCAGAGGAGCATGATGGCGATGGGAGTGACGATGACGACCTCGGTCGTGACCGACCCATCGTCGCCCCGAAGGCGGGTCACGGCTTGAACTCCTCGATCGGCGAGGTCGACGACGCTGAGACGCTCATCGCCAGCCATGGGATCACCGGTGGCGCCTGCCCGGTGACCGAGACGGTGACGGAGCCGCTTGATCGGGTCACGACGATGGCGGGGCTCGTGACCGAGTTGGATCCCAGGTCTCCCAGCATCTGTTGCGCACGGCCGTACCCGTCTGAGTCGGTCGCCCCGGAGGCGCGCGCGGCACGCGCTCCTTCCTGGGCCGCGGCGTTGACGAGGTGGCGGGCGTGGAACCACAGCCCGACGTGGACCGAGGCGAGGACGAGCAGCAACAGCAGTGGCATGACGATGACCAGCTCGGTGGAGGCGCTTCCGGAGTCGCCGCGGCATCGTCGGGGCGCGAGCGGGCTCGGCGGGTCGAGGCCGCTGTCGGGGCCGGGAGCGCTTGGAGTCACCGTCGGCACTCAGCTCGTGGGGATCGAGTTGGCCTTCTCGGTGACCTTGGCGACGATGATCGCAACGACGGCCAGGGCGAGGGCGGCGAGGCCGGCGATGATGATGACGGTCTCGGTGGTCACGGCTCCGACGTCGCCACGACCCCGTGGGTAGTCGGGGACGTCGTCGGCAGGCGCCGTGAGGCGGTCTGCGAGGACTCGCATCATGGTGAGCAGGTACTGGATCTCGGTGATGTCTCCCATGGGAGCTCCTTGGTGTGAGTGGGACAGCGGAGGGGACCTCGTCAGAGGCCGCCGAGGACGGTGATGACGGCCGGGAACCCGATGAGGAGCACGAACCCGAACAGCAACATCGCGGTGGGGATGGCCATGCGCTCGGTCGCCGCTTGCGCCTCCGATTCGGCTTCAGCGAGCTCGACGGCGCGGAGCGTGTCGGCCTTCACGGCAATCGACTGACGGACCTTGGCGCCTTCGTTGCCGGCGAGGGCGACGCTGGCGGCGAGTTCGACCAGTGCGGGGACGCGGAGGTCCTCACCGAGCCGGGCAAAGGTCGACCAGACCGTAGCTCCGTCGATCTGGGCGACGTCCACGGCACGACGCAGCAGTCCGAACGCCCATGAGTCCCCGACACGGGCAGCCTCGACCAAGGCAGCCTCGGTGCCCATGCCGCCGGCGAGGCTGATAGCGACGAGGTCGAGGTACGAACCGAACGCAAGGGCGAACTCGCGGCGTCGCTCGTCGGCAGCCTTGCGGAGGCTGAGGTCCGGGGCGACGAACCCGACGACGACACTGACGAGCGCGGCGACAGCGAGGAGCCCCGCGGGCACGGTGACCCCGGCCAGGAGGAACAGCGCCGCGATCGCGACGATGAAGACGATGGGGAGCAGCGCGCAGGTCACCTTGGAGCCGAGGTGGGCGTCGATGCTCGTGCCGGCCATGCGGGCGTCGGCCTTGAGGTCGTCGAAGCCGATGCCGAACCCGCTGAGCGCCGCCGAGGTGCGCTTGCCGAGCTGGCGCTTCCAATGGGGATCGCTGCTGTCATCGACAATCTCGGGACGGCGTTCCAGCCGGGCGAGCGCAGTGGCGAGCGGCGGAGGCGGCGGGAACGCCAGTCGCCACGCGGCGAAACCGAACAGGCCGGCTGCGGCGCCGAGCACGACGGTGGTCCAGATCCCGTTCACGACACCACCGCCCGCTTCGGCGTCGGTGGGGTCTGCACATGGGTGGGCGCCGCTCCGGCGGTGAGGAACCGACCGGTGGTGGTCGGGCGGCCGGCGCGGGCGAGCCACCAGTACGCGCCGGCGAAGAAGGCGGCGACGCCGATGAGGACGATCTGTCCGACGAACGTCCGGTAGGCCTCGACGTAGGTCGGGTTGAAGACCACGATGCCCACGCTGAACAGCACCGTGACCGAGGTGACGAGCTTGACCGAGCTGCGGGTGCGGGCCCTGCCGGTCTCGATGCGCAGCCGCATCTTCACGGTGTCGCGGGTGGTGGCAGCGAGCCGGCCAAGAAGATCGCCGAGCTGACGAGGCGACCCTTCGGCAGCCAGGATCAGTGCGGCGACCACGAGGTCGCCGGCAGGGTCGTCGAGCCGTTGTGCGAAGCGACGCAGCGAGGTCCGCACGTTTGTGCCGGCCTCGAGCGACGCAGCGAGCCACGCCACGTCTCGACGGATCGGCTGAGGAGCGTGCACCGCAGTGGTGATGATTGCCTGCTCGAGCCCCGCAGCAGCGGCCATGACGTCGCGGAGCTGTTCGGTCCACGTGGCGATCGCATCGAGTCGGGCCTGCTCGGCGTCGCGTCGCGCCTTGCCGCCCAACAGCGATGGTGCGAAGAACCCCGCCGCACCGGCGAGGAGGACGCCCACGGGCCACCCGGTGAGCACACCGATCGCCGCGGCGCCGACCGACGCGCAGCCAACCCGAAGGCCGAAGTGATCGAACCGCTCGGTGAGCCGCTCTCGCGGCGCCGTCTCGATCGGCTGCTCATCGTCGCCCGCCGGTGCTCCGATGAGGGCGCGCACGAAGAGGAACAGCCCGAAGCCGAACAGCGCGCCGATGGCCGCGGCGTAAGCGGTCACTGCACAGCCTGAAGGGTCGGCGGCCACGAGTAGCCCACGGCGGCGAGGCGCTCGAGGGTCTGCGGACGCAGCGGTACGCCCGTGGGCGCCGCGTGCGCTCCGGGCTCGGCCCGGAAAGTCTCGTTGGAGGAGACGTGGTGGTCCTCAGCCGCGACGACCTCTCGGATCGAAGCGACCCACCTTCTGAGCCCAGTAGCAGTCTGCGCCTGGGCCAGGAACACGACGAGGTCGACGGCGTTGGCCAGGAGCAAGTTGGAGGCGATGCGGTCGAGACGTTCGGGGGCTTGGACGCAGTAGGCGGCGATGCGGTCGAACACGCCCTCGCTGGAGGAGGCATGGATGGTGCACATGGAGCCGTCATTGCCCTGGGACATGGCGTTGAGCATCGGGATGACCTCAGACCCGCGCACCTCGCCGACGATGACTCTCGAGGGGTTCATGCGAAGCCCCATGCGGACCAGCTCGGCGAGGGTCACCTCGCCCTCGCCCTCGGTGTTGGGCTCCCTGGACTCCATCTCCACGACGTCCTGGTGACGGTCGCCGAATGCCGACAGGTTGAGCTCGCGGTTGTCCTCGATAGTGACGAGTCGCTCGCGAGGGTCGGTCTCGCCGAGGAGCGCCCGCAGCAAGGTGGTTTTGCCTGCGTTGGTGCCGCCGGCGACGAGGACGTTCAGCCGTGCCCGCACCGCGGCAGCGAGGAACTGCTCGACACGGTGATCGAACGTGCCGCTCTGGCGGAGCTCAGCGAGCGTGGCTGTCGCCTTGCGGTGCCGGCGCACCGATACGCACGGCCGGGCGGTCACGGCCATGACGGCGAAGAGCCGGGCGCCCGAGGGCAGTTGGAGGTTGAGCTCCACGGCGGCGTTGTCGAAGCGACGCTCCGCCTGGCCGGAACGCGCACCGAGGCGACGGAGGTGGTCGATCATCTCTGCGTCGGAGCGCCACAGCTGCGGGCCGAGCTCCTTGCGGCCGTCCGCGTACGACACCCACACCCGATCGCAGCCGATGGCATCGACGTTCTCGACGAGCGGGTCGGCGAGGAGCCTGTCGAGCATCCCGGCGCCGAACATGTCGTCGAGCGCTGCCTGCACCACCGCGGCGTCCTCGGCCGGATTCAGCGCCCCGATGCCGTTCGAGATGTCCCGCTCGGCGATGTGGCGGAGCCGGTCGTGGATCACCGACGTCGCGAACTGTCGTTGGTCGGCGCCGCTCACCGTTTGACCCGAGGCGATGGCGTTGTCGCGCCAGGCGGCGACCTCGTCGCCGATGCCCTGTGCCATCAGGTCGTCGAGCACTGCTCGTGCCCGAGGGGTCATCGCGGTCGTGGCCTCGAGCGCGTCGACGGTCACGACGGCACCTGCTCGTACCAGGCCGGCGGCGGTGAAGGCACCGGAGGTGGGACCGCGACAGGGGGAGAGGGTGGCGGTGCCGGGGCCTGCGCGGGTGGGACCGCAGCCGGTGCGCCGGGCGCGAGGCGAACGGCGAGGTCGGCTGCGGCGCGAACGAGGCGAGTCCGTCCGAGCACCTTCGGGCTCTTGGCGTCGCCGCACAGCGCCCGGGCCCCCACCGGATCATCCGGGAGCACACCCACGAGCGGAGCGTGGCCGATGGTGTCGATGACCTCGGCGGGGGAGTACGGCCGATCGCCCACGAGAACGAGCGACGCACGAACGCCGGCCGCACGCAGCGAGTTGACGACCTCGCGCGTGTGGAGCACGTCTGACAGCGTCGGGCGAGCCACGAGCACGACCGAACCGAGCCATCGCACCAGGTCCAGCGCCGGCGACGCAGCATCGATCCGTCCCACATCGACGAGCGCATCGAGCCCCGCCAAGCCCCTCAGCCGGTCACCGAAGCCTGCCGCGACGAGCGCCGTCACCGCCGTCGACGCAGCGAAGGGCGACGGTGGTGCCACCAGAGCACGCACCTCGCCGGGGCCCGGCAGGCGCTGGAGGTGCTCGAGGACGGTCTGGTCGGAGAGTCCAGAACGCGCCGAGGCGGCCAGCTGCACCGTCGACGGGGTGTCGCGCAGCCCACCACGCTCGCCGTCGAGCGATGTGAGACGAGCCACCAGATCACCCCCGGCGGGGTCGGCCTCGACCACGAGCGGCTCGCGATGGGCCGGCCAGCGTGCCGCAAGGGCCAGCACCGTCGTGGTGACACCCGGCGACCCCTTGGCCGCCCCGAAGGCCAGGACCGTCACGGGATCACCACCACAGCGATCCGCTGCCCCGCGGACGCACTCGCCACCGACGGGCCCGCGTCCTTCGGCACGATCACCGACAGCTGAGTCGTGGTCGCAGTACCCGATCCGCTCGACGCAACCCGCAGCACCCGCCCCTCGGCGATGACCGGTGAACCGCCGTCGGCTCGGGGCTCGCCCGGCTTGGCCACCTCGATGAGCTGAACGCGGTCGCCTGGTCGCATGGCCCCGACCGGCGCCGCCGAGGCGGGCACCTCGACACCGACGAGGGACTCTCCGTCGCCGACAACGCTTGCTTCGCCGAGGTTCGACTGGACCAACAGCGTTCCCGGCTGCAGGTCGACGGCAGCGGTGCGGCCCAGTACCGAGGACTTGGCTGACAAGGGAATGGGCGAGAGCGACGGATCGTCAGAGACCTGCGCGATGACGAGGTCAGCCTCAGTGATCTGGGCGCCTGCTTCCACCGGCCGGGCGACGGCCAGCACGGGCCGACGATCGGACGACGCCAACTGGAGCCCGACGAACGCCACGATCGAGACGAGCATGCACGCCGCGGCCACCAACGCCAACGGAAGGCTCCGCTGCCGGCGCTTCGCCGGCTCGATGCCGACTGGTTCGCTCTTCGTGCCGTTCGGCGAGACGCGCTCGCGCGTCAAGGTCGTGGTCATCGCCGTTCCCCTCCTGGTCTCAACTCCCGACGCGCGCAACGAGCGCCTGGGACTCCTCGATCTGCAAGGTGAAGCCGGCGACTGGACTCGTCAGCTCCCCGAGGTCTCCGCCCTGTCCGTTCGTCGCGAACCAGCGCAGGTGCCACACGACGACCGCCGAGTTGTGGAAGGCCAGGTCGGATCGGGCGCCCGAGCTGCGTCGGTACGTGAACGAGCAGGAGGACGACGCCGGATCGGGACGGGTCGAGGCGTCGTATGTGGACCCGGCCGACGTGCAGGTCACGGTGCCGTCGTCCATGTCCCACTCGGAGCGAACAGGCACCGCTTCCACCGTCGCCGTCAGTCCACCCGCTGACGCCGAGGCCGAGATCGTCTCCCAGTTGTCGACGTGCAGCCAGACCGGCAGGTTGACCAGGCCCGTGCCGCCCGACGGCGGCCACGTCTGCACGCCGGGAACGGGCAGCACCATGCCGTTGGCGGCCATCTGCGCCAACACCTCCGCTGAAGGCGTCAGGACCGGTGGGTTCGCCGGGTCCCAGGCGAAGATGTTCTCGAAGGTGATCGATCCGGTCGTGACGTCGCGGCAGATCAGCCACAGGTACGTTCCGGGTTCGATCCCCGACGTGTCTGTGACGTGTGAGCCGAGGCCCGGGAGCACCGCTCCAGCCGAGGCGGTCACCTCGAAGAACTTGCACTCGATGTTCGACGCCGGTCCGCCGCCGCCCTGGTAGCCGGTGCCGCTGTAGCCCCCGGACGAGCTTCCGGGCACGACGACCACGACCTGTCCACCCTCAGGTGTTGTCGTGCCGCCGGCGTTCTGGCCCTCGGCCGCGACGGGTTGCGACGAAAGCAGCGAAGCCGCAGCGACGGCGAGTGCGCTCAGGACGATGCGGTTGCGCATCCCGCCACCCCCTCCCACTTCTCGACCTGGACCCGAGTCGTGAGCTTCCACGTGCCGTCGACGAGGGTCATCGTCGCCCGGTCGTGAGCCGTGGTGATCTTGTCGTTCAGGACCCGCCCGCTTGCCGGCTCGTACAGGATCCCGTCGTCGACGTTGCAGGTCTCGATCGTTGCGATCTCGCCTTCGATCTCGACCGTCAGGGGCGTGATCTCGTGGACGGAGTTCTGTGGGTAGCGCAGCGCCTGGCCGAACCCCTTCCACGAGGCGGCGAGGTTGCGCACCTCGGTGAGCACCGGGTCCACGGTGGTGGCGGCGAGGGCAGGGTGGTCGGGGTTCGGTGGATCCGCGGTCGCCTGATCGAACGCTTCCATCGCAGCGAGGTACGCATCGACCACCTGCTGTTCCTCGCTGGAGAAGCGGCCGGGTTGGGACGTCGTCGTTCCTGGCGCTGAGGTTCCCGTCGTGGCCGGTCGAGAGCTCGATGACGGTGGTGCGGTTGTCGTCGAGCCGACCGCGTCATCACGATCGGACGAAGAGCCGCAGCCCGCCATGCCCAAAGAAAGCGTCAGCAACGCTGCCAATAGCACCGAAGCGGGCGCTCGCCCGGTGGCTCGGATGCGCCGAATGCCGGCGCTCCATTTGGAATAGTCGTCGGACGCGGCGGCCCGAAGGTCGCGCGCGTTGAGTGAGCGAAACACGGTGAGGGGTCCTCGCTTCGCACAGTGGCTGAGGGTGGTCCGGCGACCGTAGAACTCCTGGTACCAGCATGGGAAGTGACATCGGCCACTGAACACCGACAACCGCACGCAAGGTGGTCGCCTGACATCGAGGGGCGCGCAAATCGCGGTTTGCTCCATGCAATACATACCCACCCCGAAGTCGGGACCGGTCACCCCACTTCTTCAGAAATCTCGCGATCGGGTGCAGCGAATTGCGTCATCACCTGGCCCGTTCATTGATGTGAAGCGCACCGAGTGCCGTGTCCGGACCTTCGTCCGGGTGACGTGGTGCCCACCAGCCGCGCCCCCGTCAACCCGCCTGCGCAAGCTCCGGCGGGCTTCGGCCCTTCGGGCTTGACGGCGTCCCAGCTGGTGGGCGGAAGCGCCCCGTAGGGGCGAGCCCCGGCCCGGGGCTCGCCGGCCCGGCCGGCACGTCGTGGAGGGCTCGCCTGGTCGGGAAGCCAGGCGCGTCCTCCACCCGCCCACGGAGGCACCAGCAGTGTCCGTCACCGAACAGTCCCCAGCCCCGTCCAACTCCAGGCGCATCCCTGCGGAGCCCGACACGACCATCACCGTTCTTGCGTGGCGGGACCAGCTCGTCGAGAGCCATCCCGAGTCCCACCCAACCGCGAGCATCGAGACTCTCGTCTGGTGGACGCCCATCCTCGGGCCCACGGCGACGCTCATCGCTCACCGCTTCGCCGGCTACGCCGCGCAGGGTACCGAAGCGAGGTTCAGCCTCGCCGACCTGTCACGCACCTTCGGCATGGGCAGCTCACTCACCCGAGTTCGTGCTGCGCTCCTCAGGCTCGAGCGGTTCCGCGTCATCAGCGTCAACGACGGAACGGTCTTCGTGCGCATCGCCCTTCCACCGCTGACCCGTCGCCAGCTCGACCAGCTCCCGCCCTACCTCTTGGAGCTCTACGAGGCCCGCCGGGCAGTGGCCCGATAACGACTCACGACTCGAAGTCCGAGAGCGAGGACGGCGCCGGTCTCGGCGCGGTCCTCACTCCGGTTGCCGTGGTGCCGTGCCCCGCCCTGCGGGCGGTGTGCCGTTTGCTGGCTGACGCCTTCGGTTGGGCTCAGTCGCCCTGCTCAACCAGCTTGATGAACGTGCCCTCTTTCGTGAACATCTGCGGGTAGTGCCCGACCCGAGCGTGGATCTGCTGTGCCTCGACTGGGCGACCGTCACGCATCCGGTACAGGCGCCGGCGCTCGATCTCGGCTGCAAGATCGCCGGCTCGAAGCATCTGCTCCGGTTGACCGCGGAGCACCTCCGCCATTGCCTCGTGCAGTGTCATTCCGGACGCCGTCTTCGCGCTGCCGGATGGTGCCCGCTGGTCGCTCGTCAGTTGAAGCAAAGACTCGAGTCCGGCTACCTGGCGTTCGAGCTGCTGAACCTCCTGCCGAGCCAGGGACAGCGAGTGACGGGCCTGTTCAAGATCCGCCTCGATCTCTGAAGCGTGAGCAGCAGCGACTTCCCGGACGAGCTCCTGGTACGACATCTGGACTCCTTGTCTGACTGTGCGACTGTGTGACAATCGCACAATTGTGTCGGAAGGTCAAGCGCGACTCATCGGCGTGCCGTGTTCCGCCTGCGGGCGGAGTGCCGTGGTGGCCCGCCGCCGGCTCCGTGTCAACCCGCCTCCGCAAGCTCCGGCGGGCTGCGCCCCTGCGGGGTTGACACCGAGCCGGTGACCGGCGGGCCGGACGCCCGTAGGGCGAAGCCCACCCCGCCAACGGAGGACACGCCATGACCGACACGCTCACGCTCGCCTACTTCGCCGCCAAGGGAGGACAAGGCACCACCGTCGTCGCCGCATCTGTCGCGCTGACGCACGCCAAGACCGGCCGCCGGACGCTGCTCATCGACGCAGCCGAGCACCACGACACCTATGCCGCCCTCGGGTGCCCCGAACCGACCGAACCGAACACCACGACCCCGGTCGTGCCGAACCTCGACCTCGTCGCCGTCGATCCTGACAACGTCGCCGACGAGTTCGACACCACCGGCTACGAGGTCGCGGTCGTCGACTTCGGCCAGAAGCGACCCACCGCCGGCACTGCCACCATCGTCACCAGAGCCTGCTACCTCGCACTGCGCCGGGCCCTCGCCGTCACCCCGCCTCCTGACAACGCCATCGTCATCGCCGAACCAGGCCGAGCGCTCGACGACACCGACGTCGCTTCCGTCCTCGGGCTCCCGATCGTGGCCACGATCCGAACCGATCCGTCCGTGGCTCGCACCGTCGACGCCGGCCTCCTCGCATCTCGCATCCCGCAGGCCATCGATCGACACCGCTACGAGCTCCTCCACGCCCCGACCGCGGTCACCACCTGACCCACGGACACCGACTCCGGCAACTGGCGGGAGTCGGTGTCCGCGCTGCTGTGCCGTGACCCGCCCTCCGGGCGGGGTGCCGTGGTGGCCCGCCGCCGCAGCCGTGTCAACCCGCCTCCGCAAGCTCCGGCGGGCTGCGCCCCTCCGGGGTTGACACCGCGGCGGGACCGGCGGGCCGGAACGCCCGTAGGGCGAAGCCCCGCACCGGCGGGGCCGAGACCCAAGGAGCACCGATGCGAGCAGACGACCTCTTCGCAACCATCACCGACCAACTCATTGCCGCCATCGAGGCCGGCGCCGACGACTGGCGCATGCCCTGGCACACCCTCGCCGACGCGGGCACACCCGAAAGCGTCGACGGCCACCGCTACCGCGGCGTCAACGCCCTCTGGCTTCCGATGGTCGCCGCAGTCAACGACTGGCACTCCGGAGTCTGGGCCACCTACCGGGGATGGCAGCGTCACGGAGCACAGGTCCGACGCGGAGCGAAGGGCACTTCGGTCCTGCTGTGGAAGACGCTCGAGCCGCGCACCAACGATGAGCCCGACGAGGGCGGCGGCAACCAACGCCGCCTCGTCGCCCGCACCTTCACCGTGTTCGCGGCAGAGCAGGCCGACGGAACCGACGACCTCATCGCCGCACGACGCGACACGGGTCGAGACACACCCCAGCCCATCGAAGCCGCCGACGCGTTCTTCGCAGCCGTCGGGGCCGACGTCCACACCGGAGGCAACGTCGCGTGCTACCAGCCCGCCACGGACACCATCCGCCTGCCGGACGTCGCCCAGTTCGACCACGCCGCGCACTACTACGCAACCGCCGCACACGAGCACATCCACTGGACCGGCCACAGCAGCCGACTCGGCCGCGACCTCTCTGGACGGTTCGGCTCCGACGCCTACGCCGCCGAGGAGCTCGTCGCCGAGCTCGGCGCCGCCATGTGGAGCGCCACCGCCGGCATCAGCGCCACCACCCGCCACGACCACGCCGCCTACCTCGCCCACTGGCTCCGCATCCTCCGAACCGATGCCAGAGCCCTCGTCACCGTCGCCAGCAAAGCCCAACACGCCCTCGACTACCTGAACACCGCCGGGGGAGCAGCGGCCGACGCCACCGAACTCGACGAAGCCGACGCGCACGCTGCCTGACGCCTCGCTCCGACCGCCCGGCACGAGTCGGGCGGTCGGCGGCCGAGCCTGAGGTGCCGTGGCCCGCCCTTCGGTCGGGGTGCCGTGGCCTAACGAGCCCGTCCCGTTGCCGTCGCCCACGCCTCGACGTCCGGCCAGCGCCACACCGGACCCATCCTCAGCGTGAGCAACGGCGCTGGGAAGTCGGCGTGCCTGCGGCGCCAGTCGCGCACCACGCTCGAGCTCGCCAGGCCGAGGCGCTCCGCGATCTCGGCTGCGCCGACCAGGTCGTCGACGTCGACTGACTTGCCCACGGCCCCGACAGTACGTCGCGCCTACACCTGAAGCCCTTGCGACGGATACGTCGCAGCGCCTACCGTCCGTCTCGGTCGTGCACGCCATCGCACTGTGCACCTTCGATCACCTGCCGACTCGTTCGGCGTGAACGCGGAGGCGCACATGGCCGACGATCCCACCATCCCCAACCCCGCCGCCTTGCCCAGGCACCTCGACCCGGCAGACCGGTTCGCAGAGCGATGGAACCGACTCGACCCGGGCGAGCAGGCGCTCGTCGCCCTTGCGCTCACCGAGATGCACGCCGGGACGTTCACGAGCTGGGCGAGCTGGGAACGCTTCGTCGACGCGGCCCTCGACCTCCTCCCCGCGCTGAACAACGGGACGATCAGCGCTGCTGAGCTCCACGAGGTCGCCATGCGGCATGCGTTCGAGGATCACGACGACGGCGGCTGACGGTTCGAGGCTCCGCGCCGGGCGGCGCTCGTCGTGCGCGCCAGCTCCTCGGGTGTCAGGTCGAGGAACGACGCGCACTGGTCGCGGGTGAGTCCGGCCTTCTCCAGCGTGGACACGGCGCTTGAGAGTCCGTCCAGCGCAGCGAGTCGCTTCTCCTCGAGATCGTCGATCAGCTGCTTGGCCTTCCGTGCAGTGCGCAGCGCTCGCTCCTGGGCGCTTGCCTGTTCGCGCTGCCAAGCCCGCAGGTCCTTCACTGCATCGGCTCCCATTCGGGGCACCTCCCTGTTCGGTGGCGGCCGCACCATGCGACCGCGGAAGTCGCCCGTAGCCGAACGCTGCGATCAGACCTCCACCTACACAACCCCACCCCGAAGTCGGAGCGGGTCACCCCGATTCTCGGAAGAACCTCCACGTTCCCCAAGCGCCGCCAGCGATCGGCCCGGGTCCGTGGCCATCCGGCCACGTAGCGCGCCGCCGGCCTCCGAACCACGATCGCTCTCACAGAAAGGCACCACAAAGTGGGTGCACCTGGGGTGACCGAGCCCGACTTCGGGGTGGGTTAGATAGATGTGCTCTCCGTTACGAAGCTCCGCGTCGGTGCCGAGGCGTACCAGCTGACCGGCGTCGCGCAGTCCCTCGACGACTACTACTCCGGCTCGGGCGAGGCCGAAGGCTGGTGGATAGGCGAGGGAGCGAAGGCACTCGGACTCGAAGGGACCGTCGACGGCGATGACCTCCGCGCCGTTCTCGCGGGCCTTCGACCGAGGGGCGCGGGCCTGACCCCGAACGGCGAGACGCTCCACCCCCACCCGCGTCGCGTGCCCGGCTTCGACCTCACCTTCAAGGCCCCGAAGTCCGTCTCGGTGCTCTACGCCGTGAGCGATGACCCCCGCGTCCAAGGGGCGATCATCGAAGCGTGCGAGAACGCAGTTCGAGACACCATCGCCTGGCTCGAGCGTGACGTGATGGCCGTCCGCCGCGGCACCGGCAACGAGCGTTACCTGGCCGACCTCGCCAAGACCGACCCGGGGGCCGCAGCGGCAGCCCGAATCCGAACGGTGAAGGGCGCTGACGTCGCAGCGGCGGTGTTCCGCCATCGGACCTCTCGCGCCGGTGACCCCCTCCTGCACTGGCACGTCCTGCTCCCCAACCTCGTCCAGGGCGGCGATCAGCGTTGGTCGGCGTTCTTCAGTCCCCACCTCCTCCGCAATGGCAAAGCCGCCGGCGAGGTCTTCCAGGCCGCACTCCGCCAGGAGTTGACCCAGCGGCTCGGCGTGGAATGGCGACCCGGGCGACACGTCCCCGAGCTCAGCGGGGTGCCGCAGAACGCGTGCGACGCCTTCTCCAAGCGGGCAAAGGAGGTCGACGCGTGGCTGGAGACCCACGGTCGAGCGAACGATCCGGCAAGCCGCCAGGAAGCCGTCCTCGCGACGCGGCGCGGCAAGGCCGAGCTCGAAGGCGAACGATTCGACGCACGCTGGAAGGTCGAGGGAGCCCGCCACGGGTTCGGCCCGGAACAGGCCGAGGCGCTCGTCTTCGGCACACGGCCCACGCCCGATCAGCGCCAGGATTCGGCTCCGTGGCGGCTGCCGGAGATGTCGAGCAACGACGACGGCACCCCGTACGTCCACGACCGCATCGTCCCCGAGGAGGAGTGGATCGCCGATCTCCTCCGTAACGACCTGTGCATCGCGGACGCCACCTTCACCCGGCCGGAGCTGATCGCAGCCGTCGCCCGGAGGCTCGGCGAAGGTGCAACGGTCGCGACGATCGACGCGGTCGCAGCACGCGTGATGGCATCCCAGCAGGTGCTCCCGATCCACACGTCCGGCGAACGAGCGCCGATCGAGCGCTGGACGTCCACCGAGATGGCCGCCACCGAACGGCGTCTGCTCGGCATCTTCGAGCAACGAGACACGGTGAGGCCGGTCCCTGGCGAAGTCCTCGCCGCGGTTCTCGATCAGCACACCGCACTCGGACCGGACCAGGCCGACGCCGTGGCCACACTCGCAACCAGTGCCGACCCTGTGTCGGTCATGATCGGACCCGCCGGCACCGGGAAGACCTACACGCTCGCGGTCGCCCGGGCCGCCTACGAGATGGGCGGGCTTCGCGTCATCGGCGCTGCTCCTTCGGCCCGCGCCGCGGCCGAGCTCGAAGGCGGTGCCGGGATCGAGTCGTTCACGCTTCACGCGCTCCGCCGCCGCTGGGACGACGGCCGCGAGCGCCCCGGTGCGAGGACCGTCCTGGTGGTCGACGAAGCCGCCATGGCCTCGACACGAGACCTCGAACCCGTCATCTCCCAGGTGGTCGGGGCCGGCGGTCGTGCCGTGCTGGTCGGTGACAACCACCAGCTCCCGGAGGTCACAGCCGGCGGCGCGCTGTCCGCAGCGGCGCGCACTGTCGGCTCCGTCGCCGAGCTCACCGTCAATCGCCGCCAGCACGAGCCATGGGAGCGAGCAGCGCTGGCCGAGCTGCGCAAGGGATCTGTCCCCGCCGCCGTCGACGCCTACCGCGCTCACGGTTGTCTCACGATCGTGGACGACGGGATCGACCCCGTCGGCATCGCCGCCGACCGGCTCGGCAGCTTCGCGCACCAGCTGTCCGGCGG
>CAZYKR010000055.1:0-7589 GCA_964648005.1 uncultured Iamiaceae bacterium
TGGGCTCCGACGACGGCGTCGGCGTGCTGCAGTCGCTGCTGCGCGCGGCGACGGCGGCCTGATCGGCCGCCGTCGACGCGAGATGCGCGGGCGCGGTGGCGCCCGGTGGTTCAGCCTGCGGCGCGCGAGATGCCGGCAGCCTTGAGCACGGCGGCGGGCACGCCCTGGGCCCGCCAGGCGGCATACGAGATGCCCTTGCGATCCGAGTAGGCCTTGGCGACCGCGACGAAGCCGGACTCGAGCTCGGAGAGATCGGTGCCACCGTCGCCGGCGGCGAGCTCGGCTTCGAGGTCCATCTGCTCCTGGGTCAGGTGCAGCCGCTTCATGGCGTCGGCCGTCGCCAGTTCGTCGCCGATCTTGGCGAGCCGCTTCTTGATGGAGTCCGGGGTGCGCTTGCGCCCAGGCTTCGGACGGTGCGCGTCGAGCGCCTCGAGGTAGTCGCGGATTGCCCGGCCTTGCGCCCGCCCTTCGGCGAGCGCAGCCTTGTGTTCGGCCGACATCGTCGACCCCTTCTTCCGTGGTGTCATGGCGCAAAGGGCAGCACACGAATGAACGCAATGCAACTCGCGCTCATTTGCGTATTTGCAGACGCTGCGACATGGACCATTTGCGATCAACAGTCGCATCCGTCCAGCAGTGCTCGATCACTCGGGTAGCGTTCGGCCCATGACCGAGCCCGTCCACCGCGCCCTCGGCCTCACCGATGAGGAGCTGGCGTCCATCGTCGCCATCCTTGGTCGTGAGCCCAACCACCTCGAGCTCGCGATGTACGCCGTCATGTGGTCCGAGCACTGCTCCTACAAGTCGTCGCGGGTGCACCTCGGCCGGCTACCGACGGAGGCGCCGTGGGTGCTCGTCGGTCCCGGCGAGAACGCCGGGGTCGTCGATGTCGGCGACGGCATCGCGGCGGCCGTGCGGATCGAGAGCCACAACCACCCATCGGCGATCGAGCCGTACCAGGGCGCGGCCACGGGGGTCGGCGGCATCCTGCGCGACATCTTCACGATGGGGGCTCGCCCGATCGCGGTGTTGGATCCGTTGCGGTTCGGGCCGCTCGACGACGCGCGCAGTCGCTGGATCTGCGAAGGCGTCGTGTCGGGCGTCTCCGGATACGGCAACTCCGTCGGCGTGCCGACGGTCGGGGGCGAGACGGTGTTCGACGAGACGTACGCCGACAATCCGCTCGTGAACGTCATGTGCCTCGGCGTCCTGCCGACCGAGCGACTGGTCCTGGGCCAGGCGACGGGCGAGGGGAACCTGGCCGTGCTGCTCGGCTCCACGACCGGACGCGACGGCATCGGCGGCGTGAGCGTGCTGGCCTCCGCCGGCTTCGGCGACGCCGAGGCCGATGCCGAGAAGCGACCCAGCGTGCAGGTGGGCGACCCCTTCGAGGAGAAGCGGCTGATCGAGGCGTGCCTGGAGCTGCTCGATGCCGGTCTGGTCGTGGGCATCCAGGACCTCGGCGGTGCCGGCATCACCTGCGCGACGTCCGAGACGGCGTCGCGCGGTGGCATGGGCATGGACGTCGACGTCACGCAGATCCCGCTGCGCGAGTCGGGCATGGAGCCCTTCGAGATCATGACCAGCGAGTCGCAGGAGCGGATGCTCGCCATCGTCGAGCCCGACGGGCTCGACGCCGTGCTGGCCATCTGTCGGCGATGGGAGGTCCGGGCGTCGGTGATCGGCAAGGTCACGACGGGCGGCCAGCTGCGCATCCTCGACGGTTGGGACGGTGCCGTGCTCGCCGACATCCCGGCGTCGTCGCTGCACGATGCCGCGCCGTGCTACGAGCGGCCGATGGCGGTGCCGGCGGACTTCGACGTGGCGACCCGCACCACGGCAGGGCCGCCGATGCCCGAGAGCAGCGACCCGGCTGCCGAACTGGTCGACATGCTCTGCGACACGTCGTGGGTGTGGTCCCAGTACGACCACCAGCTCTTCCTCAACACGGTCGTCGGTCCCGGTGGGGACAGCACCGTGCTGCGGTTGAAGCACCCGGCGACCGGCGCCGACACGGGCCGGGGCTTGGCGGTGACGGCCGACGGCAACCACCGGTGGTGCGCCGTCGATCCGCGCCAGGGCACGGCGCTCACCGTGGCCGAGGCGGCACTCAACCTCGCCTGCGGTGGCGGTCGCCCGCTGGCACTCGTCAACTGCTTGAACTTCGGCAACCCCGAACACGCCGAGGTCATGTGGCAGTTCTCCGAGGCGGTCGACGGCATGACCGAGGCGTGCACCGCACTCGACATCCCGGTCGTCGGCGGCAACGTGAGCTTCTACAACGAATCACGCGGGTCGGATATCGACCCGACGCCGGTCGTCGGACTGTTGGGCGTGGTCGACCGCCTCGAGCATCGGCCGCCCGGCGTCACCCTGGTGGAAGGCGGCCGGCTGCTGTTGGTGGGCGACACCCAGCCCGTCCTCGACGGGTCGCTGTGGGCGCGCAACCGCGGGCACCGCACCGGCACCCTCCCGACCATCGACTGGGGAGCCCACGCTGCCGTGTGCGCCGCCGTGCGCAGCCTGGTCCTCGGTGACCTGCTGTGGGGCGTGCACGACGTGGCGTCCGGTGGGCTCGGCCTGGCCCTGGCCGAGCTGGCCGTCCGGTCGGGGATCGGCGTGCAGGTGGCGCGTGTCCCGGACGCCGCCACCCTGTTCTCCGAGTCGCCGTCGCGCGCTGTGCTCTGCGTCGATCCGGAACGACTCACGACGGTCGAGCAGATGCTCGAGGCGGCGGGCGTGGCAGCGACCCGCATCGGTGTGGCCGCCGGCGATCGGATCTCGGTCAAGGGCCTGGTCGATGTGGCGCTCGCCGATGCCACCGCCACCTACCGCGATCGCCTGCCCGAAGCCGTCGGCGCCGGAACGACCCAGGGCTGAGCGATGCGTACACCTGACCCCATCATCGCCGCAGGGGCGTGGGCGCTCGAGCACGGTCACCGTGCCCTGCTCGCCCTCACCGGAGGTCGGTTCCCGAAGAAGATGCTCGGCATGCAGCCGCTGGAGCTGCACACCATCGGCCGAAAGACCGGCGAACGGCGATCGACCATGCTGACCGCGCCGATCTGCGAGCCAGAGCGTGTCGTGCTGGTGGCGTCGTACGGAGGCTCGACCGATCACCCGGCGTGGTACAAGAACCTGGTGGCCGAGCCTCGGGTGGAGCTGACGATCGACGGCGTCACCCGGCCCTTCGTGGCGACGACGGCCTCGCCCGACGAGAAGGCCGAGCTGTGGCCGACGATCGTCGCTGCGTACAAGGGCTACGAGGGCTACCAGCGCAACACCGAGCGCGACATCCCCGTCGTCGTGTGCACGCCGGCCGCAGACTGACCGGGATCGGCGCCGGCCTCGGCGGCCTCCACCTCGTCGTGCATCTCGTCGTGCCCCTCAGGCCGACGGCTGGCCCTGCCGGGCGGTGGCGTCGAGGAGCGAGGCGACCGCCAGCGTGAGCCTGCGGGCGTAGGCGAGGTCGATGAACTCGTTGGGTCCGTGGGCGTTCGATCCCGGCCCGAGCACGCCGGTGATCACGAACTGCGCGTCGGGGAACCGCCGCCCGAGCATGCCCATGAACGGGATCGTGCCACCCTCGCCCATGGCGCGTGCCGACCGGCCGTAGGCCTCCTCCGACGCGGCGTCGAGCGCGGCGTCGAGCCACGGCGCCGTCGGCGGCGCGGCCCAGCCCGACTCGGCACCGCGCAACGTGACGGTGACCGCAGCGCCATGTGGCGGATCTGCCGACAGGGCTGCCACGACGGCGTCGGCGGCCTCGTGGGCGTCGACGGTCGGAGGTACGCGCAGCGACAGCAGGAGTGTGGTCGTGGGTCGCAGCACGTTGCCGGCGTCGGCGGTGGCGGGGAGCCCGTCGGCGCCGACCACCTCGAGGCTCGGGTACCACGATCGGCGCAGCAGTTGCTCGGCCAGCGTGGCGCCGTGTGGTCGCGTCTCCCCGGCGTACGGGAACACCACGTCGGAGGTGCCGGTCCCGGCCTTGATCTCGGCCGCCGTGGCCTCGGCCTGGGCGACGCGTTCGTCGGGGATGGCGGCGTGCAACGCGTCGATACGGAGGTCACCGGTGGCGGCGTCCTCGAGGCGATCGAGGAGCTGGCGGGCGATCCGGAACGACGACGGGACGACGCCTCCGGCCGAGCCCGAGTGGACCCCCTCCGTCAGCACGTCCACCTGCAGGTGCACGATGACGATGCCGCGCAGCGACGTCGTCACCCACAGCCGTTCGTAGTCGACGGCACCGGAGTCGAGGCATACGACGAGCACCGGGTTCCCCAGCTCGTCACCCATGGCTTCGAGGTGCGCGGGCAAGTCCGAGCTGCCGCTCTCCTCCGACGCCTCGATCAGCACGAGGAGCGGTCCGTGGCTGCCCCCCGAGGCCTGGACAGCCTCCACGGCGGCGAGGGTGGCGAACAGCGCGTAGCCGTCGTCGGCGCCGCCGCGGCCGTAGAGCCGGTCGCCTTCGCGCACCGGGTTCCACGGGCCGAGGCCGTCCCGCCAGCCGTCCATCGGTGGCTGCTTGTCGAGATGGCCGTAGCACAACACCTCGGGCGCTCCGGCGGCGTCCCCGAAGGCCGGGATGCGCAGCTCGAGCACGGGGGTGCAGCCCGGCAGATCGCGGCGCGTCACCGTCAACCCCGAGATCGGCCGGTCCCGCGCCCAGTCGGCCAGCAACGTGACCGCGCGATCCATGTGGCCATGATCCGCCCAGTCGGCGTCGAAGGCCGACGAGACGTTCGGGATGCGGATGTAGTCGGCGAGCGTGGGCTCGATGTCGCGGGTCCAGACGCCGTCGAGGAGGGCCGCCGCAGCAGCGAGGTCGAGAGGCACGGCGTGAGTGTACGGACGGTGTCGCGCGCCTGCGCGCCGATGTACGGCCCCACCGCGGCGCGGCGCTAGGGTGACCCCCGTGGCCGACCCCGCGCATCCCGGCTCTGGCCTCGCGGCCGAGGTGGTGGAGGCGCACCCCGACGAGACCCCCGGACACGAGTGCGGCGTGTTCGCCGTCTACGCGCCCGGCCAGCCCGTCGCCCACATGACCTACCTCGGGCTGTACGCCCTGCAGCACCGCGGCCAGGAGGCGGCGGGCATGGCGATCAGCGACGGCGACACGATCACCGTCGTCAAGGACATGGGTCTGGTCTCGAACGTCTTCGACGATCGCACCCTCGCCGCGCTCACCGGCCACGTGGGCATCGGCCACGTCCGCTACTCGACGACCGGGTCCAGCACCTGGCGCAACGCCCAGCCCTTCTACCGCAACGTCGGCGCCCACTCGTTCGCGTTGGCGCACAACGGGAACCTGACCAACACCGCAGAGCTCGCCGCCGAGGCCGGGATGCTCGAGGGCATGGTCACCTCCGACAGCGACCTGGTCGCCGAACTGATCGCCGCAGAGCTGGCCGCCAACCCGGAGCCGACCAGCGACGGTCGTGCCCTGGAGCGGGCGCTGCTCAAGGTGCTCCCGCGGTTGGAGGGGGCGTTCTCGTTCACGCTCCTCGACGAAGGCCGAGCCGTGGGCGTGCGGGATCCGCACGGCTTCTGGCCGCTGTGCCTCGGCAAGCTCGACGACGGCTGGGTGCTGGCGTCGGAGACTCCCGCGCTGGACGTCGTCGGGGCCCACTTCGTGCGCGAGGTGGAGCCTGGTGAAGCGATCGTGATCGACGCCACGGGCTACCGGTCGCTGCGACCGTACGAGCAGCACCGGGTCGAACCCCGCCTCTGCCTGTTCGAGTTCGTCTACTTCTCCCGCCCCGACGGACGCCTCTACGGCCAGAACGTGCACCACGCCCGCGTGCGCATGGGCGAGCTGCTGGCCGAGCAGGCGCCGGCGGAGGCCGACATGGTCATGGGCGTCCCCGAGTCGGGCATCCCCGCCGCCGAGGGCTTCGCCCGGGCCAGCGGCATCCCGCAAGGGCAGGGCCTGGTGAAGAACCGCTACATCGGCCGGACGTTCATCGCGCCGAACCAGCAGATGCGGGCGCTGGGCGTCCGGATGAAGCTCAACCCGCTGCGCGACAACATCGCCGGCAAGCGCCTCGTGGTGGTCGATGACTCGATCGTGCGTGGCACCACCACGCGGGCGATGGTGGCCATGCTGCGCGAGGCGGGGGCGCTCGAGGTCCACATGCGCATCAGCTCGCCGCCCTACAAGTGGCCGTGCTTCTACGGCATGGACACCGGTACGCGCAGCGAGCTGCTGGCTGCGCAGCTCGAGATCGACGAGATCCGCGATTACCTCGGCGTCGACACGTTGGCCTACCTCACGCTCGACCGCCTGAAGCTGGCGACGGGGACGGGCGGCGCCGGGTTCTGCGATGCCTGCCTCACCGGTGACTATCCGGTCGAGGTCCCCGTCGAGCTCTCCAAGGACGTCCTCGAGAAGAGCGGCTGCGCACCGCACGAGCGCGAGCAGCTCGTCGAGCAGCACGCGGGCGGGCTGACGCTGTTCGGCGACACACCCGAGCTGCCTGCCGACGCGGCCCGGCGCGCTCGGCAGGCCCAGCAGTGAGGGCGCGCTGACGATGGGGGAGACCTACGAGGCCGCCGGCGTCGACATCGCCGCCGGCGAAGAGGCGGTCGAGCGCATCAAGGCCAAGGTCCGGTCCACCTTCCGCCCCGAGGTCATCGGTGACATCGGCGGCTTCGGTGGGCTGTTCGGCTTCGACGCCAAGCGCTACAAGCGACCGGTGCTCGTGTCCTCGACGGACGGCGTCGGCACCAAGGCGCTCGTCGCCCAGGCCGCCGGGCACTTCGAGACCATCGGCATCGACCTCGTCGCCATGTGCGTCGACGACGTGGCGTGCCAAGGTGCCGAACCGCTGTTCTTCTTGGACTACATCGCCGTGGGCAAGCTCGACCCCGATCACATCGAGCAGCTCGTCGAGGGCGTGGCCGAGGGTTGTCGCCAAGCGGGCTGCGCCCTGATCGGTGGCGAGATGGCGGAGCACCCCGGTGCCATGGAGCCCGGCGAGTTCGACCTGGTGGGTTTCACCGTCGGCGTCGCCGATCGCGACCGGCTGATCACCGGTGAGGCGGTGCGCCCGGGCGACGTCCTGATCGGCCTGCCGTCGACCAACCTGCGCTCCAACGGCTACTCCCTGGCGCGGCGGGTGTTCTTCGATGTCGCCGGCCGGCGCCTCGACGAGCCGGCGTACGCCGGCGCCCACCATTCGCTCGCCGACGAGCTGCTCGCCCCGTCGGTCATCTTCGCCCCGGCGATCTTGGCGCTGACCGACGCCGTGGACGTCCATGCGATCGCGCACATCACCGGCGGCGGCATCCCTGGCAACCTCGTGCGGATGCTGACGCCGCACACGGATGCCGTCGTCGACCGACGCGGCTGGGAACCGCCGCGCGTCTTCGGCGAGATCCAGCGGCTGGGCAGCATCAGCGACGACGAGATGGCCAAGGTGTTCAACATGGGCTTGGGCATGATCGTCGCCGTACCGGCGAACGCCGCGCTCAAGGCGCTCGACGTGCTGCGTGCGGCCGGGCATCGCGCCACCGAGGTCGGCGAGGTGCTCGCCGGGTCGGGCGAGGTCCGTCTCGTCGGGCGCGCTCCGGCCGGCGACTGACGCCGT
>CAZYKR010000055.1:7599-19510 GCA_964648005.1 uncultured Iamiaceae bacterium
CCCAGCGTCCCTGAGGCCACCGAACCGGCGCCGCGCCCGTCGCTCGGCACCCGGGTCGCCCGTGCGACGGTACGCAACTGGCCGCTGATCGCCGTCGCCGTCGCCGGCTTGGTGCTGCGACTGCTCTTCGTCACCGTGTGGTGGCCCACGTGCGACTACGACGTCAGCATCTGGTCAGCGGGTGGCGTCACCCTCGAACAGGGCCTGGACAAGGTCAAGAACCCCGATCGCGAGTGCTTCGACGTCGCCAGCGGCGACTCGACCTTCTACTTCGGCCAAGGCCGGATGATCGCTGACGGCGAGGGGTTGGGCTCGCCGTTCAGCTACCTCATCAACGGCGAGTACCAGCCGTCGGCCGCCCACCCGCCCGGCTACTCGACGTTCCTCGCCACCGCCAACCTCGTGGGACTCACCACGGTGGCGCAACAGCGGGCGGCCTCGACCGTGCTCGGCGCCATCGGCGTGTTCCTGATCGGCCTGGTCGGGCAGCGCCTCGCCGGTCGGCGCGCCGGGATCATCGCCGGCTCGCTCGCCGCCGTCTACCCCTTCTTGTGGATCAACGACGGCAAGTTGATGTCGGAGTCGCTGTACATCCCGCTCGTCGCCACGGTGCTGCTGGCTGCCTACGCGTTCTGGGATCGGCCGCGCCCTCGCACCGCACTGCTGCTCGGCCTGGCCGTCGGCGTGGCGCAGCTCGTGCGCGCCGAGACCGGCATGATCGCCTGGATCATGGTGCCGTTCCTCGTGTGGGGGATGCGGGACCGTCTGAAGGGGACCGGTTGGCTGAAGCTCGGTGCCCTCGCCATCGTCACGGCCCAGGTGGTGGTCATGCCGTGGACACTGCGCAACCTGACGACCTTCGAGCGTCCGGTGTTCGGCACTGCCGGTGTCGGCATCGTGCTGTTGAGCGGGAGCTGTGATGCGGCGTACTACGACGAGGAGACGTTGGGGCTGTTGAACTTCAAGTGCCTCGAGGACGATCCCGAAGCGTTGGGGTTCATCCTGGCGGCGATCGCCCCCGGGAGCGGAGATGACGAGTCCGTCGTCGACTACCAGGCGCGCGAGAAGGCGCTCGCCTACATCGCCGACCACCCCGGCCGGACGCCCGTGGTGATGGCGGCTCGGATCGGGCGCATCTGGGATCTGTACAAGCCGGGGCAGAACACCGACGTCGACGTGTTCCTCGAGGTGCGGCCACGTGGCCCCACGGTGTGGGGGAAGGCCATGTACTTCGCCATGTGGCCGTTCGCCATCGTCGGTCTGGTGGCCATGCGCAAGCGCCGTCTGCCGATCTCGCCGCTGCTGGCCATCTTCGTCATGACCAGCTTCGTGGCGGTCATCTCGTTCGCCCTGTCGCGCTATCGGGTGCCGAGCGAAGTCGTGCTGGTCATCGCCGCGTCCGTCGGGATCGATCAGCTGCTCCGGCAGTGGTGGGACCGCCGCAAGCGTTCGGGTGCGCCCGGCACCGCCGAACCTGCCAACATGACCGCCTGAGGGAGAGGACGCGGGCCGGGCGGACGGACCTGCCGATGAGGAGGTGCCGTGACCATCCACCGGCTGCACCAGACCGTGAGCAGCGCTACCGTCGACGTGGCGACGGGCGACTGGGGCGACGTGTCGAACCTGTTGCGTCACGTCATGGGCGATGAGCGCTTCACGCAGCGCTACCTGACGTGGCTCTACGACGAGTGCCCCGATGGCGACACGGTCGCCGTCGACATCGGTGACGAGCGACCCGACATCGTCGGTCACGGGGCGGCAGTGCCGGTGCTGTTGCGCAACGCCGAGCGGCGGGAGCGCTTCGTGCAGATCGTCAACATCGCCGTCGCCGAGCGAGGCCGTGGCAACAACGTCTTCGCCACGCAGGTGCTCGCGCATATCCCGTACGTGCTCGAGCAGGGCGCCATCGGTGGCTTCGGGGTGACCAACGAGGCGTCGACCGTGCCCGGCACCTCACTCGACGGGCTCGGCGCGTCGTTCCTCATGCAATTGCCGCTCAAGGTGTGCCCGCCGATGGGAACCGGCTTGGGCGTGGTCAGCTACGACTGCTCCTCGTCCTTCTTGGCGTCGCGCGCGTTCGCCCGGATCGCCGCGACCGTCGACCACCAGCCGGCAGGCGACTGGCTGCGCTGTTGGACGACCGACGCGCTGCGCTGGCGGTTGAACCGCCCCGACACCCACTACGTGCTGCACGTCGCGGACGAGGCGGTTGCCGTCTCCACCAAGTCGTTCGTGAAAGGCGTGCCCGTAGCCGTGATCGTGAAGCTGCTGCCGCGAGGGACGTCGTCGGGCCCGATCTCGGGTCGGTCGCTCGTCGCCGCCGCGTGTCGCTACCACAAGGCGCCGTCGGTCTTCTACGCCGGGTACAACGCCCAGGTGCAGCTGCGGGGCGTCTCGGTGCCGCGCGAGCGCGTGCCGGCGCCGCTCAACCTGCTGTTCTTGACGCTGTCGGACCTGGACCAACAGGCGTTCCGCTTCGACACGTTCGAGTTGCTGGACTTCGACGCCGTCTGACGGTGCAGCATCTGATGCCGCGTCAGCAACGTAACGATACGGTGACCCGGCGTGTCTGTTGGTCTGGCGGCGCGTGCGGCGACCGGCCCGGGTGATCCGGGAGGGGAGGGAACCAGGTGGTTGACGCATCGGACGGGCTCGTGAGCGCGGCGCAGGCCGGGTGGCGTCCCGCCGAGCCCATCTCGGCCGACGACCTCGAACGCACCTTGCGCCTGTTGCGCGAGGTGCTGCCATCGTCGGCGTGGGATGACGACACGTTCATCGACCACTGGTACAACCAGCATCCGAACGGTCCGGCGGTCCAGCAGAACCTCGACGACGACGACCGACGGCTCGTGCACGTGGCGGCCGTCCCGGCGGGGTTCCACAACGACAGCCGCCAGAAGGTGATCGGCCTCATCGTCAACGCCTCGGCATCGCCGAAAGTCACCAGGATGGGGAAGTACATCAAGCTCCTCGTCGCCACCCGGGAAGCTGTTGGCGCGCACGGTGGGCTGGGGATCTTCGGGGTCTCGAACGATGCGGGGACTCCGGCGGCGCTCGCCGCACCGGGGCACACCTACGTCGAAGCGATGCCCGTCGTGGCGCGGCCGGCGAACCCCTTCGTTCGGGGCGTGCGCTCCGAGCGCGTCGACGCGACCTGGCTCGCCGGTGATGCCGCCGACCGTCTGATCGATGCCATCGACCAGACACCGCGAGACGAACGGTGGAGCCAGCGCTGGACGCCGGCGCTGCTGCGGTGGCGCCTGTCCAACCCGGGCGGCGCCTACTCGGTCCACTGGTGCCGCGACGTGATCGGGATCTCGACGCGGGTCAAGGTGAAGGCGGTCCCGGTCGCCGTCGTGCTCGGTCTGTTCCGGCGCAACTCCGCGGCGACCGACGTGGTCAGCGGTGCACCGGTCTTCGGTGCGGCGGCGCGGCACCACAAGGTCGTGGCCACGGTGTACGCCGGCACGAACAACCGCGTCGAGACCAAGGGCGTGTCGTTGCCGCGTCGGTACCTGCCGTCGCCGCTGAACATCCTGTTCGCCTCGGGCGAGGACGACTACGACCCGACGGCCTTCCGCCTCTCGTCCATCGAGTTCTTGGACTTCGACGCGTTCTGACCCGGGCTACTCGTTCCAGCCGACGCGACACCAGGTGTGCTGGTGACACGTGGGGCAGCGCATCCAGTGGGAGTAGCGGCGGCCGGGGAGCCACACCGAGATGCTCACCAGACGGATGCCGAGGTCGACGAGGCTCGCCCGCGTGCGCCCGTCGCACGAGCTGCACTCGACGATGACCGTGCCCGTCTGGCGGGGACCGGTCGAGTAGAGGGCGTCACGGCCCTCCTTGGCGTTGCCGGGGCGGAGCTGGTCGCGGGCGGCGTCGACCGGCGCCGAGAACAAGGCGTGCCGTCCCGAGGGGTCGACGCGGCGGCGTGCAGGTTCGTCGGTCACACCCGCTCCAGCACCCGGTCGGCCAGGGCGCGGTAGGCGTCGGCCACCTTCGACGTCGGCGCGTGTTCGAGGATCGTGCACCCGGTGGCGGGCGCCTCGGCCACCTTGACGGACTTGGGGACCGGCGGCTCGAGCACGTCGAGGCCGTAGCGGTCGGGCACCGAGGCCACGACGTCGCGGGCCAGGTTGGTGCGCCGATCGAACATCGTGGCCACCGCACCCAGTACCCGCAGGTCCGGGTTGGTGTACGAACGGACCTCGTCGACGGTCTCGAGCAGCTGGCCGACGCCGCGGTGGCTGAGCGTCTCGCACTGCAGGGGGACGAGCACGAAGTCGGCGGCGGTCAGGCCGTTGATGGTCAAGATGCTCAGCGACGGCGGACAGTCGATCAGGACGAGGTCGTAGTCATCGCGCACGTCCGCCAAGGCACGCCGCAACGTGAACTCTCGACCGGTCTTGGACAGCAGCACCACCTCTGCACCGGCGAGGTCGATCGTCGCCGGCAGCAGATGCAGGTCCCCGTGCTTGACCAGCACGTCGCGGGCGTGGGCCCTGCCGATCATCACGTCGTGCAGCGACAGCTCGAGGGCATCGGGATCGACGCCGTTGGCGTAGGTGAGGCACGCCTGCGGATCGAGATCGACCAGCAACACCCGCAGGCCACGGGCGGCGACGGCGGCACCGATCGTGTGCACCGTCGTGGTCTTCGCGACGCCGCCCTTCTGGTTGGCGACAGCGACGACACGACCCATGGGGCGAGTGTACGGGAGGCGCCGCGGTGGCCGACAGGCCACCGGGTGTGACCTTCGGCCGGTGTCGCGCCGGTGCAGCCGGTCGCCGGTGGTCGGGCATGTCTTGGCGAGAGGTCCCGACGATCGCCTACCGTCCTCCGAATGGCGCCGACGCCCCACGACACTCCCACCGCAGCCTTCTCGATGCGCATCCTTGCCCGACTGGACAACCGTCCAGGTCAGCTGGGTCGCCTGGCCATGGCGATCGGCGAGGTAGGCGGCAACATCGTCGCCCTCGAGGGGTTCGAGGCGAAGCAGAGCTACCTCGACGAGGAGATCGTCGTGAACTGCTCGTCGGAGGAGCATCAGCTGGTGGTTCTCGACGCCATCCGCGGGCTCGACGGCATCGAGGTGCTCTCGCACGAGGACCGCACCTTCTCGATGCACAAGCACGGCAAGATCGAGGTCCGGTCCCTGGCGCCGGCGCGCGACCGTGACGACCTGTCCATGGCGTACACGCCCGGCGTCGCCCGCATCTGCAAGGCGATCGCGTCTGACCCCGAACGGGTGCACGACCTGACGATCAAGCGCAACACCGTCGCCATCGTCACCGACGGCACCGCGGTGCTCGGTCTGGGCAACATCGGTCCCGAGGCGGCCCTGCCCGTGATGGAGGGCAAGGCGCTGCTGTTCAAGGAGTTCGCCGGGGTCGACGCCTTCCCGGTGTGCTTGGACGTGCACTCCGCCGAGGAGACCATCGAGACCGTCAAGCGCCTGGCGCCCGTGTTCGGCGGCATCAACCTCGAAGACATCGCCGCGCCGCAGTGCTTCGAGATCGAGGAGGCCCTCGAGGCCGCGCTCGACATCCCCGTCTTCCACGACGACCAGCACGGCACGGCCGTGGTTGTGTTGGCGGCGCTGACCAACGCCCTGAAGCTGGTCGACAAGAAGATGTCGGACCTCAACGTCGTCATCGCCGGGGTCGGCGCCGCCGGTGTGGCGATCTCGAAGATCCTGCTCGAGGCAGGCGTGCCCCACGTCGTCGGCGTCGACCGCAAGGGCGCCATCTGGGAGGGCCGTGAGGACCTCAACCCCGCCAAGCAGTGGTTCGCCGAGAACACCAACCCCAACCGGTTGACGGGCACCCTGTCGGAGGTCATGCCTGGTGCCGACGTGTTCGTGGGCGTCTCGGGTCCAGGGCTCATCACCCGCGAGGACCTCGAGACGATGGGCGTCGACCCCATCGTGTTCGCGCTGGCCAACCCCGATCCGGAGATCCGTCCGGAACAGGCCAAGGGCGTGGCATCCGTCATCGCCACGGGCCGATCGGACTTCCCCAACCAGATCAACAACGCCCTGTGCTTCCCCGGCATCTTCCGCGGTGCGCTCGACGTGTCGGCCACCTCGATCACCGAGGGCATGAAGCTCGCCGCCGCCGACGCCATCGCGTCGGTCGTCGATGACGACGAGCTGTCGGCCGACTACATCGTGCCGTCGATCTTCGACGACCGCATCGTCGAGCGCGTCGCTGCGGCGGTTTCTGCCGCGGCGATCCGCGACGGCGTGTCGCGCAACCCGCAGCACGTCTGATCCCTGCGGGTTCGGCTCGACCTGTCGGCGCCGATCGGTATCGGCGTCAGCCGGATCGGCGCGTCGGGCGCCGGTGCGTGTCGGGCACCAGCGGCTCGAGCGAGCGCAGGTCGACGAGGGTGCGCGGCCGGGCCGGCCAGGCGTAGACGACGAACGTGCCCGCCAGGTAGTCCTGGAGCGCACGCCGGTCGCGCGTCACGAGCACGATCAGGAAGCCGATGCCGAGCACTGCCGACAGGCTGTAGGTGAACGCCCGGATGAGCGATCGTGCCAAGTGTGGGTTGGACCCGTCGGGCCGCACGACTCGAAGACCGAACAGCAGCTTGCCGATGGTCTGACCGAACAGCGTGAAGCCGAGGGCGCAGTACACCATGAAGGCGAGGAACCCGACCGCCAGATAGCCGGTGTGATCGAGGCTGTTCAGGTCGACCGTGGTGAAGACGATCCCGAGGGAGTCGAAGACCACGGTGGCTCCCGCCATGCCGATCGAAATGACGAGCAGGTCGACCGTGAACGCCATCGCCCGGCTGACGAAGCCGGCGGGCTGCGCCAGACCGCCTTCGGTCTCGGGTGAGCGCTCGGTGGTGCTCACGATGTCCCCGCCGTCGTGGTGCCCTGCGGCTCGTGGGCAGCCGAGCTGGCGCCGTTCGTGCCGTCAGCGGCCGGCGGCGCGCCGGCGTTGAGCTCCGGCACGGCTGACGACGCCAGTTCGGGCCGCTGCTTGCGGAACAGCAACTTGCGGGCGATGCGCTCGGCGCGCTCGTCGCCGGTGACGGCCCGGGCGCGGACGCTCTCGACCATGTCGCCGGCGATGCTGGTCGACTGCCCCATGACCAGCTCGCGGATCGGTTCCGGGTTCTCGCCGAGCTGATCGACGACCGTCGGAAGCAGCTCGGCGAGCAGGGGCTCGACGATCGTGTTCACGACGCCGAGCAGCGGAGCCGGGTCGTCGGCGAGTCGGTCCATGACGGTCGGCAGCAGCGACGGCAGCAGCGAGTCGACCACACCGCCGATGGCCGTCGGGTCGTCGCTGAGCTTGCCCATGATCTCTGGAAGCAGCTGGGGCAGCAGGGCATCGACGACGCCGCCGATGGCCGACGGGTCCTCGCTCAGCATGGCCATGACATCCGGCAAGGCCGTCTCCAGGATGCCCGGCAGCGCGCGCTCGACGATCACCGGCAGCATCGGTTCGATGACGTCACCGACCGTCGCCGGGATGCCCTGGCTCGCCGCCACCTCGTCGACGGCGGCTCGTCCGAAGGCGCGCACCTCGACGCGGCCGGCCTCGGTCTCGGCCGCACCGCGTTCTGCCCACCGGGCGACGGTCGCCTCGACTCGGGCGGTCACCGGCCGGGCCGGCGGCGCCTGCGCCACCCAGCCGGCCATGGCGCGTACGGGCGCTGTCGTGCGCCACGCCAGCGCCGTGGCGTCTCGGGCCAGGTCGGCGGCCTCGAACGCTGCCCCCACCAGCGCCGTGCCCAGCTCGGCGCTCGCCGACGGGACGGTCTCCTCGGGCGCGACCGGCAGTGCAGGGGCCGCATGGGGATCACCCGTCGCGAGCGTGGCGCCGGGCGCGGGCTGCTCGCCGGCGGCACGCCGGGCGACGGTGCGAGCGAGGCTCGCGAGCTCTGCTGCGGCTCCCACGCTCAAGCGACCGACGGCCATCGTGACGCTCCTCTGCTCGACGCTGACGAGTCGTGACACTACCTCTGTACGAATCCCGTCCGTCCCGAGCGCCGGCGTTCCCGGTGCGCGCGTCCCACACCGTCGACCTGCGTGCGGCGCAACGTCGACGCTCCGCTGCCAAGATGAGCGCGTGCCCGATGCCCGTGACAGCTCGCCGCCGCCCGCCGTGCCGGCGGTGTCGGCCGAGGAGTTGGTCGAGCTGGCGCCGTACCTGGAGCTGGCTCGCGAGATCCGCCACGACGTCGCCCGGGTCGCCGCCGACGACTCGGCCAGCGCCGAAGCCCTCGTGGCGGCCGTCGAGCGCATCCCCAACGCCGAGCGCGACCGGGTGGTGCGGTCGGTCTTCGATCGCCTGCCCGCCGACCAGCAATGGGTCGTGCTGGAGCGGGCCTTCGGCGATGACGAACTGCGGTTGCACCTCGAGCGCGAGCACGCCGCGCGCCTGGCGTTGGCCCGTCGGTTGGCCGACCTCGGTGGCGTGGTCGAGCAGGCGCGGGCCGAGCGCTGCCTCGACCTGCGGGCCCTGGCCGTGGGCACGCCGGTCTCGGTCGGGTTGTTCTCCCGGTCCGACGTGGCCGACGCCGTGGCGCGTGGGCACACGGCGTCGACGTGTGCGCGCCAGCTCGACCTGCGGTGCGAGGGCGACGGATGGTTCCGGGTGCTCGAGGACGTCTTCAATCCCGGCGGCGCCGGCTACTTCGTCACGGCCGACTACGACGAGCGCGCCTTTGCTGCCGAGCACCTGGCGTCGCACGCCAAGGTGCGCCTCGGCGCTGCCGACGGCGACGATCTCGACCACTTCGAGCCGTACATCTTCCCCGGCGCACGGCTCGACGTCGCGACGAAAGAAACCGTAAGCATCGGACGCCTGCATACGGGCTTCGTTACGGTGGCCGGCATCGACGTCTTCGCGGCTCCCTAGACCGCGCGTCGACGCCGAGCACCCACACGGTGCTCACAGAAAGGGGTTCAGGTGGAGATCGGCAGCATCCTCATCGGCGTGCTCGTCGTGATCGGTCTCGTCGTGATCATCGCCTTGCGCAGCTTCCACTCGATCGGCCCGTCCGAGGTGGGGCTCGTCACCAAGCGCGTCGGTCGCAAGATCGACGGCGACCAGCTCATCGCCTGCAACGGCGAGGCCGGTTACCAGGCAGACCTGCTCATGCCGGGTCTGCGGTTCAAGTTCTGGCCGGTGTTCAAGGTCAAGCGCTACGACTGGGTCCAGGTCCCGCCGGATCACATCGGGCTGGTCATCGCCCAGGTGGGCGCACCCTTGGCCACCGGCGCCAAGTCCGCCATCTATCGAGCGGAGTTCGGCAACTTCAGCGACGTGCGCACCTTCCTGGCCCAAGGCGGCCAGCGCGGCGTGCAGCGTCCGGTCCTGCCCCCGGGCACGACGGCCCCGATCCACCCGATCGGCTTCGTCGTGCTGACGAGCGCCAACACGTTCGGCGAGGTCATCTCCGACAGCACCGACGCCGCCATCGCCCAGGTCGATCCGCGGGTGCTGACGGTCGTGCACATCACGCCTGAAGGCGACCGTGACGTCGTCGGCGTCGTGACCACGCTCGAGGGCCCGCCCTCGGGTGACATCGCCAGCCGCATCGGCGGGTTCGCCGACGTCACGGCGATGGAGCAGTCACCCGACACCGGCACGCCGGCTCGAGTGATCCAGGCCGTGCTGCGCGCCAAGAACGACCTGCACGACAACTACCAGAACTACCAAGCCTTCCTGGACTCGGGTGGGTGCATCGGCCTGCAGCACGATCCGCTGCTGTATGGCTCGTACCTGCTCAACCCGTTCCTGGTGCGCGTCGAGCTCCGCGAGATGCTCGTGGTGCGTCAGGGCGAGGTGGCCGTCATCAAGTCCTATGTGGGCCTGCCCACCGAGGACACCTCCGGCGCCGAGTTCAAGTTCGGCTCGATCGTGAAGCCCGGTCATCAGGGCATCTGGTCCGAGCCGTTGCGCACGGGCAAGTACACCCTCAACCCGCGCATCTACGAAGCCGAGATCGTGCCGACGTCGATCCTGACCCTGAACTGGTCGCACACGACGTCGGAGGCGCACAGCCTCGACGCACGGCTCGCTCCCATCGACGCCAAGTCGAAGGAGGCGTTCAACTTCTCGATCGACCTGCAGGTGCAGATCCACGTGCCCGACACGCGGGCACCGAAGGTCATCTCGATGGTCGGCACCATGGCCAACCTGGTCAACGAGGTGCTGCAGTCGGCGGTGGGCAACTACTTCCGCAACAAGCTGCAGACCCTCGGCGCCACCGAGTTCATCGAGAAGCGCGACGAGGTCCAGCACGCGGCCGAGGGCTACATCCAGCAGTACCTGTCGCGCTACGAGGTCGAGACCCGTGGCGTGTACATCCAGGATGTGGTCTTCCCGCAGGATCTGGTCGAGGTGTTGACCAGCCGTGAGATCGCGGCGCAGGAGCGGTCGACCTTCGCCCAGCAGCGCGAAGCGCAGGAAGCCCGTGTCAGCCTCGAGCAGCAGCGCGGTGTCGCCGACATGCAGGCGGAGCTGGCGCAGGCCAACGTGTCGATCGACATCGAGACCTCCCGGGCCCACGCCGCCAAGGCACGCGCCGAAGGCGAGGCCGCCGTCATCACCACGACCGGCGCCGCCGAAGCGCACCGCACCCGAGACCTCGGCGAGGCGACGGCCGCCGCCGAGGAGGCGCTCGGTCTGGCCCGGGCCAAGGGCTTCGACGCCCAGCGTCGGGCGATCGGTTCGGAGCAGACGGCAATGGTGGCCGCACTGCGCGAGATCGGCACCGGCCACGTCAAGATCGTCCCCGACATCCTCGTCGGGTCCGAAGGCGGCGTACTCGGCGGCCTGGGCGCCATGCTCATGCGCAACCTGGCCGTCGACCATGGTCAGCCCAATGGCAACGGTGCCGATGGTGCGGACCCGATCGATGCCCCGACCGTGGCCCCGGTCGCCGTCGGCGCAACGGCGGATGACGATCTCGATGTCCCGTCGATGCTGCGCGGTGGTGGGGAGTCGGACGGCACCGTCTCCTAGGCGTGCGCGACTCGAGGGCGGTCCCGGCGATGCCCGGGACCGCCCTCTGCGCGTAAGTGACCGGGCGACGATCAGTCAGCGGCGACCTGCTCTTGCAGAAGCGCATTCAGATCGTCGATGAGGCGAGGGACCGACGCAGCTGCGCCTCGCCAGCCGGGCACGGTGACGTCTCGCTCAGGAGACGACGGTTCGGGCGACGAGGGCGGTGTAGTCCTCGATCGAGCCCGGGAGGATGCGGAGGTACACCACCGTGCCGGTGCCCTTCTCGACCAGGTCGACGACCTCGGCGACGGCGGGGGCGTCCTCGTCGCCGGTCACCACGATGGCGCCCGGAGTCACGAGCTCGGGGGCACGGGCTTCGTCGAGGAAGGTCCAGACGAAGCCGGTCTCGTCCTCGCCGTTCAGGTCTGCGGGGATGTCGATCGTCACCATCTCGGTCACCTCATCGGCCAGATCGGCCTCTCCGATGATGCGGGTTCTCGACTGGCGGGCCGAGGGCCGTCTCGAGCCGGCCCAGCAGCTCGTCGCCGATGGCGTGGAGGAGCAGTGTGTCGTGCGGGCGGGCGAAGGCGGCCAGGATTGAGAACCCGGCCTCTGCGAGCTGTCCCGCGGTCGGGGTGTGGACCCATCGGTAGGTGGCCAGTCGCGAGCGAAGTAGGCCGTCGAGGGAGCCAGGGCCGATGTCGTCGAAGGCGCAGAACACCGACACGCCGAAGACAGGCTCCCCGTCGAGCACGAAGGCTCGGTGGGTCCGCGAGGCGTGGCGGCGGAGTCGATCGTGCTTGCGCTCGGCTACCGGGTGCCCGCAGTCACTGGTGCGATTGCGCGACAGGAGTCCCGACTCGGGTCCCGCTCTCGGCCCCACTACGCGACGAAACCCCTGCCGAGCAGGGGTTTCGCTGGTGGTCGGGACCGGC